>CANQHX010000072.1 GCA_947623905.1 uncultured Lachnospiraceae bacterium
GGATCATGCCCGCATAGTAGGCGGCCCGCTCTTCCCGGTCAGCCATGAAGAAAATGGTGTCACCCACCTCCAGTCCTGCCAGAGCGCGGAACTCCTCTTTTAATTCCCGGGGAATAAACTTGTCGATGGGGCCCTTATAGCTGCCGTCCTCCATGACCTCCAGATAGCCCAGGCCGCCCATGCCAAGGTCTGTGGCAAATTTCAGCAGCTTTTCGTGAAATCCCTTGGACATTTCCGCGTGAACCCGGATGGCCCGCACCGTCCTGCCGATAAAGGGTTTAAACGTACACTTCTGGAAAAAGTCTGTCAGATCCATGATCCGCAGAGGATTGCGCAGATCCGGCTTGTCGGTGCCGAACTCCAGCATGGCCTGTTTATAGCTGATGATGGGGAAAGGCGCCTTTGTCACCACGGCGCCCTCCGGAGCGAATTTCTCAAAGGTGGCAGCCAGCACTTCCTCTCCCACCTTGAACACATCCTCCTGGGTAGCGAAGCTCATCTCAAAATCCACCTGGTAAAACTCGCCGGGGGAACGGTCCGCCCGGGCGTCCTCGTCCCGGAAACAGGGCGCGATCTGAAAATATCTGTCAAAGCCCGACACCATGAGCAGCTGCTTGTACTGCTGGGGCGCCTGGGGCAGCGCGTAAAATTTCCCCTTAAATTTTCTGGAGGGCACCACATAGTCTCTGGCCCCCTCAGGAGAAGAAGCGCACAGAATGGGCGTCTGGATCTCCAGGAATCCCATCTCCGTCATTTTCTGCCGCAAAAACGCGATGACCTGGGAGCGGAAAATGATATTGTCCTTTACCTTTTTGTTCCGCAGGTCCAGATAGCGGTATTTCAGGCGCACGTCCTCCCGGACTTCCTTACTTGTAATGATCTCAAAGGGAAGCTGCTTATACACCTCTCCCAGCACGGTGATCTCCTTTGCCTCCAGCTCGATGGTACCTGTGGGGATCTTGGGATTGTACGTCTCCTCATCCCGCTTTTCAATAAGGCCCTCCACGGATACGGCCTGCTCCTTGCGGATGCCCTCCAGCAGCGCGCCGTCCCGGATCACCACCTGCATCACCGCGTACATATCCCGCAGATCGATAAAGGAGACGCCGCCGTGGTCACGGATATTCTCCACCCATCCGGCCACCCGGAGGGTCCTTCCGATGTCCTCCTTACTCACATGGTCCAGCGTCACATCTCTGTACTGATTGCTCATGGTCAAAACGTCCTTTCTTCTCTGAAATTGCCGGCGGGCACAAAAAAACCCCGTCCCGGAATATTCCGGGACGAGGTGTAATGTACAACCCGCGGTACCACCCGCATTGCATACGCCTTTGTATGCCGCTCTTTTATACTTAACGCGTATCACGTACCGCCCTACTGTCGGTTCAGGCGGTCAGCTCCGGAGTGTTCCCTGTTGTAAGCTTCCCTCCATCAGCGCTCTCAGTCGGTGACGCCGAATTCCTGTCAAGTTTCACTTACAGAGTCTCCTTCTCTGCCTTTGTTCTATTCAGCGGGGCGTTTCACCCCTATTTCGCCCTTTATCATAGCACAGTACGAAATCATTGGCAACCCCCACTGAAAAATTTTTTTCTGTCTGCGCGCCAAAAATCCGCACGGCGAAATAAGTTTCTGCGGTATCCATTTTACGCAGCTTCCGAAAAAATATGCGCAAGGGCGCGGTTTTTTCCTGCCACGGATAACCTTACTTCTTCAGCGCCTTGATCCGCTCCATGGCGGCCGCCGTAT
Source organism: uncultured Lachnospiraceae bacterium (assembly GCA_947623905.1). Classification (GTDB taxonomy): domain Bacteria; phylum Bacillota; class Clostridia; order Lachnospirales; family Lachnospiraceae; genus CANQHX01. The sequence continues at coordinate 1,747 of CANQHX010000072.1, forward strand.
TTTCATGGGTGCCGAAGGCGGTCAGGCGGAAGTAGCCTTCACCGCTGGGGCCAAAGCCGGAGCCGGGCGTTCCTACTACGTTGGCGGTCTCCAGCAGATAGTCAAAGAACTGCCAGGAAGTCATGCCCTCGGGCACCTTCAGCCAGATATAAGGGGCATTGACGCCGCCGAACACCTCATAGCCAGCTTCTTTTAAGCCTTCCTTGATGACACGGGCATTTTCCATATAATAGGCCACCTGCTTCTTCAGCTGTTCCTTTCCCTCGGGCGTATACACAGCCGCGCCGGCCTTCTGAACGATATAGGGAGCGCCGTTGTACTTGGTGCCGTGACGGCGGGCCCACAGAGAATTGAGCATCACGTCCCCGTCCTTTAAGTCCTTGGGCACTACGGTGTAGCCAAGACGCACGCCGGTAAAGCCCGCGTTCTTGGAAAAGCTCTTCAGCTCGATGGCGCAGGTCCTTGCCCCTTCGCACTCATAGATGGTGTGAGGCACATTGTCCTCGGAAATATATGCTTCGTAGGCAGCGTCAAAAAGGATCACCGCCCCCTTTTCGTTGGCATAATCCACCCAGACCTGCAGCTGGTCCTTTGTCATGGCGGAGCCGATGGGATTATTGGGGGAACAGATGTAGATCAGATCCGGCGTCTCCTCCGGCAGCTGGGGCACAAAGTTATTTTCCTTTGTGCAGGGCATGTAGATCACATTGCTCCAGGTGCCTGTCTCCGCGTCATAGTCCCCGGTACGGCCTGCCATCACGTTGGAATCCACATATACCGGATACACGGGATCGCACACGGCGATGCGGCTCTCCGGGGCAAAGATCTCCTGGATGTTGCTGCTGTCGATCTTCGCGCCGTCGCTGACAAAGATCTCGTCCGCGTACACTTCCACGCCGCGGGCCCTGTAATCTCCTTCCACAATGGCGTTTCTCAAAAATTCGTAGCCCAGATCGGGCGCATAGCCGTGGAATGTCTCTGCCTTCCCCATCTCGTCCACCGCATCGTGGAGCGCCTGGATGATGGCAGGCGCCAGAGGCTGGGTCACATCGCCGATGCCCAGACGGATCACCGTCTTGTCGGGATTTGCCTCCTGAAATTCCCGCACCTTTCTTCCGATGGTGCTGAACAGATAGCTGCCGGGCAGCTTCAGATAATTCTCATTTACATGAAACATGGTTATTTGTCCTCCATAATTTTTTACAGCGCGATCTCCCCGTCAAACACTGCCGCGGCAGGGCCGGTCATATACACGCTTTTGTCTTCCCCGTCGGGGTCCCAGCTGATCTCCAGATCGCCGCCCCGCAGATGAATGGTCACATCATGGTCTGTCAGCCCGTTTAAAATGGACGCCACCGCCGTGGCGCAGGCGCCGGTGCCGCAGGCCCACGTCTCGCCGCTGCCCCGCTCCCAGACACGCATGTCAATATTATGGCGGTCCGTCACTCTGACAAACTCCGTGTTGACCCTGGCGGGGAAACGCTCATGGTGCTCAAACCGGGGGCCGATGTGCTCCAGATCAAAATGTGCCACATCGTCCACATACACTACGGCGTGGGGATTGCCCATGCTGACGCAGGTCATCCTGTACTCTGTGCCGTCCACTTCAATGGGAGTATCGATGGCTGTCTCTGTATCCGCTTTCACGGGGATCTTCTCACATTCCAGGATGGGTTCCCCCATGTTCACCCGCACCTTTTCCACCTTGCCGTCCTTAACGGTAAGCTCCAGGTGCTTGATGCCGCCCAGCGTCTCCACGGAAATGCTGGTCTTGTCCGTAAGGCCATGATCGTACACATACTTGGCCACACAGCGGATGCCGTTGCCGCACATCTCCCCTCTGGAGCCGTCGGCATTGTACATGACCATCTCAAAATCCGCCACATCGGACGGATTGATGAGGATCAGCCCGTCGCCGCCGATGCCGAAATGCCGGTCGCTGACCCTGACGGCTGCCGCCGACGGATCGTCTATCTTTTCCGTGAATCCGTTTACATACACATAATCATTGCCGCAGCCCTGCATTTTTGTAAATTTCATGCTTCTATCCTTCCCGTATCACATCGCCCATGGTGTACAGTCCCGGTCCTTTTCCCGCCAGGAACTTGGCCGCCTGGACAGCGCCTTTGGCAAACACCGCCCGGGAATATGCCCGGTGCTTCAGCTCAATGACCTCATCCGTCCCGGCAAAGATCACCTCGTGGTCCCCCACGATGGTGCCGCCCCGGACGGCAGATATGCCAAGCTCCTTTTTCTCCCGCTTCTGGCGCACCTGGCTGCGGTCGTACACATAGGTGTAGGGTTCATCCACAGCGCTGTTGATGGAATCCGCCAGGGCAATGGCCGTCCCGCTGGGGGCGTCCAGCTTCTGGTTGTGGTGCCGCTCTACGATCTCGATATCAAAACCCGCCTCCGCAAGCAGGGGAGAGATCTTTTGCAGCACATCCATAAGGGTGTTGATGCCCAGGGACATGTTGGCGGACCGGAGCACCGCCACTTTTTCCGATGTGCCGCGCACCTTCTTCAGCTGGCCTTCGTCAAGTCCCGTGGTACACAGCACCACCGGTATATGCTTTTGGGCGCTGTAGTCCAGCAGTCCGTCTACCGCCTTTGCGGACGCGAAGTCGATGATCACATCCGCCTCCACATCGCACTGTTCCACAGAGGGGAACACCGGGTAGTCATTGGCCACGCCGTCAAAAGGGTCTACCCCCGCCACGATCTCCATCTGTTCTTCCTTTTGGATCATATCCGTGATCACGCGGCCCATCCTGCCGTTGCAGCCATGCATAATTACTCTGATCATATCGTTATTCCTCATTTCCACAAAAACCTTTTCCAGCGATGTCCTGTCACAGCAGGCCGTAATCGGCAAGGGCCCTGCGCAGTCCTTCCTCGTTGGCCTTCTCCAGGTCGGTGAGAGGCGGACGGAGGGAACCCACTTCAAAGCCCATCATGTTCATGGCGGCTTTTACGGGGATCGGGTTGACCTCGCAGAACAGTTTTGCGATGAGGGGCATAGCGTCCAGCTGCAGCTGGCAGCTCTTCTTCACATCCCCTGCCAGGTAAGACGCGGCGATCTCATGGGTCTGCCTGGGCGCCACGTTGGACAGCACGGAGATCACGCCTTTGCCGCCCAGTGACATGACGGGAACGATCTGGTCGTCATTGCCGGAATACACGTCCATGTCGCCGTTGGTCATCTGCATGATCTGAGCCACCTGAGTGATATTGCCGCTGGCCTCTTTGACCGCCACGATATTGTCATACTCTTTGAACATCTTTGCCAGGGTGGCGGGCAGCACGTTGCAGCCGGTGCGGCTGGGCACATTGTAGATGATCATGGGCAGATCCGTCACCTTTGCTACGGCGCCGTAGTGAGCCACCAGGCCATTCTGGGTAGCCTTGTTGTAGTAAGGGCTTACGAGGAGCAGCGCGTCCGCGCCGTACTTCTGCGCCTCCTTTGACAGATAAATGGCAGTATCCGTACAGTTGGACCCGGTGCCTGCCACTACCGGCACCCGTTTATGTACCCGGTCAATAGCGTACCGGATGCACTCCAGATGCTCCTCATGGGTCATAGTGGCGGACTCTCCTGTAGTGCCGCAGATGATAATAGCGTCCGTGCCATTGTCGATCTGATAATCGATCAGTTCCCCCAGCTTGTCAAAGTTGATGGACAGATCTTCCTTCATGGGCGTAACGATGGCTACGCCTGCGCCTGTAAAAATAGACATATGTACCCTCCATTCTGAAAAAAATAAGAGCCACTCACCTGTGAGCCGCTCCCAAAAGAATTGTGTCCTGCTGCAAAACCCTTTCGATAGCGCCCCATGCCGGATCGATCCTGCATGACAGTTACAGAGCTGTTAACCCTGTACCCAGAAGACAGCCCGCAGAAAGCAGCCTCCTTCGGCGTCTCATCCTTTCCGCCGGCTTCCACTGTGTCTGCCACATCTGCCGGAGTACTGATAAAAGACGCAACCTCTATCTTCTATGAAACTACCAATACTATACCATTCCCTTTATATCTTGTCAACAATTTAAGGGAAAGTAACCGGAAAGAGACAGGCGGGCTCTGCCCCGGCATCTGCTTTTTTACAGCTTCCAGTAGCGCACGGCGTCTGCCAGCATCCCGCCGATACTGTGGGGATCAAACTTCCGTGTTTCCAGATATACCATTCCCTCCAGCTGTTCCAGAATTTCTCTGGTCTGTTGGGTCCTGACCAGTATCATCGGCAAGTCATGCTTCCCGGCTTCCGCCACCTCCAGATTCTGCCAGTTCTTCTCCCCAAAGGAGCTGCAGTGGGGCATGACCCGGTTGCAGTCGTAGGCGCATATGACAAGGAACAGGTCCGTCTCCTTAACGGATTCCCGCATCTGCTTCACCAGTTTTTCCCGTTCCGCTTGCGAAGAACAGTTTTCATAATCCGGTGAAAACTGGATCTGATACGGCAGCCGGTTCACGAACTCCTCCTCCATAAGCAGCTTGTACAGCCTGCCATGCTCATGGTCTACGCTGACATACACCTTTTTAGGCGCTGCCTCGTCCCTTTTGTGGTCCTGAAATATTGTATCCCTTCCATTGTCCACAGACTGATGATCCTTTCTTTCGTACAGACAGCAAGACAGGCTGTCGGGATCGCTCCTGACAGCCCGTCTTGTTACACCCTATAAGACCTTCCACTAAAAGCGGCGTCTACTCCGCTGCAGCAGTTTCTTCCTGCAGCGCCTTTTCATAAGCCTCCAGGATAACGTCCTGCATCTTTTCACGCGTCTGGGCGTTAATGGGATGGGCGATATCCCGGTATTCCCCGTCGGAAGATTTCCGGCTGGGCATGGCAATAAAAAGTCCTTTATCACTTTCAATTACCTTAATGTCATGTACGACAAATTCATTGTCAAAGGTTACAGAGACCACTGCTTTCATGCGGCCTTCCGCTGTAACTTTTCTGACTCGCACATCAGTTATCTGCACAGTATTCCCTCATTTCTGTTCAGATATGCCATAACTACATCACATACCTGTTGTTATTCTCTACTACGACTTTTATCTTATCTTTTTCTCCACAGTAGTAAGAATTCGCACGTATGGTGTCGCGGCTTTCCACAATACAATTCTCAATGACAGTATTATCCCCAATGTACACATCATTGAGTATGATGGAATTACGGATGATACAGTTGCTTCCCACAAATACCTTCTTAAATAACAGAGAGTTCTCCACTGTACCATTGATAATACATCCACTGGATATGAGGCTGTTCTTTACCTTGGAGCCCACATTATATTTTGCGGGGGGAAGGTCGTCCACTTTGGAGTAAACGCCCGGATACCCGGTGAAAAAGTAGGAGCGCACATCACTCTTTAAGAAATCCATGTTGGTACGATAGTAGGATTCTACCGTGGCAATGTTGTTCCAATATGACTTCATCTTGTAGCCATATATCTGCTTGATGTTCTTATAGCGTACCAGAACGCCGCTGACAAAATCATTGCGGCCTTCCTGGGCACACTTTTCAAGAAGCTCGATGAGCAGACGGCGACGGATAATGTAAACGCCCGTGGAAACCGTGGTGGAATCCGCCACAACAGGCTTCTCCTCAAACTCCACGATCCGGGATTCTTCATTCATCTTGATCACACCAAACCGGGTGGCATCCTCTCCTGCCGGAAGATCATGACATACTACTGTGATGTCCGCTTTCTTTTCGATATGGTATTCCAGCACTTTATTATAATTGAGCCGGTATACCCCCTCGCCGGAGGCGATGACCACATAGGGCTCATGGCTTTCCTTCAGAAAATTGATATTCTGATACATGGAATCCGCCGTCCCCAGGAACCAGTTGCTGTTATCTGCCGTAATGGTAGGCGTGAACACGTACAGGCCGCCCTGCTTTCTTCCGAAGTCCCACCATTTGGAGGAACTTAAATGCTCGTTTAAGGAACGGGTATTATACTGGGTGATCACAGCCACCTTCTGGATGCGGGAATTGGACATGTTGCTCAGGGCAAAGTCAATGGCTCTGTAGCTTCCTGCGATGGGCATTGCCGCAATGGCCCGTCTCTTGCCGAGTTCCTGCATCTTGGAACCGTTGCCGCCTGCTAAAATTATGCCGATTGCTCTCATTCTCTGTCACCTGCCTTTACGATGTAGTCTCCGCTTTCCAGTCTGCCGTCAGGATAATCCTCCGGTACGGTCTCGCCTGTGATGGCGGTGTTCTTTCCTATGGTAACATTGTCAGGAATGACAGAATTCTCACCTATAGTGGCCAGGTCAAAGGCGTATACTTTTGCGTTCAGCTTGCTGGGCTTGAATTCGCCCTTTCCGATAGTAACATTCCTGCCGATCTTCGTGCCCTCGGCAATGATCGCTTTCTCGATGACGCAGCCTTCGCCGATCTCAGCGCCCTGCATGATGATGGATTCCTTCACTACGGAGCCCTTGCCGATCTTCACGTCCGCCCCGATAACGGAGCTGTACACCTTGCCGCAGATCTCGCTGGATTCGCCGATGATGCTCTTCTCCACATGAGAATCCTCAGATATGTACTGAGGGGCGATGGAGCCGGCGTTGGTGTAGATCTTCCAGAATTCCTCGTACAGATTGAACTCGGGAATGATGTCGATCAGTTCCATGTTGGCTTCCCAGTAGGAGCCCAGGGTACCCACGTCCTTCCAGTATCCGTTGTACTCATAGGCAAACAGACGCTTGCCCTGCTCGTGACAGTACGGAATGATGTGCATACCGAAATCACATCCGGGCTGCTCGGACAACGTCACCAGCGCCTCCTTCAGCACCGGCCAGGAGAAAATGTAGATACCCATGGAAGCCAGATTGCTGCTGGGCTTCTCCGGTTTCTCCTCAAACTCCTTGATGCGGTGGTCCTCATCCGTCACCATGATACCGAACCGGCTTGCTTCTTCAATAGGTACGGGCATAACTGCGATGGTCACGTCTGCGTTGTTTTCCTTGTGGAAATCCAGCATCACTTCGTAATCCATCTTATAAATATGATCACCGGACAAAATCAAAACATAGTCGGGATTATAAGTCTCCATATAATCAAGGTTCTGATAAATGGCATTGGCGGTACCGGTATACCACTCGCTGTTCTCGCTCTTCTCGTAAGGAGGAAGGACGCTCACGCCGCCTACATTGCGGTCAAGATCCCAGGGGATACCGATGCCGATATGAGTGTTCAGCCGCAGAGGCTGGTACTGGGTCAGGACACCTACGGTGTCTATTCCCGAATTGATGCAGTTACTGAGAGGGAAATCGATGATGCGGTATTTTCCCCCGAATGCTACAGCAGGCTTCGCCACCTTAGATGTCAGCACGCCAAGTCTGCTGCCCTGTCCTCCGGCCAGCAGCATGGCAATCATTTCCTTTTTAATCACACTATCACCTCTTGCTGTATTTATTAGTGCCATGATTATAACACATTAAATCGAAATAGTGAACATATTTTACAAAAAAAATTCGTCCCTCCATAACAATTTATGACTTTTTCACAATTTTTTGTCCGGCAATTCACATATTGTGACTGAACTGCGCGCTTTTTTTGGCAGTTTTTGTTTTTTCTCTATTGGCATTCTGAAAAAGTATGCTATACTGTATAATAGTTTGAGAAGGGAAGGACAGACGATTATGTATCACGTAGATTTTTCATCTCCCATTCACATCCACTTTATCGGTATCGGCGGCATCAGCATGAGCGGGCTGGCGGAGATCCTGCTGGACCGGGGCTTTCCCGTTTCCGGCTCTGACTCCAGAAAGTCCGAGCTTACCGACAGGCTGGGATCTCTGGGAGCTTCCATACAGATCGGCCAGCGGGCCGAAAATATCACCGACGATATACAGCTGGTAGTGTACACCGCCGCCATCTCCGAGACGAACCCGGAATTTGCGGCCGCCAGGGAAAAGGGCATCCCCATGATCCGCCGCTCGGAGCTGCTGGGACAGATGATGGCCAACCACAAACAGTCCATCGCCGTAGCCGGCACCCACGGCAAGACTACCACCACCTCCATGATGGCCCAGATCCTCATGGACGCGGACACGGATCCCACCGTTTCCGTGGGAGGCATCGTGCCTGTGCTGAACGGCAACCTGCGGGTAGGCAGGTCCGACACATTTCTCACAGAAGCCTGTGAGTACACCAACAGTTTCCTTGATTTCTTCCCTACTACCGCGGTAATCCTGAACATTGAAGAAGACCACATGGATTTCTTCAAGGATATCGAGGATATCCGCCATTCCTTCCACAGGTTCGCCGCTCTGGTGCCGGAAGACGGCCTCCTGGTGATCAACGGCTCCATCGACCGTCTGGACGAATTTCTGAAAGACCTGCCCTGCCGTGTTATTACTTATGATACCGGAGACGGCGCGGATTATACCGCCCGGAATATAACATATGATGAAAAAGTGCGGGGCACCTACGATCTGTATATCCACGGGGAAAAGGCCGACACCATCACCCTCGGGGTGGCCGGAGAGCACAATGTGTCCAACTCCCTGGCCGTCATCGCCGCGGCGCTGGACATGGGCATTTCCATGGACATCATCAAAAACGCCCTGGCAGGCTTTACCAATGCGGCCCGCCGTTTTGACATCAAAGGCCAGGTGGGCGGGGTGACCATCATGGACGACTACGCCCATCACCCCACGGAGATCGCCGCTACCCTGCGCACCGCGAAGAAATATCCCCACAGCAAAATGTGGGTGGTGTTCCAGCCTCACACCTACACCCGCACCAATGCGTTCCTGAAGGACTTCGCGAAGGCTCTGTCCGCGGCGGACGAGGTGGTGCTGGCGGACATCTACGCGGCCAGGGAGAAAAATACCATCGGAATCACGTCGGAGGATCTGAAAAACGAGCTGGAAGCCCTGGGCGCCAGCGTCCACTACTTCCCGTCCTTCGATGAAATAGAAAATTTTTTGCTGGAACATTGTGTCCA
>CANQHX010000073.1 GCA_947623905.1 uncultured Lachnospiraceae bacterium
CAAAGTCATAGTCTGCCAGAGGCTCCAACAGGTTATAGCCTGCCACATTGGTTACGTCCTTGCCCATAGCGGTAAGGGCAAGGATCACCCGCTCATTTTCCGTAGCCTTGCGGCTGTGGAGCTGCGCGGAGCCGTTTTCCGTTAATGTGCGCTCCACTTCCGCATAGTAGGCGTCCGCCACGTCGTCAGGGAAGACCCCTGACCGTGAAAGTCCCAGCACCGCCCACTCGCCGCCGGTGGAAGATACGATCAGACCGTACTGCCTTGCCAGAGCGATCAGGTTGTTTCCTACATTTTTCGAGACGTTATCTACTTCCACAGGAAAAATGGCAACGGTTCCCACAACCATTTTCAGAATGAGAAGAGCGTCCTTTACCATGATCCTTCCATCGCCGTCTACATCCCCCGCCTTCAGCTGACTGCTGTTCAGCTTCTGAACGCCTACCACATCGCGCAGCACATTCAGGGCATCCTGCACGTCTACTTTCCCATTCTGGTTTGTATCGCCGTAAAGGATGGGCTCCGGGCTGTTTGTAGGTTCCGGGGTGGCGGTAGGCTCCGGACTCTTTGTAGGCTCAGGACTCTTTGTGGGCTCAGGAGTTGCCGTGGGCTCCGGGCTCTTTGTAGGTTCCGGAGTGGCCGTGGGTTCCGGACTCTTTGTAGGCTCAGGGCTGGCTGTAGGCTCCGGAGTGGCCGTGGGCTCCGGACTCTTTGTATGCTCAGGGCTGGCTGTAGGCTCCGGGCTGGCCGTGGGTTCCGGGCTCTTTGTAGGCTCAGGGCTGGCTGTAGGCTCCGGGGTGGCCGTGGGTTCCGGACTGTTTGTGGGCTCAGGAGTGGCCGTAGGCTCCGGACTCTTTGTGGGTTCCGGAGTGGCCGTGGGTTCCGGGCTCTTTGTAGGCTCAGGGCTGGCTGTAGGCTCCGGAGTGGCCGTAGGCTCCGGACTCTTTGTAGGCTCCGGGCTGGCCGTGGGCTCCGGCATACCCGGAATATCCACATCCCGCATATCATACAAACTTGTCTGGCCCGCAAGGAACCGCTCATAAGCAACAAGCGCGTAATATCCCTGCTCCGTGGACATGCCGTTATCTCCGGTGCCGTCCATGGTATGCTTAAATCCCGTCTCTGTGGCAAAGGAGAGCAGCACGTCAATGAGGTTATTGCCGCCCTTGATAAATCTCTCATCCTTTGCGGGGTCAATGCCAAGGGCCGTCAGCGCTACGATCACCTGCGCCACCGATTCGGAATTGTTCTCGCCCCAGGCGGACATAAAGCCGCCGTCCTCCCGCTGGTTGTTCTCCAGCCATTCCAGGCCCTTGTCTACTGCCGCCTTTACCCGCTCATCCTTCTCGTAGTAGGGAGCCAAAGCCTGAATGGTCATGGCGGTAATGTCCGAATCGTTGGAGGAAAAACCGCTCAAGCTCCAGCCGCCGTCCTCAAACTGGCTCTCCAGCAGGTAGTCGATGAGCTTCTCTCTGGTCAGCTGGGTCTTGCCTTCCTCCACTGTGGGAATCTCATAATTGTAAGAATCGAAGGCGAACAGGGCGAAGATCACGCTGTTGATGCCCTGCCACTCCACATAATCATAGTCTGCCAGAGGCTCCAGCAGGTTGTAGCCTGCCACATTGGTTACGTCCTTGCCCATAGCGGTGAGCGCAAGGATCACCCGTTCATTCTCCGTGGCCTTGCGGCTGTGCAGCTGCGCGGAACCGTTCTCCGTTAATGTGCGCTCTACCTCCTTATAATAGGCATCCGCCACGTCGTCGGGGAAGATGCCCGCCCGGGAAAGGCCCAGCACCGCCCACTCGCCGCCGGTGGAGGATACGATCAGACCGTACTGCCTTGCCAGAGCGATCAGGTTCGCGCCTGTCCTTGCGTATACTTCATCCAAATCATATACAACAGACGATTCTGGAATGTCCAGCGTTACGTCGCTCATGTCGTACAGGCTTGTCTGGCCCGCAAGGAACCGCTCATAAGCAACAAGCGCGTAATACCCCTGCTCTGTGGACATGCCGCTGTTGCCGGTACCATCCAAGGTATGCTTAAATCCCGTCTCCGTGGCGAAGGAGAGCAGCACGTCAATGAGGTTGTTGCCGCCTTTGATAAACCGGTCGTCCTTTGCGGGATCGATGCCAAGGGCCGTCAGCGCCACAATGACCTGCGCCACCGACTCGGAATTGTTCTCGCCCCAGGCGGACATATAGCCGCCATCCTCCCGCTGGTTGTTCTCCAGCCATTCCAGGCCCTTGTCTACTGCCGCCTTTACCCGCTCGTTCTTCTCATAGTAAGGGGCAAGGGACTGGATGGCCATGGCCGTGATGTCTGAATCGTTGGAAGAAAAGCCGCTGAGGCTCCATCCGCCGTCCTCAAACTGAGCAGTCAAAAGATAATCGATAAGCTTTTCCCTGGTCAGTTGGTTCTTGCCTTCCTCCACTGTGGGAATCTCATAATTATGAGAGTCAAATGCCAGCAGGGCAAAGATCACGCTGTTAATGCCCTGCCACTCTACATAGTCATAGTCCGCCAGGGGCTCCAGAAGGTTGTAGCCCGCTACATCGGTCACATTTTTCCCCATAGAAGTAAGGGCAAGAATCACCCGTTCATTCTCCGTGGCCTTGCGGCTGTGCAGCTGCGCGGAACCGTTTTCTTTTAATGTGCGCTCCACCTCCGCGTAATAAGCGTCGGCCACGTCGTCGGCGAAGATGCCTGCCCGGGAAAGGCCCAGCACCGCCCACTCGCCGCCGGTAGAGGATACGATCAGACCGTACTGCCTTGCCAGAGCGATCAAGTTTTCGCCTGTTTTTTTGTAAACTTCATTCAGTTTTGTTTCTTTTTGAATGCTGTCAGCTGCCGCTTCAGCGGAAATTGTCCGATTGCTGTTTTTTGCCGCAGCAAAGGCATGAAAAGGCAGCATGGTCATGACCATGAGCACTGCAAGCAATCCGGCAAGTATCCGATTCATTTTTCTTTTCATTCTGCTCCTCCTGTAATATGCCTTTTATCAGACTGCTTCTTCTACGGGGAAAACCTTCAGGCTGCCTGCTACCTTTTTGATGATCTGCAGGGCGTCTGTCACATCGACATCGCCGTCTCCGTTTACATCGGCGCACCGGATCTGTCTGTCGTCCAGTTTTTGGGTCCCTACAACATACTTCAGGACCGTCAGAGCGTCCAACACCGTTATCTTACTATCCCCGTCCGCGTCACCGTACAGCACCTCGCCGCCGATAGACGATTCCTTTGTGTAATCGTCTGTATAGTGGAACACGATCACGTCCCCGTCCTTCAGATACTGCTCCGACACGCCGAGATCAGTGTGCACGCCATTAATGGTATACATCCAGCCGGATTTCTTTCCGTTGGTAAATTCCTCCAGCGTAGTATCCTTATACGTGATGGATTCAATATAATTGCCGGTGGGATTTGTGAAAGTCATCTTATTTTCCCCGAGGGCCTTTGTGAACACATCCAGTACCGTGGCGTTGCCGGATACGGTATATTCCCTGGGAGCGATCCACTCTGTCAGGTTGCCCTGTTTCAGGGTATGGACGTCCGATCCTTTCTCTCCGTGATCCGTATCACCGAGGAGGGAGAAGGTCACTTTGATGTCCGGCACGTTCCGCTTCTGAACGTTCACTGTCAGTCTCAGGGAAGCCGCTCCGTAGGACAGGGTAACAGACTGACTGCCTGTTTTGCTGCTGTCATAACCGGTAATGGTAAGGAGCGAGCCGTCTATCTCCTCTGTGGTGCCATCTGTGTAACTGACTATATATCTGATGCCGGAAAGATCAATGTCATCTCCCTGATAACAATGATGTCCGCTGCCTCTGATATCCCTGATGGTCAGCTTATACGCCACCTTTTTATCACTGTGCACAGGCCGTCCGCTCTGATCCGGCATCCAGTTGTTAAAATGAGCGGGGCCTTTGTTGAGGGCTGCCGCAGCGCTGCCATCGGCAAGCTCCCCGGCAGTGCAGGACTTTGTCAGCTTGCCCCTATCCGCTCCCAGCGGATCGTCGCTCCTGTGATAGCTTTTGGAATTGGTGTAGGAAACGGTTTCATCGGATCTGTCCGCCGTTTCACAGTCTGTATCCACCTTGGCAACGCCTCCGATGCCTTTTTCCGTGCCACAGTCAGCGTTAAAATAATTGTTCTCAATTACGTTGTAAACGTCCAGGGATTCCATATAGCCGATGATGCCGCCCACATATGCGCCGTCGGACTCTACTTTTCCGCCGAAATAATTGTCCTGAATGTATCCGGCACCATTTGACCAGCACTGTGTGCATACAGGTTCTCCGCCAAAAATGCCGCCTACACGGTCCTTTCCTTTTACTGTACCGTAAACCCCGCAGTTTTTGATCACTACACAGGGCGTACTGGGCGCACTGGCACTATAATAGCCGGATCCAACGATACCGCCCACATATTCACCGGTGGCCTCTACTGTACCGTAAAAATCTGAATTGACAACCGTGCAGTATCCCATGGACTGATCTTTTCTGCCCACAAGACCGCCCACAGCGCTGTCCCCGTATACATGGGCATAACTCCTGCAGTTTTCAATGAAACCATTGATGTCTCCTGCAAAAGAGCCGATGGAAGTCTGCTGTCTGTCGTAACCGATGACAACCCCTTCCTCTACCGTGCAGTTCCGGATGATCACATCGTCCACACCGGAAGCATACCCGCCGATATATCCCGCGCAAAGGGTCTGGGTTCCGCTTTTCAGATTCACATTGTCAATGACAGCTTCATAGGCGTCTCCCCGGCTTATACCATAAAAATTGACCAGACCGTAACCATTGATCCTTTTCCCGTAAATATCAAAGTTCTGAAACTGAGCACCGCCTACAAATCCAAACAGGGGAAGACCGTTCTCCGCCACTGTGATCAGATGATTCCCGCCGTTTTCTTTTTTGCCGTCCAGCGTACCGCTGAATCTGTTAGAGGAGGAACTGCCAATGGATTTCCAGTCTCCGGGCAGAGCAATATCCGCCGTAAGCCTGAAAAATACGTTGAGAAAACTGATCCCGTCCTCGTTTACCTTGTCCCGCACTTTTTCCAGATCAGCCAGGGAACCGATCAGATAGGGATCATCCTCGGTACCGGCGCCGGTCAGATCGTCAAAAGCCGGTGTGTAAGTAATATGGGCGATATCCGAATATACCGGCTCGCTTACAAAGGTATCCCCTTTCATGTTTGTGGACGTACAGACTACCTTGCAGCGGTAGTACGCATCCCGGTTCATGTCCTCGCTGAGATAAAAGCTTTCTCTGTCCGCGGAAAAATAAGACGTACTGCTCTGCACATGGTTATATTCTTCTATATGGCTTTCTATATCCTGAAAATTTTCACCGTCTGTGCTTTCCTGCCACTGGTAGGTGATCTCATCTTTGCCTGACCCGCCGGACACAGCCGCTTTCACGCTGAGGGCAGCCTTATCTCTGTCTCCCTGTACATAGGAAGCGCTCTGAGGCTGCGCGGAAAACTCCACCTGGGGATGAAGGGTCAGATTATACTTTCTCACCTGTACGCTCTTGCTGTAAAAATTCGCCTTCTGATCCCCCTCCGTATAAGTCACAAGGCATCTGTACTGATATGTATATTCATTGCCTCCTGTATAAACCGGCAGCGTACAGATCCTTTCTGCTTCCGTAAGATTTTTATAACTCTCACTGCCGCTTGCCTTCTTCTCGCCCTCCTGCCACTGATAGGACCATGTACCGTTTCCCCCTCTTGCCGTCTCGTCAAACTCCACAGTCAGAGCGGGGCCGCTGATGCTTTCCCCTTCATCGTAAAACTCATATCCGTCCTCCGGTATGGGACTGCCATCCACGGTTTTAAGCGTCACGGGAAAATCGGGAGCACTGGTATTAATATACATTGACTTGCTCACCGTTTCATATTTCTGATCATTTACCGTATTTGTCACAACACAGTAATAATAGTCTTCCCGGTCAAACATGGACCGGGAGAGATCCACTGCCACCGGGGTGTATTCTGCCTCCACAGCCCCTGCAATGGCCGTGCCGCCCTCATTTTTGTTTTCTGTATTACTGTACCACTGATACGTCATTGTCCCGCGGTCAAGATTGTCCGCTTTAACAGACAGCGTGGCGGTCTCTCCGCTTTTCACATAATTAAACATAGACGACTGTTCAACAATCTTTGGTACATAGTCTTCATATTTATGAAGGATGATCTTGTACTCCTTGCCGTATTCTTCCCCGTCCATCGTACAGATGGTAAGAATGAGATTTCCATCCTCATCCCAGTCGTTTTCCGTGCCGGGTCCCACAGGAAAGCTCTGTGTAGAAGAATTTTTGCTGTCTTTGCCAAGCAGGATCCCTTCTTCCCGGGTACCGAAATAATATTCTCTGGGAGCGCTGCTCCGTATCAAAAAATTGATCTTTGCTGCCGTATCCGGCACATTTGCCTCATACTCATATGTATAGGGATCAAATGCCGGCTGCAGTATGCTTTGAGCGCCATAGGCACTGGCGCTGGTATCCCCGCAGGTCATCACCAGGTCATCTACAGTGGCGAACTTGCGGACCTTCACCTTGTATATCGTGTTGACGTCCTGGTGATAATCTATCACCCAGTTCAGTTTATTGGTCTTGTCAATGGTGGGGGCTTCCTTTCCCACTATGACCAGCAGATCGGCATTCCCGGCGTTGGAAAGATTCTTTATTTCCGTAGGATTTGCCGTATCCGACGAAACCTCATCCATCTGATAGGCGTGGAGAAGCGGATTTTTTGTCTCAGTGACCGCCCATACCTTCTCCCCTTCCGCGGCAGCCTTTGCCGCTATGGTGAGAGGATTGCCGGATACCACTTTCGCCAGAGTGGTAAGGATAAAATCAAACTCTCCGTCGCCGTTCAGTCCGGTGACAGGCTCCACCACATGGCTCTCATCCTTCTGGGATATCCTGATAAATTCCAGTTCATGGCCTTTTTGCGTCTCCTCTGTCTGGCCGGCTTCCGTCTGCTGCAAAGCCGTCTGTCCACCTTCTGCCAGGGCGTTTACCGGCAGCATGCCCAACACCATCACCAGCGCCAGCAGCATGGCCGTCAGCCGTTTTGTCAAATGATATTGTTTCATGGTTTCCTCCTTCTTATGGTTACTTCTTTCTGGTTAATTCTTTCTGGCTGCTTTTCATACATCTGCTTCTTCCGGGCAAATCTACCTCTGCTCCTGCCCCGTCTCCTTCTCCCGGACCTGTTCCATTTTTCCTTTCTTCAGTCCGGCGGCCTCCAGCGCTCTGGGCCACGGTCCAAGGTACGCCTTGATGCGGGACCGGTCCGCCTCGCCGAAATCCTTCATCCTCGGAATATGCCCGAGCTCCTGTTTTTTCTCTCTCAGACATTTGATGGCCCAAAACTGTTTTTCCTCTGAAGTCATCTGCTCCCTCCCCTCCCGGCAGACTTTTTGTGAAATAAAAAAGAGCACAAACCGGTTGCCAAAAACTGGCAATCACTGGCTGCACTCTTCTCACCAAAAGGTGTATCACAACACACAAATACGGCAGGGATTCTGACTTATGACAGGGACGCGTATACAGACGCGGCCAGATCTCCTCTCACGGGATATTCTCCGCCCTGCACGATGCGCTCTTTCTGGTCAAATACAGTAATGGCGGTTGTTCCGGACTCGAACCGGATCTCCTTTTCATCTACTCAGCTTACAACTTTTCAAACCGTATTTTTTATTCATTTTTCACGGGGTATCATATCATTTTTTTAAGATGCACGCAAGAAAACCATTGGAACATCAATTATTTTTCCAAAAAAATCAAAATATTGTGCTTTTTGTAAGATCTCACTAGCGCCTCTGCCTTTTTTGACGTCGATGGGATAAAGTCTGTTATCAGATTCCACAACAAATTCCAACTCTGCATATGCTTTGCCGCGCCAGAAGAACAGCTTGTTTCCCTTCGCGATCAGCTCATTCGCCACAAAATTTTCATAGAAGATGCCGGACAGTGTATTTTCCCTTTCGCTTGAAATGAAAGACGCCGCGTTGATCCCGCTTTGATAGGAGAACATCTTTATATAATAATTTGCACTATTTCGCAAGTTATTTCAATACTTTTTTGCACCTTTTTAGGCTTTATAATTCTATTATTATGTACCTTGGACCATACAGTTGTAGCTGTCAAGATAAGTGGACTGTAGCTGTCAAGAAAAAATGGGCACAAAAAAATGACGCAGCCCCAACAGTCTGAGGAAACTCTTTGGGAGCGGGTTCCCGCAGACTGTTGGGGCTGCGCCTGTATTTACTAAGAAACTATTTTATTTCGTATCGCTCACGATGATCACTTCTGTACTCTCAACAGCCGCCTTCATCAGATCGTCTATGACGCCGTCCAGCTTTGTCTCGGAATGTTTGATGATGTTCAGGTTGGGCTTTGTCACGGGATGCTTCGCCACAAAGATGGTGCAGCAGTCCTCGTAGGGCAGGATGGACGTCTCGTAGGTGCCGATCTTTTCCGACAGGTCGATGATCTCCTGCTTGTCCATGCCGATGAGAGGACGGAACACCGGCATGGTGCACACCTCATTGGTCACCGCCAGGCTGTGCATGGTCTGGCTGGCCACCTGTCCGATGCTCTCCCCGGTGATGAGTCCCAGACATTCTGTCTCTCTGGCAAAATGCTCCGCAATGCGCATCATATACCGGCGCATGATGATGGTCAGCTCGTCGTGAGGGCATTTCTCATAGATAGCCAGCTGGATGTCGGTAAAGTTTACCACATGAAGGTAGATGGGGCCCGTGTACCTGGATACAAGGCGTGCCAGCTCCACCACCTTTTCCTTTGCCCGGTCGCTGGTGTAGGGAGGCGCGTGGAAATACACCGCGTCCAGCTTCACGCCCCGCTTGGCCACCATCCATCCGGCCACGGGACTGTCAATGCCGCCGGACAACAGCAGCATGCCCTTTCCGTTGGTGCCCACAGGCATGCCTCCGGGTCCGGGGATCACATGGCTGTAGATATACACCTGCTCCCGCAGCTCCACGCTGATCAGGATCTCCGGCTTGTGGACGTCCACCTTCATCTCCGGGAAAGCGTCCAGCACCGCGCCGCCGATCTCCCTGTTGACCTCCATGGAGTCCATGGGATAATCCTTTTTGGGCCGCCTTGTCTGTACCTTAAACGTCTGGTCATGGCGTTCATACACCTGTGCCAGAAAGTCCGTTACATAGCCGCACAGCTGCTCTATGGGACCGATGGGCGCCTGTACCACCGGACAGATGCCGGAGATGCCGAACACCCTCTGAAGGTTCTCTATCAGCCCGTCATAGTCGTAATCGCTCTCCGCGTCCACGAAGATCCGTCCCTGCTCCCTGGACACGGAAAACGAACCCTCCGTCTTTTTCAGGGCGTACTTGATCTGCTGCATAAGGGCACTTTCAAACAGGTGCCTGTTCTTTCCCTTTACGCCGATCTCCGCGTATTTGATCAAAAATTTATGAAACGTAAAATCCGACATGCTCACTCTCCAAAAACACGTTCAGGAAAAATACACCAGATCATCCCCCGCAGGCTTCTCGCCCCTGCGGATGTCCACGATATCCAGCACGGCGCCCTCGCCCTGGTACAGCCGCTCGTATTTTTTCCGTACTTTTGCCGTCACCTGCACCCAGTCTCTCGTCTTTAACCGATCCGCGAACTCATAGTTGGCGATCATGCCGATAAAGGCAATGTCCTCGGCGCAGCAGGTCATGGCGAAGCGGCCTGCCACAAAGGAATCTCTGGGCAGTTCCCGGTTCTTGTACACGATTCCGAGAAAATGTACCGTCTTGCCATCGTATTTTTCCGGATAATCCATGGCGTCCAGATACCAGATGCCAAAATCCTCCGGCTCAATGGTCAGCTCGTCCCGGCTCAGGTCGTAGGGCAGTTCCTCCGGCTGAGGTTCCAGGATATTGCCGTCCTTCCCCTCAAAGATAAACTGCGCCCGGCGGTTCACCGCCTTGATGTTGCGCTTGTACATGGTCTGGTCTTCATCGGGTCTGCACCGGTTGATGACGATCAGGTCCGAATAGGTCACATGCTCCATGACCATGGATTTCATGTTGCCGATGTACGTCTGGAAGGTTGTGGCGTCGATGGTGGTGAGCACCTGGGCAAGCATCCACTTTTTGGGCAGGGGAAGGTCCATGATGGAATCCATCTTCCACATGCCGTTGTACTCGATCATCACCTGGCTGGGGCGGTACTGGCTGTTCCATTTTTTCAGCAGATCCCCCGACAGGTCCGTTTCCTCCTCCACCCGTTCAATAAACACATTTTTCCGGGCAAGGGCCACCTCGTCAAATTCCACTTCTCCTTCCTCGCAGAGCACCAGAAGGATCTTCTGCCCGCGGGAAAACTCCGGGTCATTGAGGGTATCTGTGATAAATGTGGATTTACCGCTCTCCAGAAAGCCGGTAAAGAGAAAAATAGGAATATCCATATATGATCCCTTCTTTCCTGTATGTCTGTTGATCACACGCCAAACAGCTTCTTTAACGCGTCCTCCTTCAGCTGGGAACCGATGACGCACAGCCGCCCGGTGTATTCGGGAGCGCCCTCCCGGATCTCCGTCTCCTCGGGCACCATATCAAAATAGATCCATTTGCCGTCCGCTCCGGCCACCATGCCCTTGGCCCGCAGCACCATGCCGTAAGTATCATGGTCGTCCAGGGCGCGGA
>CANQHX010000074.1 GCA_947623905.1 uncultured Lachnospiraceae bacterium
CTTGGCTTATTCATCTGAGACACTTATCAAAAAAATCCTTAAAAAATAAGGATAAACAGCTTGACTTTATAGGGAGGAGAAACAATGTGAGAAAAGAACTGAGGTTCAGTCGGTTTTTTTGGGGGGGGGGGTATTCTAATTCGGCAGAGGTAAAAAGCTGGGCATCATCCGGGGAGCAGTGTATGAGATTGCAGTATGGGCTATCGATCATAGCTATGAAGTGTGGGATGTAGCATACGACTGTGAAAAAACATGATCTATCATACCTCAGCACGTACGATGGAGGAACTCTTTTTTTCTAGGGCTCAAAGTATATTCAGAGCGATATTGGGAAATTAAAGAAGGCAATCCGGACTGGGGAGATAAAAGGCATCCATGGTATGATTGTTACATATCTATAACGGACGTAAACGGACGGAATTATACGAATCCAGCAAAAGACGATTTATTTTATAGTTTTTTCATAATCAAAAAAGTTTTTAAAGATTCGTGTTTTGACTGCAAATTTAAGTTGAATAAGACATGTGCGGACCTTCGTATAGGAGACTTTGGGAAAAATAGTTCAATGATAACATCACCGGTGTTTCTCAGGTGATTTTTAATAGTAAGTCCAAGGCTGAAAGCCGAAATCCGAAATCCATATACAGGTTCATGAAGAAACTGTTGGGGTAAAAAAAGAATAGCTGAACTAACGAAAATTGGCCTCATTTGAGGAGGGCGTTGATATGATCAAATCAAAAAATGATCTAAAAAGGTATCTTGCATCGGATAAAGCTGCGCTGGGAATAAGCCAAAGGCATCCCAAACTGGTTGGGGACAGAATTTGGAAGTATCAGAGAGCATTCAGAAAGACAGAGTACTATGTGAATAATGCGGATCGAAATATCTTCACTAAAGTTCGCGCAAAAATCTTTTTATACTACTGGAAATACAAAAGCTACAAATGGGGAAATGAACTCCCTGTCAATACTATTGAAGAAGGTCTGCATATCTGGCATGGACAGAATATCATTATTAATCCGGATGTTCGGATAGGCAAAAATGCGCAGATCTCAACGGGTGTAATTGTTGGACAAGCTCACGGTAAATGTCCGGTTATAGGAGATAATGTGAATCTTTCTGTTGATTGTAAGGTTCTTGGAGGAATCAACATAACACATGATGTTGTGATAGGCGCAGGTGCGGTAGTGGTAAAGGATATAGATACCCCGTTTTCCTCGTGGGGGGGGGGTACCGGCACGTCTGCTGTCGGTGCATAATCCGGATGAATAGAAAGTGATAAATATGGTGGAAAGAGAAACGGTTGCAGGGCAGATTATGTTCTCGGTGATTGTGCCGATTTATAACGTAGAAAAATATCTTCGGATATGTATTGACAGTATCCTGAATCAGACTTATCCGAATTTTGAATTGATTTTGGTGAACGATGGCTCTACAGACAATTGCGGAAAAATCTGTGAGGAATACCGGGCTAAGGATGCACGGATTGTACTTATTCGTAAGAAAAATCAAGGCCTACTGGCAGCGCGCCGTGTTGGCATCTGCCATGCACAGGGAGATTATTTCATCCACGTTGATTCCGATGATGCT
The DNA here is from genome assembly GCA_947623905.1 of uncultured Lachnospiraceae bacterium. Taxonomy (GTDB): domain Bacteria; phylum Bacillota; class Clostridia; order Lachnospirales; family Lachnospiraceae; genus CANQHX01. Next base: position 1,591 of record CANQHX010000074.1, read on the forward strand.
TGCGATACGACGCTACTGGAACAATTAAACAAGAAAATTCTTGCTTCCGGTTGCGATTTGATTCTTTATGGATATTCCTTGGTTGACGAACAGGGCAATCGTCTTAAAGACGTGCGTTTGGATCAGATGGAATCCGGCGACGGAACTGTCACCAAAGAATGTCTGCTTAAAATGATGCTCAAAACTTCGGTGTATAACAACATATGGATGAAGTGCGCCAAGCGCTCCATTGTTGATATTACAAGGGACTATTCCCAATACGGCCGGCTAATGATGGGCGAGGACGTGCTGCAGACGATGCCGCTGATCGAAAATGCTTCCAGAATCGGCTTGATCGATATACCGCTATATCTGTATCGCAGAACGAGCGGAAGCATGTCACGCAGAATGAAGAAGGAGTATATCGATCACTATCTTCAGGTCCGAAAAAGAGTTTATGAAGCACTCATTGCCTGTGGTTGTTCAGCCCCTTCCATCATGAACGATTTTTTCACGCATTATCATCATGGAATTGCCAGCTATCTTTTTGAACTGACACTCAGTTGCAGTAGGGCGGAATATAAGACGATTTCCAGCGATATAAAAAAGAAGATGCTTTCGGATTCGAGATATGACGATCTTTTCCTGTCAGGTTTAGATAGGATTTGCTTTCGTCTGGCAATGAACAGGCAGTATACGATATGTAAAACATTGGCATCGCTGCGCTCGAAACAGAAATAGATCTAAAAAAAGTAGTCCGCAGTACGATGGATCGGAGGTCGGAAGAAGTGAAAAAAGTTATGCTGGTTTTTGGCACACGGCCGGAAGCGATTAAAATGTGCCCCTTGGTGAATGAACTTAAAAAAAGAAAGGGCCTGCATGCAGTTGTATGTGTCACAGGGCAACATCGGCAAATGCTGGATCAGGTGCTGACGGTATTCAACGTGATTCCAGATTATGACCTTAGCATTATGAAGCAAGGACAAACCCTTTTCGACATAACAACGGGAATTCTTGAAAGAATTAAAAACGTACTCGAAATTGAACATCCGGATGTCGTATTAGTTCATGGTGACACTTCCACGACATTCGTAACAGCATTGGCGTGTTATTATCTTCAGATTCCCGTAGGACACGTTGAAGCAGGCTTGAGAACATATAATCTTTACAGCCCTTATCCGGAAGAATTCAACCGTCAAGCAGTCGGTATTATTTCGCAGTTTAATTTTGCGCCTACACAGTTGGCAGCAGATCATCTCCTTAAAGAGGGAAAGGATCCCAAGACAATTTATGTTACCGGGAATACAGTTATCGATGCAATGCAGCATACAGTGAAGGTGGATTATTCGCATCCAGAACTTGATTGGATCGGAGACAGTAAAATGATTTTCATTACAGCACATAGGAGAGAGAATCTGGGTGCCCCCATGCATCATATGTTTAGGGCAATCAGAAGGGTGTTAAATGAACATCCCGAATGCAAAGCCATTTATCCGATTCACATGAATCCCGTTGTGCGGAAAGCCGCTGAGGAAGAACTGGGAGATTGCACGCAGATTCATATCATAGAGCCAATCGGGGTGCTAGACTGTCATAATTTTGAAGCCCGGTGCCATCTGTGCCTGACCGATTCGGGCGGAATCCAGGAGGAATGCCCGTCTTATGGCAAGCCCGTTCTGGTGATGCGGGATACGACGGAGCGGCCGGAAGGGGTGGAGGCTGGCACGCTGCGGCTTGTAGGGACAGATGAAGAAAACATCTATCGGTCTTTCCGGGAACTGCTGGAAGATCGATATGCCTATGAAGCCATGGCGCATGCCAGCAATCCTTACGGTGATGGACATGCCTGTGAACGGATTGCTGATATTTTGGAAACCGGGAATTATGCACCATGGGTGTGTCGGAACTGTTAAATAATCCGTATAAATTCCGTAAGTATCTAAAAATGAAGCGGTGTTTCTATGTCTGATATGTTGGTTAGTATTTAGTTATTGTTGATGAAATAGATTGTGTCTATTTAAAGTATTCCACCCTTACAACATAGATTCTGATGCTTTGTTTGGCACAATAAGACATAATGGCCACATTCCATGGGACAATGATTTTGATACTGTTATAAGGAGAAAAGTGTATGAGTGATTTGAAGAAGTATTTCGGATTGCAATAATCTACATACTTTATCGGGTTCAGTCAATTGATAAGTAAACATGATTGGAGGACTTGCTATGGATGAAAAACGTAAACTTCAGCTATTATTACTTCTAATTGCAAAAGAAATAGATAGAATATGCAATAAGCATCATATTGATTATTTTTTAGATGGTGGGACTCAACTTGGCGCAATAAGACACAAAGGATTCATACCATGGGATGATGATTTTGATATTGCAATGAAAAGGGCAGACTATGAAAAGTTCATTAGTATATGTGCAGAAGAATTGGACAAATCAAAGTTTTTCCTTCAGACAGAATGGACAGAAAACAAATACTGTTTTGCTTTCGCTAAAATTCGGCTAATCGGAACAGAAATTATTGAGAATTTCTCAAAGAATGTAGATGTTCATCAAGGAATTTTTGTGGATATATTTCCTTATGATAACCTACCTGACAAGGAATCCGAACGAAAAAAATTTCTTAGGAAAAACTATATGTTAAAGAGTCTGCTTTGGGTAAAATGTGGCTATGGAGGGCCGGTTTATGAGAAGAAAGTGAGTTATAAAATGATAAAAATGTTGGTTTCTCCAATTCCAATCGCATTATTAAAGAAAAAAAGGAATCAGCTGATAATAAGATTTAACAATATAAACACTGAGTATTGTTTTACTAGCGATTATCCCAAATTTCACTTTCGAAATGAGTGGTTTGAGAAAGCAGCACTGTATGATTTTGAAGTATGTAGATTTACAGGATTTGAACAATATGATGAAATGCTGACAATGCTTTATGGAAATTACATGGTTCTTCCACCTGAAAAAGACAGAATTCAGCATAGCAAATATAGAATTAACTTTGGAGAATATGTGGACATTGACAGTTTGAAAGATGGTCTTAGGAACAATCGATAAATGTGTGCAGACAATACATCTAAGAAACATAAATTACAAGGGTGTATTGGCATATCTTTATTTATGATTTTTATATTGCTATGTTCACGAAAATAAAAGGAGAATTGTTCATGAATCTACAGGAATCAAACATATTGCGAACACTGCTGAAAGAACCGTTTGTCAATCAGCGCATTTTGGCAGAAACTTCTGGTCACAGCCTGGGTATTGTAAATCGGTCTTTGCGGTCATTAATCGAAAAAGGCTATCTGAACGAGGCTGCGCAGCTGACAGAGAAAGCAAGGGCCGAGATAAAGGAAAAGGCGCCCCGCAACGCCATTATCCTGGCAGCAGGATTTGGTATGAGGATGGTTCCGATCAACCTGTCCACCCCAAAGGCTTTGCTGGAAGTAAATGGCGAAAAGTTGATCGACCGTCTGGTCAGGCAGTTAAAAGAGGTCGGAGTAAAAGACATAACTGTGGTTGTCGGGTTTATGAAAGAATCTTTTGAATACCTGATAGATGAGTACGGAGTAGAACTGGTTGTCAATGAGGAATACGCAGTAAAGAATAATCTTCATTCCCTTGCTTTAATTGCCGACCGCATCCATAACACTTATATCGTTCCATGCGATATATGGTGCGATCGAAATCCTTTTGACTCGACGGAGCTTTACAGCTGGTACATGGTGAGCGGGCTTATAGAGGAAGAATCAAGCGTGCGGGTCACAAGGAAGATGGAGCTTGCCGTTACTCCAGAGAAGGACGCCGGGAACGCAATGATCGGTATTACATATCTTTTGGAGCCGGAAGCGTCAGCTGTGCGTGAGAAACTCAAAGCGATGGACAACGAGAAAAACGCGGACTGTTTCTGGGAGGAAACGCTTTACGCCAAAGACCGCATGATCGTCCGTGCAAGAGTCGTAAAGAGCACTGACGTCGTAGAAATAAACACCTATGAGCAGCTCCGCGATCTTGATTCCGACTCAAACCAGTTAAAGTCGGATGCGATCAAAACGATTGCAAATGCGCTTCAATGTAAAGAAGATGAAGTTACCGAGATCAGCGTTCTCAAAAAAGGAATGACAAACCGAAGCTTTCTGTTCAGCGCAAAAGGCGAAAAATATATCATGCGCATTCCCGGCGAAGGCACAGACCAACTGATCGACCGAGAGCAGGAGGCTGCGGTTTTCAGGGCTTTATCCGGTCTCGGCCTTTGCGACGACCCGGTATATATTAATCCGAAGAACGGATATAAGATCACAAAATTCCTCGACGGAGTCAGGGTATGCGATACAAATAATGTAAGAGATTTAGGAAAGAGCATGAAGCTGCTCTCGGACTTCCATAGGATGAAGATCAACGTCCCACATACATTTGATATCTTCGGGCAGATTGAATTTTATGAATCTCTGTGGGACGGCAAGCCCTCAATGTACCGCGACTATAGCCGTACAAAAAAGAATGTTCTATCACTGCGTGAATATATCGAACGGACAAGGACCGACTGGTGTCTGACGCATATCGATGCGGTGCCGGACAATTTCCTGTTTTATGATACCCCGAATGGCGAAGCCTTGCAGCTGACCGACTGGGAATACGCCGGAATGCAGGATCCCCATGTGGATATCGCCATGTTCTGCATCTACAGCCTTTACAACAAGCGTCAGGTGGACAGGCTGATCAATATATACTTTGAAGAGGCAGGGGGAGAATGTACGACTGCTGTTCGTGCAAAGATTTACTGTTATATCGCAGTATGTGGTCTGCTGTGGTCAAACTGGTGTGAATACAAGAGTCATCTTGGAGTGGAATTCGGTGAGTACAGCTTGCGGCAGTACAGGTATGCAAAAGATTATTATAAATTAGCACTGGAAGAAATGAAGAAAGCGGGTGATGAAGACGAACAAGGTTAAAAGAGCCATCATCATGGCCGCCGGTAAAGGAGAACGTCTTCACCCGATTACTTTGACAACACCGAAGCCCCTTGTTGCTGTCAATGGAAAAAGGATGATCGACACCGTTATCGACAGCCTTCACCGTAACGGACTATCTGAGATCTACATAGTCGTAGGATATCTGAAAGAGCAGTTTAAGCAGATAACGGACAAGTACAGCGGGATAACCATTATAGATAATCCGTATTATGAAACCTGCAATAATATCTCATCACTTTACATGGCAAGAGAGTATCTCGAAGACGCTGTCATCCTTGATGGGGATCAGATAGTATATAACGATGAGATCCTTTCTCCTGAGTTTGAACTTTCGGGATACAATGCCGTGTGGACGGATGAGCATACAGAAGAATGGCTGATGAGCGTTCAAAACGGAATAGTTACCGGTTGTTCGAGAACCGGGGGTTCACATGGCTGGCAGTTGTACAGCATATCAAGGTGGAACGCTGAAGACGGCAAAAGATTAAGAAAGCATCTTGAAATAGAATTTGAACAAAAGAAAAACCGGCAGATATATTGGGACGACATTCCTATGTTTTGTTATCCGCAGGAATATCGGCTTGGTATTAGAGAGATGCGCAGGGATGATATAGTTGAGGTAGACAACATTTCGGAACTTGTAAAACTGGACAGCGGCTACAGAATGTACTTATAATGGAGGTTAAAAAGATGGATAGCAAAATGCAAAAAGGAAGGATCGACTGGCTGATCACACTGGCGCCGTTTATCCTGATCGTGGGACTGGCAGTCCTGCTCTTTATTTTCCCGGAACAGTCAAATGGGGTCATCAGCCAGGTGAGGTTTTTCTTTGGGGATACTGTTGGATTATATTACCTTGTGATCGGGCTGGGTGTGCTGGTCATTTCGGTTTTTTTGTCATTTTCGAAATACGGAGATATCGTCCTCGGCGAGCCGAATGAAAAGCCGAAATATTCGTTCTTTACATGGGGCAGCATGATGTTCACCTGCGGCCTCGCAGCGGATATCCTGTTCTACTCCTTTGCGGAATGGATTATGTATGCGACAAATCCGCACATTACCGAAATGGGCAGCATTGCCGAATGGGCAGGAGTATTTACGTTGTTCTATTGGAGCTTCATCCCGTGGGCGTTTTACTTTGTTCTGGCGGTGGCGTTCGGATTCATGCTTCACGTCCGCAAGCGCAACAGACAGCGCTATTCCGTGGCCTGCCACCCGGTAATAGGAAAGCATGCTGACGGAATTTTAGGCAGAGTCATCGACCTCTTTGCATTGTTTGCGCTTTTGGCAGGTACTGCAACCACCTTCTCCGTTGCGACTCCTCTCATGGCGAGCATAATTCTGAAGCTCTTCGGTCTGAGCATCAGCCGCACGACCGTGACGATCATAATCCTGCTGATCACTTGTGCTGTATATACTTATGCCGTCATGCATGGCTTCAAGGGAATAGGATTCCTTGCCAAGCTCTGCATTTACCTCTTCTTCGGTCTGCTGATTATTGTTCTGCTCATTGGCGGGCAGGGAAGATACATCATCGAAAACGGCTTCCAGAGCCTCGGAAAGATGATTCAGAACTTCGTTGAGCTTTCTACATACACCGATCCGGCAAGAACAAACAACTTCCCGCAGGACTGGACGATCTATTACTGGGCTTACTGGATGGTCTGGTCCATTGCGGCACCGTTCTTTATCGGAAACATCAGCCGTGGCCGAACGATCAGACAGACGGTCCTTGGCGGATATGTGTTTGGCGTAGGTTCCACCATTGTGAGTTTTATCATCCTTGGCAACTATAGTCTCGGCCTTCAGGCAGCGGGTGCAGCAGATTTTATTGCCCAGTATGAAGCCAGCGGGGATCTGTATGGATTGATCCTGAACATCATGGATACCATGCCGTGCGCCACCTTTATCATGATCCTCACCCTTGTATGTATGATCGCATTTTATGCCACGTCCTTTGACTCTATCGCGTATACGGCGGCGTGCTACAGCTATAGGAAACTGGAGCAGGACGAAAAACCGCATACACTGATCACGCTCTTGTGGTGTCTGCTGCTGATCGTGCTGCCGATTGCCCTGGTGTTCTCGGAGAGCAGCATGAGCAATATTCAGAGTGTGAGCATCATAAGTGCATTCCCCATAGGGATCATTATGATCATCATGATATGGAGCTTTATCAAGGATGCAAAGAAATATCTGGGAGAGAAGTAGAAGAATTATCCAAAAAAGTTGTGAATCACATGGGACTGAAATTTAAGATTTACGAGTGATTATATAAAATATAATTATCTCATTTTCGGATTCAGTCTTTACGGTTTCATTCTCGCTCAGCGGCTTTGGATTGAGCAGCGCATACGTGGGATGACCCTGGTTTTGCCGGGAATAGCACCCACATCTTCAGCCATATCGCTCAATGAGAAATACAGAAACATAGGGTTAGGTACAGCACTTATGAAGGCAATGCTGCAATTTCTAAAAGATAAAGGATATAAACAGACATTTCTATCTGTACAGAAAGCGAATTATGCGGTTAATATGTATCGGAAGCTGGGTTTTGAGGTGGCAATTGAAAATGAAGAAGAGTACATAATGCTTTGTAAAGTATAGGAGAAAATTGACGCAAGAGGATTGATTTTGCATTAAAAGTGCTTATAATATGATATAGAGCTTAATGTCTAAAAGAATTCAATGCTTTTATCGTGGTGGCAAACTGGATGCGTAACTATTCCACAATTTCATTCTTGGGTTTGTGGGAGCAGATTCATAATCCTAATTTTAAACCTATCGAATTCGATAGGTTTAAAGCGGAGTCGGGGGATAATGCTTTTACACTGACACCACAACAATGGATAAAGGCGACAGATGCAGTCGGCATTATTTCAAAAGCGGGACGATATGGTGGAACTTATGCTCATACGGATATAGCTTTTGAATTTGCATCGTGGATTTCACCAGAATTTAAGCTATATATCATCAAAGACTATCAGCGATTAAAGAAAGATGAAGCGGATAGATTGGCAATAGGTTGGGATGCGAAAAGGGAGCTTTCAAAGATTAATTACCGGATCCATACCGATGCGGTAAAGGAGTTTTTGATAGCACCAACATTATCCCCACAGGAGATAGGAGATGGCATATAGGCAATTAAAAATTCTTAGGAGAAATCAAGAAGCACTGGAAACACTTAAGAAAAATCTTATTGAAAAGAAAAAAGATAATGATGGATATTTGGAAAATTGACAATTAAAATATATTATGAAGTGTTTAAAATAAAGGATAATAAAGGAGATTTTCTTATGAGTATAGTTAAATCATTTATAGTATTTACATTGACAAAGGCTTTGGTGTAAAATAAATCAAGCAACAGCAGATTCAGTTCTTAAGTTTTTTGCGAAAAAGCAATGTAAACCCACTCCAAGGAGGGCTCACAATGGTTGTATCAACAGGTAACGGCGATTTTCTCACATTTCAACGCCAAACTCTTGACAAATCGCCGCAGGATGTTCGGGCGTACTGGACGCCGGAGCGTAAGAAGGCGGCGATTTCCGCATACAGAACCGATATGGGAGCGAACACGGCAGATGTATCTGACGCGCCGCCACAGGATGGCTCTAACGCCGCTCCCACGACTGATCCCAAGCAGGCGGATATGAGCAAGATGCCGTTTATCACGGGCGGGAAACTCTTTTTCACTCTGGACGGCGTGGACTACGTCGCAAGCGGAAACATTTTCATGAAAAACAACCTGCTCCTGACGGCGGCCCATTGTGTGCAGGAAGATACCACAGGTCACCTCGCCGAAAATTTCGTGTTCGAGCGGTGTTACACGGGGGAGTTGTCTACGGAGGACTTCACCTTCCGGACTGTCGCGCTCAAAGAGAACTGGTACACGGAAAAGGACAACAAATGGGACTACGCCATCGCGATCTTGAACCGCGATTCCACGGTCGAAAAGCCGCTGCAATACCGGATCGAGAACCTTCTCGGCAGAACGGTGACGGCATCGGGCTACCCCACGGATATTTTCGACGGCGCGCAGATGATGTACATAAGCGGGACGGTCAGAGAGAGAGCCGGCT
>CANQHX010000075.1 GCA_947623905.1 uncultured Lachnospiraceae bacterium
GGATTTTTTGTAAAACGGATAAAAAAATAAGGAGGAAAAACCATGAAGTTCGGAATGTCAGGTAAAAAAGTGACGGCGATGCTGCTTGCAGGTATTTTAGCGGTGCCCTCTGCACTGGGCATGTGCGTGGCTACAGGGACAGAAGAGGTAGAGGCCGAGGCGGCTCCTGAGGAGCTGCTCCGGTTTGATTTTGAAAATGGGCTGGAAGGACTGGAGTCGGCCGGTATGGGTGCGGCTCCGGTCATCGTGGAGGATCCGATGCTGGGCAAGGTGCTGCAGTTTGCCGACGGAGAGCAGTCTGCACTCATTACGCAGGCGCAGGACCCGACAATGGATCAATACAGTATCCGATGGGAGGTCGGTACTCCAAGCGCCCTGAAATTTGAAAATCCTTATAAAGGAAAGACACTCAGCGGCGCTACCATCTCCTACTGGGTAAAAGGAAGTGCTGCCGCTTCTGAAGCAGGGGCAGGCCTGATCGGTTTTATCAGCAAAGACCGTACAGACGATCATCCGGATAAGAAATCCGGAGCTCCGGAATATCAGGATATGGAGCCGGGCACCGGCCCTTATGTTCTGGGCATTACATGTGGCAGCTCTTTGGTACTCGATAGTCCCATTGTTAATTTTGACGGCCTGTTCCGCAATACATATTATCTGAATGATGATAACGGAAATCTTTCAAATGAGCAGTGGCATTATGTAGTTGTTTCCCTGCAGAACGGCGCTCTTGCGGAAAACTGCGGAAGCAATATCACAAAAGTATTTATAGATGGAAAAGATATACTGGGACATGCGGTGGCCGACAGACGTTATAATGACGGCGAGGTAAGTGAGCATGTTATAGTAAATGGTATGGATACAGATCAGGGCCAGCCTGCCCTGCTTGATTTTCTTTCCTGGGATGATGTGACGGCTTATATCGGAGAGACAGGTCGGTATCCCACCAGAAGCGATGTATACATGGACGATCTGACTTTTTATGAAGGAGCTGTCAATGGCGCGGAGGCCAGGCTGATGTATGAGGAGGCTGTGGAAAAAATATCCGGATCAGTGATAGCCGGCGTGGATGAGGCTGCCGACGGCAGCGGCTCCCCCGTAGAGATCGTGATGGAGGAACCTGCCGGGGAGAGCGCTGAGGCGGCAGAAGCTCTGCAGTCTGAAGGCGTGCTTGCAAAAGTGCTGGGAGAGGACTATACCGGGGATCTTAAGCTGGCAGGAGTAAAGGTGATCCGTGCCCAGGGTGATGTAACGTATCCCCTCACTGTCAAGTTCCGTGTTGTTGGTGTGACGGCAGGTTCCAAAGCGTATGTGCTGCAGTATATAAACGGCGCGTGGGAAAAAACAGAGGCCGTGGCCGGCAACGGGACTGTTGCGGCCACCGTTACTTCCCTGTCACCTGCGGCCATTGTCATAGAGAGGCAGAAGACGCGGTATGGCGATGTGGATGGCGACGGCAGGACAACTGTGCTGGACGCCCTGCAGATCCTGAAAGACGTGACAGGCAGCGCAGGGCTGACAGAGGAGCAAAAAAACAGGGCTGATGTAAATCTGGATGAGAAGGCAGATGTACAGGACGCTCTGTATGTTCTGAAATATGTAGTGCGGTCCATAAAGGAGCTGCCCGTCCGGAAGTAAGAGAAATATTTTGAACCAAAAGATCTGCGGTAAGAAATAAAGGTCCGCTGTCTGACAGGAATGATCGTTCTTGTCAGGCGGCGGATCTTTTGTTTTATGCATATCCTCCCTCCAATTTCATAGAATGAAAGGCAGGGGTTCGTATGCCCTGCAAATCCTGCGGCTGCTCCGGCGGTCTGCAAAAAATGTGGGGGTGTAGCATATGAATGAGAGAGATTTGGTTGTGCTGGAGCAGTACCCGTTTACTGTAAAGCAGACGTACCGGGGACGGGGTTCCTACATTTGCGTGACAGACAGGGGCCTTATGCGCCTGCAGGAATACGGCGGGGGAGAAAAGCGGGCCAGGCTTATGCAGCAGCTTCAGCAGCATATCCGGGAAAAAGGATACCGTGTACAGGATGTGCCGGTCGCCAACGGAGAAGGAAATGTAGTCTCCATGGGCATGGACGGCAGGAAATATATCGTGACGGAATGGATGGACGGCCGGGAGTGCGACGTGAGCCGGAAGGAAGATCTGTACGGCGCCGTGACCAATCTGGCCAGGCTCCATCAGGTCATGGAGTATCCGGAAAAGACAGATCTGGTGACGGGCATCGGTTTTCTGGAAACGGCGGATAAGCACAACCGGGAACTGAGAAAGATCCGCAGCTATATCCGCGCAAAAAAACAAAAAACAGATTTTGAACAGTGCTTTCTGCAGTATTTTTCCGTGTTTTATGAAAAAGGCCTGTATGTGCACCACATGCTGGGAGAAACGCACTACGAGGATCACTGGCGCCGGGCGGTGGAACAGGGTATCTACCGTCATGGAGAATACACCCAGCACAACGTATTGTTTACCGTCAGCGGCACGGCTACGGTGCACTTTGAACATTTTACGGCGGATCTTCATTCCGGGGACCTGGCCCATTTCCTTCGGAAGGTGCTGGAAAAGTACGACTGGGACGAGACATTGGGCATGGAATTGTTTCACTGCTATAACCGGATACGCCCGTTGAGCGAAGAAGAATTGTCGTACCTGCGGCTGAAGCTGTCCTATCCGGAAAAAGTGTGGAAGCTTATGAACCGGTATTATAACGCCAACAAATCCTGGCTGGTGGTGCGCAGCACCGCGAAGCTGGTGAAGCTCATGGAGCAGGAGACAAAAAAGGAAGCATTTATCAAATGTCTTGTCTGACAAGTTTGCTGCCCTGTCCCTGCGTCCCGCTCCGACTTGTCGGCACCTGCGGGCCGGAGGGCCGGCATTTGGTGCGGAGTGCGGCGGACGGGGCGGCAGACTTGTCAGAAAAGAAAATATTGCCAGATAGGAAATGAACGTGGTATACTATACAGGATAAGTAATAAGATACCGGCTGGGAGGCCGGCGGAGATATGGAGGAGGAAATGATTATGGGCTATCAGGAAGTATACGAGGAGTGGCTGAGCAATCCTTACTTTGACGCGGACACCAAAGCGGAGCTTATCGCCATCGAAAATGATGACAACGAGATCAGAGAACGGTTTTATACAGATCTGGAGTTTGGCACCGCCGGACTGCGGGGCGTTATCGGCGCGGGAACAAACCGCATGAACATCTATGTTGTGCGCAAGACCACCCAGGGCCTGGCCAACTACATCGCGAAAGTAAACGGCCAGAAGAAGGGCGTGGCCATCGCGTACGATTCCAGACGCATGTCGCCTGAGTTCGCCAACGAAGCCGCTCTGTGCCTCTGCGCCAACGGCATCAAGGCATATATTTTTGAGAGCCTCCGGCCTACGCCGGAGCTGTCCTACGCAGTGCGGAAGCTGGGCTGCATCGCGGGCATCAACATTACGGCCAGCCACAATCCCCCTGAGTACAACGGATACAAGGTGTACTGGGAGGACGGCGCCCAGATCACGCCGCCTCACGACACGGGGATCATGGCCGAGGTAAAGGCAGTAACAGATTATAATACGGTGAAGACCATGGACAAGGCTGCCGCTCAGGCTGCGGGCCTGTATCAGGTCATCGGCGCCGATGTGGATGACCCCTATATCGAAGAGCTGAAAAAGCAGGTGAAGCACTGGGACAGCATCCGGGAGGCCCAGAAGGATCTGAAGATCGTGTACACGCCTCTGCACGGTACCGGCAACATTCCCGCACGGAGAGTGCTCAGGGAGCTGGGCTTTGAAAACGTGTACGTGGTGCCGGAGCAGGAGCTGCCCGACGGAGAATTCCCTACGGTCAGCTATCCCAATCCGGAGGCGGAAGAGGCGTTTGCCCTGGGCCTGAAGATGGCAAAGGAGCTGGACGCCGATCTGGTGCTGGCCACCGATCCCGACGCGGACCGTCTGGGCGTGCGGGTAAAGGACAAGAACGGCGAATACCACACCCTTACCGGCAATATGTCCGGCTGCCTGCTGGCAGATTATGAGATCGGCCAGAAAAAAGCTCTGGAAGGCGGCCTGCCGGAGGACGGCGCCCTGATCAAGACCATCGTGACCACAAACATGGCGGACGCCATCGCGGACTATTACGGTGTGAAGCTCATCGAGGTGCTCACCGGATTTAAGTTTATCGGGCAGCAGATCCTCGGCTTCGAGCAGAAGGGCAAGGGTACCTACCTGTTCGGTTTTGAGGAGAGCTACGGCTGCCTCATCGGCACCCACGCAAGGGATAAGGACGCTATCGTGGCTACTATGGCCCTGTGCGAGGCCGCTGCCTACTACAAGACAAAGAACATGACACTGTGGGATGCCATGATCGAGATGTACGAGCGGTACGGCTATTATAAGGATGATATCCAGTCCATTACGCTGAAGGGCATCGAGGGCCTGGAGAAGATCCAGGAGATCCTGAATACCCTCCGCAGCAATACACCTGCCGAGATTGCCGGCTACAAGGTGCTCTCCGCAAGAGACTACAAGATGGATACGATCCGGGACATGGCCACCGGAGAAGTGAAGCCCACCGGACTGCCCAATTCCAATGTGCTGTATTATGACCTGACCGACGGGGCATGGCTCTGCGTGCGTCCCTCCGGCACGGAGCCCAAGGTGAAATTCTATTATGGTGTCAAGGGTACTTCCCTGGAAGACGCGGACGAGAAGAGCGCCGCTATGGGACAGAAGGTGCTGGATATGATCCACGCCATGCTGTAAGTGGTCCGGTCGGGTGTGTTCGGACAGAAAGAGATGTGCAATGAAGCAATTTGATTTTCAGCAGCTGGAACGTATCATGGCCGCTCTGCGGGCTCCCGACGGATGTCCCTGGGACAGGGCGCAGACCCACGGAAGCCTGCGGACATGCCTCATCGACGAGACGGCGGAGGTGCTTACCGCCATCGACGTGCTGGAACAGACAGGCAATGGGGACAACCTCTGTGAAGAACTTGGCGACCTGCTGATGCAGATCCTGATCCACAGCCAGATCGCCAGTGAGGAAGGGCTGTTCACCATGGACGACGTGATACAGGGGATCAGCGAAAAGATGATACGGCGCCATCCCTATGTGTTTGCCCCCGACGGCACCCATGTCAGCCGGGAGGCGCGGGAGCAGGATCCCGCCGCCAGGGACGTGGGCGCCCAGCGAAAGAGCTGGGAGGCCATCAAGGCGGAGGAAAAGGCAGGACAGGCCGCGTCGTCCCTTCCCTCCAAAAAGGAGATCTTGAAAAATCTGTTGGAACAAGGAGAAAAACGATACCATGAGATTGGATAAATTTCTGAAGGTCTCCCGGCTCATCAAGCGCCGCACCGTGGCCAATGAAGCCTGCGACGCCGGAAGGGTCACGGTGAATGGCCGCCCGGCCAAGGCGTCGGCTGCCGTCAAGGCGGGGGATATCCTGGAGATCCAGTTTGGAAACAAGCCGGTGAAGGTAGAGATACTGGATGTCCAGGAGACTACAAAAAAGGAAGCCGCAAAGGAACTGTACCGTTATTTATAAGCATGTTTGCTCCGTGTCAGCATATAGTTTAAAGATAAGTTGACACGGAGTATTTTTATGGAACAGACAGGCCACAAGATCAGCTGGAGCGACGGCGCGTCGGGTATGGTCACCGGCGTAAAGGACGTGATATGTTTTGACAGCAGGGAGGCGCAGCTGGATACTTCCATGGGCGTCCTCCACCTACAGGGCGAAGAACTGCAGATGAAGCATTTCTCCGTGGAGAAAGGCGAGATCCACATCAGCGGCAGATTGAACAGTCTGCATTATACGGTGTCTTCCGGTGAAAAGCGGAGGCGGCTTGTGAGCCGGCTGTTTCAATGAGCGAGGGCATCGGCATGGAAGCGTATTTCCTGTGCCATGCTATTGTGCTGGGAGCGGGCCTGCTGCTCCTCTATGATCTGCTCCGTATCCTGCGGCGGCTCATGCCCCATAAAAAGCTGCCGGTGGCCCTGGAGGATATCGTCTACTGGCTGTTCAGCGGGGCGATGATCTTTCGCATGCTGTATGCCCACAACAGGGGCATCATCCGCTGGTTTGCCATAGGCGGCGTCATGCTGGGGATGGTGCTGTACGGCCGGCTGTTCAGTGAAGCCTTTGTGACGGGCACGACCAGGCTGTGCAGATGGATCTGGAAAAAGATACGCCGCCCGGTCCTTTTTGTGGTAAAAAAGCTGAAGTCGGCCGGACGGTTTGCCGGTTCCCGGTGTAAAAAAATTACAAAGTTGTTAAATACCCTCTTGCATAACGCAGGGAAAGCTTGTAAAATAAAACGGAAGAGAGGGAAGCACAAAAGGAGCAAAGGGCATGGCAGGAAGAAAAAGGGAGACGACGGAGCAGGCCAGGAAACAGAGTATGGCCAGTCTGGTCCTGGTGGTCACCGCGGTTCTGGTACTGCTGGTGATGGTAGGCATTCAGGCCATTGGTCTGCGTGAAAAGACCGCGGCTTACAAGGAGACAAAGGCTTCCCTGGAAAAGCAGATCGCTGACGAGGAGGCCCGGACGGAACGGATCAACGCCTACAGAGAGTACATAAAGACGGATACGTTTATCGAGCAGATGGCCAGGGAACGGCTGGGACTTATCAAGGACAGCCAGCTGCTGTTTTACGGCCTTGGCAGTGACGGGGAACAGGAGGACGCGGCGGAAACGGATACCTCGTCTGAGGGTGATACCGGCGGGGACGGAGCGGACGACACCGGCGGGGACGAAACGGACAACACCGGCGGGGACGAAACGGACGACACCGGCGGAGACGAAGAGTAACGTTCATACAGGATATAAAAAGGAGGGGCCTGCGGCCCAATGTCATTTCGTTCAGACATTGGCCCGCGGCCTTTCCTTTTTCTTTTGGAGAACGGAAACTGCATATTCTTTGCGTTAAGGGTATCCCTTTGACAAACTTTTCAGTCCGTACCATTTATAATGCTTTAAGGACAGGCGGTTTTGTGAAAAAATTCAGACCGCGGCAGATTGGAGGAGCATGATGAACGTATATCGCCTGAAAGTATTTGTCATCCACGCATTGGGTATGCTGGCCGGATATCTGTCTCTTATGGGGCGCCACCCGTTTGCGCTGGCATGGATGGGAGCTTGTTATCTGCAGGACCCGTACCGGTACAGCGTGGTGCCGGCCATTCTGCTGGGGACGGCGCTGAAGAGCGGCAGGGAGGGAACGCTCCGCTACGGCATGGTCATGATGCTGACCCTTGCCCTGGCCACGGCGCTGGACTGGCGGCAGCGGCGGCTGTCCCGGTGGACCATGGGACTGCTCACCTGGGGCGTATTGCTGCCGGTGTGCTTTCTGGACGGTTCCGGCGTGATCCTTGCCCTGCCGGAGGGCCTGATGGTCTTTGCCATGACGGCTCTGCTGGAGATCCTCCTTACGGATTTCCTGAAGGACGGGGAGAAAGAGCCGGAAGCAGATGTGATCCACGGCCCGGGAAAGGAACGGATGAAGGAAACGGCAGCGGTGTTCCGGCGGCTGTCAGAATGCTTTTCCCGGATGGCGGTCACGCAGGACGGCTTCACCGGACAGGACAGGGAACGGATGGCGGCGGCCATGGAGGAACTGTGCTGCAAAGAGTGCGAGGAGCATTCTGTCTGCTGGAATGCGCATCAGTCCGAAACCATCCGTTCGACCAATGATCTGTTCGCCGCCATGGAAAACGATGCGGACACCGGGATGGAGCTGGAGCAGGGATTGTTTGCCCGGTGCATCCGCCTCAACGACTATCTGCAGTATACGAGGGAGGTGTTCCGGCAGAACTGCAGCAATCTGCTGTGGTACAACCGGCTGGCCGAACACCGGCAGGCAGTCGCCGGGCAGCTGCGGGAAATGGCTTCCATGGTGGATACTGTGGCGCAGATGGTCTACGAATCGCCGGAGCAGAACCGGCCCCTGCAGGAACAGATCGACAGGATACTGTTCAAGCTGCACATCAAGGTAAAAAAAACGTCTATCACAAGAAAGGCAGGGCGGCAGGAGATCTATATCACTATGCGCGCCCTGGGCAGGAGGTGTATCTCCGCCAGGGAGATCGCCCGGCTGTTGTCAAGGATCACGGGGAAAGCCATGGTGCCGCATCCCGACAGCAGGCGCCTGGTCAACGCCAGCCCGGTGACCATTCTGTTTGTGGAGGAGGCGCCTTATCAGATCCTCCACGGCGTGGCCAGGTCCGCCAAGCCGGGGGAGAGCGTGTCGGGGGACAGCGATACCTTTCTGGCGCTGGATCAGGGTACGGCAGTGGGGTGCATTGCCGACGGCATGGGCAGCGGCCCGGCGGCGGCCCGCAGCAGCCAGATGGTCATGGAGCTGCTGGAGCAGTTTCTGGAAGCAGGCTTTGGGGAGGAAACGGCCGTGGATATGATCAATTCCACGCTGGTGCTCATGGACGGTACGCCGGGCTGTTCCACGATCGATGTGTGCAGCGCGGATCTATATGACGGCACATGCCGTTTTTTGAAGCTGGGAGGCACCGCCAGCTACATATGCAGAAAAAATGAAGTAGAATCGGTGGAGATGGATACGCTTCCCATGGCTGTCCGCCACAATACTGCAGGGGGCGTTTCCCGGCGGCTCATGGAAGGAGATATGGTAGTGCTGGTAAGCGACGGCGTGCCGGAGGCATTGGGAGGCAGCATGGAAAAGATGAAAGCCCTCCTGCACAATACCATGGAAGAAAATCCCGGAGAATTTGCCAGAAAGATCCTGGCGGCGGCCCTGCGGGAATGCGATTATGACCCGAAGGATGATATGACGGTGCTTGTCATGGGAATTTGGAAGAAAAACTGGCATAATCACGGATAATTTGCTATACTTACAGGCAAAGCAGGAGAACCATGGAGAAGGAAAAAGGATGGAACAGAAGGTAAAAGACTACATAGAAAAAAACCATATGCTCACGAGGGGCTGCCATGTTGTCGCGGGACTTTCCGGCGGAGCGGATTCTGTCTGCCTGCTGTATCTGCTGCGGGAGATGGCGCCTGAGTGGCAGCTGACGCTGGAAGCGGTCCATGTGAACCATCTGCTGCGGGGAGAAGAAGCCATGGCGGACGCCCGCTGGGTGGAAGCGCTGTGCGGCAGGCTGGACGTACCGCTAACGGTAGAGGAGACGGATGTGGCCGCCCTGGCAAAGGACGAGGGCCTTTCCGTGGAGGAAGCCGGACGGCAGGCGCGGTATGAATGTTTTCAGCGCAGGGCGGATCTGTGGAAAAAAACCAACGGAGGAAGCGTCCGGATCGCCGTGGCTCATCACAGCAGCGATAATTGCGAGACGGTGCTCATGCATTTATTCAGGGGCGCCGGACTGCGGGGACTGGGCGGTATCCCCCCTGTGCGGGGGCAGATCATCCGTCCCCTTCTGTGCGTCACCCGTGAAGAGATCCGCCAATGGCTTACAGACCGGCAGATCTCATGGCGGGAGGACCGCACAAATGCGGATACAGCCTACGCCAGAAATTTCATCCGGCACAAGGTGGTGGCTCCCGTGGAGGAGGCCATTCAGCCCCGGCTGACAGAGCATGTGAGCCGGACGGCGGATATGCTCCGGCAGCTGAACGGCTATGTGGAACGGCAGGCGAGACAATTTGTCAGTCGTCACTGCGACCTGATCTATGATCTGCCGGGAGCGGTGAAAGGCGTCCGCATCCACAATTCTGCCTTTTCGGTCACGGACCGGGCGCTTCGGCCTTATGTGATACAGGCAGCGGCAGACAGAGCGGGTATTTCCGCAAAAGACTGGACGTACGGGCACTATGAGGCTGTGGCCGCCCTGTTTCAAAAAGAGACCGGAGATATACTGGATCTGCCGGGAGACGCCCAGGCCGGGTGCGCGGCGGGAGAAGTGTGGATGGTAAAAGGCCGGCTGGCCTCTCTGCCCATGGAACCGGTGGAGGTCACCGTGCCCGGCAGCTATACGCTGCTCCAGGCGGGAGAACGGTGGCATTTTCGCCTGGAACCGGCGGAAAAATTTGAAATTTTTAAAGAAAATTGTAAAACGCCGTATACGAAATGTTTTGATTATGATAAAATAAAAAAATCTCTGTGGCTGCGGAGCCGCAGGGAAGGCGATTACATGCTCCTTCCTGCCGGGAGAGGACGGCAGAAGCTGCAGGATTATATGGTAAACGAAAAGATCCCCCGGTGGCAGCGGGACCACATTCCCCTGCTGGCCTGCGGCGATATGGTGCTGTGGGTGGCCAGCGGGAAAAGCAGCGGGTTCCCCGTGACGGGAGAGACAAAACGCATCCTCGTGGCGGAGCGGGAGATCCTGAACCGCTGAGGTCAGACTGACAAAGGATATATCCGGGAGGCACGAAAGATGAGTGAAAAAGTGACAGAAATGATCTCCGAAAAAGACGTTGACCGCCGCATCTGCCAGATGGCGGAGCAGATCAGCCGGGATTACGCGGGACAGGAGCTGCACCTGATCTGTATCCTGAAGGGCAGTGTGTTTTTTATATGCGAGCTGGCCAAGCGGATCACCGTGCCGGTGACGCTGGATTTCATGTCGGTCTCCAGCTATGGCGGGGACACCAGCTCCAG
>CANQHX010000076.1 GCA_947623905.1 uncultured Lachnospiraceae bacterium
TGACGCCAAGAACGTGATCTTCCTGTCCGCAGACGCTTTCGGCGTGCTGCCTCCCGTGTCCGTACTGACTCCCGAGCAGACACAGTACTACTTCCTGTCCGGCTTTACCGCAAAGCTGGCAGGCACAGAGCGCGGCATCACAGAGCCCACTCCCACCTTCTCCGCATGCTTCGGCCAGGCATTCCTGGAGCTGCATCCCACCAAATACGCTGAGGAGCTTGTAAAGAAGATGCAGAAGAGCGGCGCCAAGGCTTATCTGGTAAATACCGGCTGGAACGGCACAGGCAAGCGTATCTCCATCAAGGATACCCGCGGCATCATCGACGCCATCTTAAACGGCGACATCCTGAACGCGCCCACCAAGAAGATCCCTTACTTCAACATCGAAGTACCCACGGAGCTTCCCGGCGTGGACACCGGCATCCTGGATCCCCGGGATACCTACGCCGATCCCAAGGAATGGGAAGAAAAGGCAAAGGATCTGGCCAGCAGGTTCATCAAGAACTTTGAGAAGTATGAGAGCAACGCAGCCGGCAAGGCCCTCGTTGCAGCCGGACCTCAGTTATAATATAATCGGTACGGCATACATTGTTGCCAAAGAAACAGACATATCGGGTGTGATCCATTCACACCCGATTTTCGTCTACGCCACAGACAGAAAGGAAGTGACAGTATGGGCGGTATATTCGGAGTCGTATCCAAAGAAGACTGCGTGCTGAACCTGTTTTTCGGCACGGACTATCATTCCCACCTGGGAACCCGCAGGGGCGGCATGGCCGTCTACGGCCCGAAGGGCTTTGACCGGGCTATCCACAACATCGAGAACTCTCCCTTCCGCACCAAGTTTGAACGGGACGCGGCGGAGCTGAAAGGCAACATGGGCATCGGCTGCATCTCCGACAGCGAGCCCCAGCCCCTTCTGGTGCAGTCCCACCTGGGCAGCTTTGCCATCACTACGGTAGGCCGCATCAACAATGCCCGGGAGCTGGTGGAATATTCCTACAAAAACGGCTTTACCCACTTTCTGGAAATGAGCGGCGGCGGCGTCAACGCCACGGAGCTGGTAGCGGCGCTGATCAATCAGCGGGACTCCATCCCGGAGGGCATCCGCCATGCCCAGCAGCTGATCGACGGCAGTATGAACATTCTGCTGCTGACAAAAGACGGCCTGTACGCCGCCAGGGACCTTCTGGGCAGAATGCCCGTCTTTCTGGGCAAAAAAGAAGGCGCCCTGTGCGCCTCTTTTGAAAACTTCGCCTATTACAATCTGGGATATGAGGATTACAAAGAGCTGGGGCCCGGAGAGATCGTCTTTATGACCCCGGAGGGGGCCGAGACCGTTGCGCCTCCCGGCGAAGAAATGCACATCTGCAGCTTCCTGTGGGTATACTACGGCTATCCCAACTCCACATACGAAAATGTCAACGTGGAGGAGATGCGGTACCGCTGCGGCAGCATGCTGGCAAAGCGGGACCATGTGACCGCCGACTACGTGGCCGGAGTGCCGGATTCCGGCACGGCGCACGCCGTAGGCTACGCCAATGAGTCGGGCATTCCCTTTGCCCGCCCCTTCATCAAATACACCCCTACATGGCCCAGATCCTTTATGCCCGCCCACCAGAGCCAGCGAAATCTCATCGCCCGCATGAAACTGGTGCCGGTCCATCAGCTGATCCGGGACAAGCGCCTGGTGCTCATCGACGATTCCATCGTCCGGGGCACCCAGCTTCGGGAGACGACGGAATTTCTGTACCAGAGCGGCGCCAAGGAAGTACATGTGCGTCCCGCCTGCCCGCCTCTTGTGTACGGCTGCAGATATCTGAACTTCTCCCGATCCAAATCCGACCTGGATCTCATCACACGGCGGATCATCCTGGAGCGGGAAGGCGACAAGGCAGAGGAAAAGCTGGAGGACTATTCCGACCCCAACAGCACAAATTACAAAGAAATGGTGGAAGAAATCCGAAAGGAGCAGAATTTCACTTCCCTCCAGTACAACCGGCTGGACGACATGGAAGAAGCCATCGGCATCTCTCCCTGCAAGCTGTGTACCTACTGCTTTAACGGAAAAGGCTGACCTGCGCAAACACGCCTTTCCCCGGATGCGGTTCCGCACGCATCATCCAAGAGCTACATCCAGCGTCAGCATAATGGTAAATCCCATGGTAAAGAACACCGTTCCCAGATTGGAATGTTTGCCGTGGGCCATTTCAGGGATCAGCTCCTCTACCACCACATAGATCATGGCACCGGCGGCAAAGCTCAGCAGATAGGGCAGCGCCGGGACGATAAAATGAGCCGCCCAGATCGTGAGCAGGGATGCCAGCGGCTCAACGATACCGGAAAGGGCGCCTCTTATGAAGGCGTCCTTTTTCTTCATGCCCTCTGCGTGCAGCGGCATGGAGATAATGGCTCCCTCGGGAAAATTCTGAATGGCGATGCCCAGAGCCAGTGTCAGGGCGCCCGCGGCGGTAATGGTCTCGCTGCCCGCCATCCAGCCGGCAAACACCACGCCCACGGCCATGCCCTCAGGGATGTTGTGCAGCGTCACGGCCAGCAGCATCATGGTAGTCCGCTTCAGCGCCACATGGGGGCCTTCCGCCTCCCCGGTGTCCTGATGGAGATGGGGGATCACATGATCCAGCAGCAGCAAAAATAATATGCCCAGCCAAAATCCTGCCACAGCGGGGACAAAGGACCACTGCCCCATGTGCTCCGACTGCTCCATGGCCGGGATCAGCAGGCTCCAGACAGAGGCGGCCACCATCACGCCGGCGGCAAACCCCGTCAGGGCACGTTCTACTGATACTTTCAGGTTTTTTCTCACAAACAGCACGCAGGCCGCGCCCAGCACCGTACCAAGAAAAGGGATCCATACTCCCTCTATCACTTCCAGCGGCATCATCATCTCTCCTCTTTCACACAAGACTGGCCTTGATCTTCTCCAGATCCTCCTCTTCCAGGTGCAGATCCATAGCCTTTACATTGTCCCGGAGCTGTTCCGGCTTTCTCGCGCCGCACAGCACAAAAAGTCCGGGGATCATGGCAGCCGTGGCGGCAATGACCAGGTTGCCCATGGAACAGCCATATTTCTCACAGAGAGGCTTCCACCCCTCCATCATGGCAAGGATCTGTCTCCTCCGCTCCGGCTGCCAGTTGGGATTGCGCCCGCGGGTATCCCCTTCTGCCACCGTGGTGTCCATGGTCACCTTTCCCGTGAACAATCCCTGCTCCAGAGGAGAATATGCCTGCACGGAAATGCCCTTCTTCTGACATAACGGCACAAGCTCCGTCTCGATCCTCCTGGCAGCGAGACTGTACTTCTCCTGTATCACATCCAGCTGTCCGTACCGGCAGTACCCTTCTATGTCGTCCGCCGTCACATTGGACGCGCCGATGGCACGGATCTTCCCCTGTTTTTTCAGCGTCATCAGGGCGTCCATGGTCTCCTCATAAGGATAGACGGACGGATCCTTCGTCTGCCAGTGGGTATAATACACATCGATATAGTCTGTCCCCAGCGTCAGCAGGCTGTGGTCCAGATCGTCCATGATGCTCTGCCTGGACAAGTCCCGGTAAACCGTTTCCCCGTCCACCGCCGTGTGGAACATGGAAGTCTCATGCCGCCACTGGAGCCCGCATTTGGTGGACAGAACGATCTTGTCCCGCTTTCCCCGGATGGCTTTTCCCACCACTTCCTCGCTGTGGTAAATGCCGTAGATAGGCGCCGTGTCAATCCACACAATGCCCCGGTCAATGGCTTCTTCTATGGTCTGTATGGACAGGGCGTCGTCGCTGGGCCCCCACCACGTTCCGCCGCCGATGGCCCACGTGCCCAGGCCAAGGAACGGAACCTTTATGCCGCTCTTGCCGATCTCCAACATATGATATTCCACCCTTCTCTGCGGAAACGCTTCCGCATCTTTTTAACAGTATTATATATTGGGATGGGAAACGCGTCAATCGGATTTCAAAAGGCGGAGGCCGAAAAAAAATTCTCTTTCGGGACAAGTCTATGGTTGAAATAGGCGGGAAAATATTGTATGATATTGGGAAAAGTGAGCATCACACCACATTCAAATCTATGCGCAGATGCTGCGCGGAAAAGAGGTAAATATGCGACATATCATGAATCCGCTGGACTTGTCCGTGGAAGAGCTGGATCATCTTATGGATCTGGCCACTGACATTGAACGGCACCCGGCCAAATACGCCCACGCGTGCGACGGCAAAGTATTAGCCACTCTGTTTTATGAACCAAGCAGCCGTACCCGCCTCAGTTTCGAATCTGCCATGATCCATCTCGGAGGCCACGTCATAGGTTTCGCCGACGCCAATTCCAGTTCTGTTACCAAAGGCGAGACCGTAGCCGACACCATTCGCGTCGTATCCTGTTATTCTGATATATGCGCCATGCGCCACCCCAAAGAGGGCGCTCCTTTAGTCGCTTCTTTATATTCCCGTGTTCCCGTGATCAACGCGGGGGACGGCGGACATCAGCATCCCACCCAGACCATTACCGATCTTCATACCATCCGTTCCATGAAGGGAAGACTTTCCGACATTACCATCGGTCTGTGCGGCGACCTGAAATTCGGCAGGACCGTCCACTCTCTCATTCACGCCCTGATCCGCTACCCCGGCGTGAAATTCGTGCTGATCTCCCCCAAGGAGCTGCGGGTGCCGGACTACATAAGAGACGACGTGCTGGAAGCCAACAACATTCCATACCGGGAAGTGGAGCAGCTGGACGACGCCATGGCGGATCTGGATATCCTGTACATGACCCGTGTGCAGAAGGAACGGTTCTTCAATGAAGAAGAATACATCCGCATGAAAGACGCTTATATACTGGACAAAAAGAAGCTGAAGCTGGCACCGGAAGATATGCTGATCCTTCATCCCCTGCCCCGCAACAATGAGATCGCCACGGACGTGGACGACGACCCCAGAGCGGTGTATTTCAGGCAGGTGCAGTACGGTATGTACGGCCGCATGGCCCTAATCCTCATGCTGCTGGGACTGGACGGTATCTATGAAGGCTGAGCCGTTTACACGGCAAAATGGGAGGTTAGTGAGAAAAATCACACTGATGTGCTGATTTTTCTCACAGATATTTGTGCCGGAGCGCCACAAATATCTCTGATGGCAGACGCGAATATAAAATTCGCGTCGCCCCGTCGCGCAAGCGCTCCGGAATGGAGAATATTATGTTAAACGTAGGTAAGATCGAAGAGGGTTTTGTACTGGATCATATCAAGGCCGGCAGGAGCATGGATATCTACCGGTATCTGAAGCTGGACAAGCTGGACTGCACCGTAGCCATTATCAAAAACGCCCGCAGCAACGCCATGGGGAAAAAGGACATCCTGAAGGTGGAATGCCCCATCGACCAGATGGATCTGGGGATCCTGGGCTTTGTGGACCAGAATATCACCGTCAACGTGATCAAGGACGGGGAGATCGTGGAAAAGCGCAAGCTGGAGCTGCCGGAGCGGATCACGAACATCATCAAGTGTAAGAATCCCCGCTGTATCACGGCGGAGGATCACACGCTGCCCCACGTATTTGCCCTGGCGGACAAACAGAAACATATTTACCGCTGTATCTACTGCGAGGAAAAGTTTTCCGGCAGGAAACGATGATCGTACAAAAAAAACTCTCCGCCCTCAGAAATGAGGCGGAGAGTTTTCCGTTCTGCTACTTTCGCAATATATCAAACACTTCCGGCCGGATGCGTTCCTCTCCCGCCTTCAGCGTCACATACAGTCTTTCTTTTGGATGGGGCGCGCTGTCCACAGCCGTCCCTTCCCCGTTGTACAGCTCCGCCACCGTCACTTCCACATTTGTGCCGTCCGGCTTCATCAGTTCTATCGTTTCCCCTCTGAAAAACTTATTTCGCTGGCTGATCACCGCCTGCCCCTGCGGTGTCACTTCCTCCACATAGCCCAGATACACCGCTTCCTTTTCATACGTGCTGCTGCCGTAGATCTGGCTTTCCCCGCCGGGCTTTCCGTAGAAAAATCCGGTGGTAAACTGCCGGTAGGTACATCTGGCGATCTCCCGGTGATACCAGGGCAGGTTATGGCGGTATGTTTCCTCCGACTTCCTGCAGTCGTCAATGGCCTTTCTGTAGGTACGGGTCACCGTAGCTACATACAGAGCCGTCTTCATACGACCCTCGATCTTGAAGCTGTCAATGCCGGCCCCCAGCAGGTCCGGTATGTGCTCCACCATGTTCAGGTCCTTGGAGTTCATGATGTACGTGCCCCGCTCTGTCTCAAACACCGGAAAATACTCTCCCGGGCGGGTTTCCTCCATGAGGGCGTATTTCCACCTGCACGGGTGGGTGCAGGCGCCCTGATTGGCATCCCTGCCCGTCAGGTAATTGCTCAGCAGGCACCTGCCCGAATAGGAAATGCACATGGCGCCGTGAACAAACGTCTCCAGCTCCATTTCTTCCGGTATGTGGGCCCGCAGTTCCTTTATCTCCTCCAGGCTCAGTTCCCTTGCGGTGACGATGCGCCTGGCGCCCTGCTGCCACCAGAACCGGCAGGTCATATAGTTGGTATTGTTCGCCTGGGTGCTGATGTGGATCTCCGCCTGGGGCCACACCTCTTTTACGATGGCAAATACTCCCGGGTCCGCCACGATCAGAGCGTCGGGCCCCAGCTCCTTCAGCTCCTCCACATAGGCGCGTATGCCCGCGAGATCCTCATTGTGCGCCAGTATATTTACCGTCACATAGACCTTTTTCCCTCTGTCATGGGCAAAGGCCATGCCTGTCTTCATGTCCTCAGGAGAAAAATTCCGGGCTTTTGCCCGCAGGCCGTACGCCTCGCCCCCGATATACACCGCGTCGGCGCCGAAGATCACTGCCACCTTTAATACTTCCAGACTGCCGGCAGGCACCAGCAATTCCACTTTCCTGTCCATATCCAACCTCATCTTCATGCCGTCGGAGCATCCGGCGTCCTCCGCCGCCTGGTCTCACTTCCTCACGCTTACCGTCACGCCGTCCCCGTCGGACAGCACGACCGTCGTCAGCCGTTCGTCCCGGCACACGGTATGAAGGAACTCCCGCATACGGCTGTGTATGGTGCGGTTCCTCCGGGTCACGCCGAACCGGGATTCCAGTATATCGCCTTCCTGGAGCACATTGTCCGCCACAAGGATCCCTCCGGGCGCCAGAAGGCGCATCACTTCCCGGAAAAACACCATGTACTGTCCCTTTGCCGCATCCATAAACACAAGATCATACGCGTCCTCCAGAGCAGGAAGTATCTGCGCGGCGTCGCCCTCCAGAAGGGTAATGTCCTCCTCGCAGCCCGCCTTCCGGAAATTCTCCCTGGCAGCGGGGATCCGTTTTGCATAGTTTTCTATGGTGGTGATGTGGCAGGGAACCGGACAATAGGTGTGCATCAGAATGGCGGAAAAGCCCACCGCCGTACCGATCTCCAGGATGCGGGCGGGGCGTTTTATCTGCAGCAGCACCTTCAGCAGAGACTGTGTCTCCCTGCGAATAACAGGCACATAATCGCTATGTGCCTGTCTTTCCAATTCCTCTAAAAATTGTGTATTCTCCCCGGAAAGGGAGCCGATAAATACAGATAATCTTTCCTGATCCATCCCGTGTATCACTCCGAAATGTTTCCGCGCTCGGCGGTCGTCAGTTTTCCTCCTGAAGCTCACTGCTCTTCTCCGGCCCCATCTCCAGAGACGCGATGATATCGCTGGGCCGCATGGAGGTGTTCAGCGTATATTTCCCCGGCTTCAGGTCGCCGCCGGCGCCTGCCAGCTTTACCTTCACAAAAAATATATTGGCATCGCTGACCAGGCCTACAGCCTCCAGCTGCCGGCTCATGTCATACACGCTGCTTCCTTCCAGTATCGTCACATCCACTGTACGGCTCTGCTCTCCGGTGGCCATAGGCTGATCCACAAAGATACCGTAGCCAAAAGAATAGGCAACGGCAGCCGCCCGGACGACAACGAAGACAATGATCACCAGCACGACCACTTTCACCGAAGCCGACGCGATGGTGGCGGCTATTTGTTTAGGTTTCTTCTCCATATCCGTTTCATCCTCATTACCGTCAGATAAATTCCATCTCCATGTCAATGCGTTCCATAAACTCCATCGCCAGTTGCTGCACGAACCGGCACAGATCCAGCTCTGCCTGAAGGAAATCCCTGACCGCCTCGTTGGATGTGATCCGTTCTTTTTCCTGCGCCAGAGCTTCCAGTTCCTCCTCATAATTGGCAAGTCCGCCGTTCTGATGGAAATAAAAATTCTTGGAGCGGAGCTGGTTGATCTCGCGGCGCAGCTCCGGCCGGGCGTCCACTACGGCTTTGGTGCGGAGATATTCCTGGTAAATGTCGCCCTCCTCAAAGGCCCTGAAAAAATCTTCTTTACTCTGGGTCAGCTTATCCATAAAAACGTACACTTCCTTTAAAATGCGTCATACTTCCATAATGATGGGTAACAGCATGGGACTTCTCTTTGTTTTCTTCCACAAAAAATCACTCAGGTCGTCCTTGACCATGTTTTTCAGCCTGGACCAGTCGGTGATCTTCTTATCCATGGCGGCGTCCAGAGAGTGCTCTACTACATGCCGGCACTCGTCCATAAGATCCTCTGACTCCCGCACGTACACAAAACCTCTGGACACGATGTCCGGTCCGGCCATCAGCCGGTTGGAGCGCCGCTCCAGCGCGATGACGATGATCATGATGCCGTCCTCCGCCAGACGCTGGCGGTCCCTGAGGACGATAGTTCCCACATCGCCTACGCCCAGGCCGTCCACCAGCACGGCCCCTGTGGGCACATGTCCCGTCACGGAGGCGGACTTTTCATTCAGCTCCAGCACGTCCCCGGATTGGAGTACAAAAATATTTTTCTTATCAATGCCCATATCCTCCGCCAGGGCCTTGTGGGCCATAAGATGGCGGTATTCCCCGTGGACGGGAATGGCGTACTTGGGCCGGACAAGAGAGTAGATCAGCTTGATCTCCTCCTGACAGGCGTGCCCGGATACATGGGCGTCCTGGAAGATCACGTCGGCTCCCTTTTCATAGAGCTCGTTGATCACCTTGGACACTGCCTTTTCATTGCCGGGAATGGGGTTGCTGCTGAAGATCACCGTATCCCCCGGCTTTATGGTTACCTTCCTGTGAAGATTGGCCGCCATACGGGACAGGGCAGCCATGGACTCTCCCTGGCTTCCCGTGGTGATAAGCACCATCTGCTCGTCCGGATAATTCTTCATCTGCTCAATATCGATGAGCGTCCGATTGGGGATATCCAGATACCCCAGCTCCGAAGCGGTATTGATGATGTTCACCATGCTGCGGCCTTCCACTACCACTTTCCGCCCGTATTTGTACGCGGAATTGATGATCTGCTGCACCCGGTCCACGTTTGACGCAAAGGTAGCGATAATGATGCGGGTGCTTTTATGCTCCGCGAAAATATTGTCGAATGTTTTTCCAACCGTTCTCTCTGAAGCGGTAAATCCCTTGCGCTCGGCGTTGGTAGAGTCGCACATGAGAGCCAGCACGCCCTTCTTGCCCAGCTCTCCCAGCCGCTGCAGGTCGATGGCGTCCCCGAACACGGGGGTGTAATCCACCTTGAAATCCCCTGTGTGGATAACGATGCCCGCGGGGCTGTAGATGGCCAGCGCGGCCGCGTCGGCGATACTGTGATTGGTCTTGATAAATTCCACACGGAACGCGCCGCAGTTGATGCTCTGTCCGTGCTTCACGATCTTCCGTTTTGTGCTGCGCAGAAGATCGTGCTCCGTCAGCTTGTTTTCAATGATCCCCACCGTAAGCTTGGTGGCGTATACAGGTACATTGATCTCCTTCAATACATAGGGCAGCGCCCCAATATGATCTTCGTGTCCGTGCGTGATAAAAAATCCTTTTACTTTACTGATATTCTCCTTCAAATATGTGACATCGGGAATGACAAGGTCGATTCCCAGCATATCATCCTCCGGGAAGGACAGGCCGCAGTCCACAACAATAATACTGTCTTCATATTCGAAGGCAGTAATATTCATGCCGATCTGTTCCAATCCGCCCAAAGGGATGATCTTTAACTTCTTCTGATTCCCTTTCAAATTTTCACCTCAATTTTTTTGTTACGATTCCTTTTCTAATGTGATGTCCTCCAATTCCTCCTGAAAAATACGGCAGACCCCTTCCAGTTCTTCCTCGTCCTCTACCTGGGCGTACACAGCATCTTTTTCGGAGGCGTCGGATACATCCTTTAAGATCCATGCGTCCGCACCGTCTTCCTCACTGTCCGTGACGAGGAGATAGTCCGTTCCGTTTACCCGAGTCTGTTCCACAATATAGTATTCTACCGTACCTTCATCCG
>CANQHX010000077.1 GCA_947623905.1 uncultured Lachnospiraceae bacterium
GCGGACATGACGGGAGAAACGTTTCCGCATATATGGACTGAAAGCCTGAAGCCATGGAAGGACAGGACGGCGCCTCAGATATACGCGGAGCTGGACAGTCTGGGGAGCCGCCTGGGGCAGATGGACACAGAGGCCCAGTGCGGTGCTATCGCCCTGGCGGGGAGCAGGCTGGAACAGTGGGAGACAAAGCGGAGGGCGGAGCTGGAGGGCAGGAAGAAGCTGTGCAGGTCCGTGAGCCTTCTGGCGGGAGCGGCGGTGGTCATTATGATTCTGTAAAAGGGCTGGTAAATGGATATGAGTGTAAACCTGATATTTCGTATCGCGGCGGTGGGCATTCTGGTGTCGGTGCTGAGCCAGGTGCTGAAACACAGCGGCAGGGATGACATGGCGTTTCTGTCCAGCCTGGCGGGGCTGCTCCTTGTGCTGTTCTGGATACTGCCGTACATATTGGATCTGTTTGAGACGGTGCAGACAATGTTTTCTCTGTAAAAAGGGGCATGAGAGATGGATATGATCAAGGCCGGCGGCCTGGGGCTAGTAGCAGTGCTCCTGGCCCTTCAGTTAAAAGAGATCAAGAGCAGCTACGCGGTCTATCTTATACTTGGGGCAGGGCTCGTATTGAGCTGCTGGATCGTCGGCCGCATGGGCGTGATCGTGGGCATGCTGGAAAAGATAGAATCGTATGTTCCGATCGATACGTCTTATCTGGCAGTTATACTGAAAATGCTGGGCATCACCTTCCTGGCCGATCTGTGCGCCGCTCTGTGCAAGGACGGCGGTTACGGTTCCGTGGCGGGTCAGATCCAGATGTTTGCCAAGCTGACGATCCTGTCTATGAGTATGCCCATCCTCCTGGCGCTGGTGGAGACCATCGGCGATCTGGTATGACGGCGGGAGCCGTGCCGGCAGCGCTCCGGATCCCGGCGGCAGTGATTCGGATCCCTGTAGCGGCGCTCGTACTGGCGGGGGTGCTGTGGATGCTGCTGTGGGCGCAGCCGGAGCCGTCCGGGATATGGGGCGGCGCAATAGACTGCTGCGGCGCCCAGGTGATCGTGGAGACACAGGCGCCCGAACCGGAGACCGGGACCCCTCCGGGAGACCAAACCGGGTCTGGGGCGGAGGGTAGTGCAGGGCGGACGTCGGAGGACAGTGCGGGACAGGCGCCGGAAGTGCCGGACGAGGAATGGATCCTGGAGAGATACAGCCGGGACGCGGATCTGGATCAGGTGGACCGGGTGGTTCGGGAACTGACGGACGATGGGGACGTTTCCCTGCTGGACCTGATGGGACAGCTGATGAGCGGGGAGATCACCTTTGCCAGGTGGCTGGGCAGTACCGGGGCGGAACTTATCTTCAGCCAGTGGGACAGCCAGAAGCATGACCTGCGCGGCATTCTTCTGCTGGCGCTGGCGGGCGCCATGCTGTCTGTATTGATCTCTGTGTTTGAACAGAAAGGCCAGGTGGCGGATCTGGGATTTTATGTGGTGGTCATGCTCATGGCGGTGCTGCTGCTCCACAGTTTCGCGCGGGCGGGCGCGTACCTGACAGAGGGTATTGAAAAGATCAGTACCTTTGTAAAGGTGCTCATGCCCGCCTACATGACCGTAGTGGCGGTGACAGGACACGGCGGCACCGCGGTGGTATTTCATGAGATCTATATGCTTCTTGTTTTTCTCGTGGACTGGCTGATCATGGGACTGATGATCCCCGCCGCGCAGGTGTATGTGGTGCTGTCCGTGACCAACCACCTGACGGGAAAAGACATGTTTTCCAAGCTGGCGGAGCTGATCCGCAAGGGCGTCACCTGGGGCCTGAAGACCATTATCACCGCGGCGGTGGGCCTCCAGGCAGTGCAGGCTCTCATCACGCCTTATGCCGACAGGGTCCAGACGAATATGGTCACAAAGACGATGGCGTCTCTGCCGGGAGTGGGCAGCCTGCTCAGCGGCACGGCGGAATCGGTGCTGGCGGCGGGCATCCTGGTAAAGAATACAATGGGTATGGCGGGCATTCTGCTGCTTATCGCCATCTGTCTGCCCCCGGTTGCCGCCCTGGTGGGGTATATGCTTCTTTACCAGCTGTCCCAGGCGGTCATTGAGCCTGTGGCGCAGAAGCCGGTGATGAAGATGCTGGACAGCGTGGCGAAAGGAGCGGGGCTGTACACCCGCTGTCTTCTTACGGTGCTGGCGATCTTTGTTCTGCTCATTGCCGTGCTTACTGCTTCTACGGGAGGGACAGGCTGATGGAACCGGTGTATGACTGGATCAGGGGCACGGTAGTGATCGTGCTGATGCTCACCGTGACGGAGCATCTGCTGCCGGCGCCTCAATACAAAAAATATCTGAAGCTGTACGGCGGACTTCTCCTTGTGTTCATCACTGTCCGGTTCTGTGTTTCCCTTGTGGGGCAGGAAGGATGGCTGGAGGAAAAGGCGGAGCAGGCGTACCGGGAGGCGGAGCGGCAGGAAACGGCGTCCCTGGAGGACCGGCTGAAAGCGGAGGATGGCAGTCTGGTGCTGGACGCGTATAGCCGGGAGATCAGCGAGCATGTGGCTCAGCAGCTTGACAGCCGCGGCTGGCAGACAAAGCTGGTGGAGCCGGAGCTGACGGAGGAAGGGCTGCAGGGCTTGCGGGTGACGGCGGTCCCTCCCGCTTCTCAGGAGACGTTGGACAGGGAAGCGGCGCGGCAGGGATGCGAGATGCTGGAGCAGATCTATGGATTGGAGGAAGGCCGGGTTGTTATCAGACTGGTTCGGTAAGATCAAAAAAGAGCAGGTCATTCTGGTGATCATCATGGGAATATTGTTTGTGGTGGTGGCGTATCCTGGCCTGAAACAGCTTGAGGACAGGAGCGAGGATACGCCGGGGACCGGCGGGCAGACCGGGGAGAGCGGTGAGGAAGAATCGGCCGGACTGGAGGATTATGTAAACCAGATGGAGCGGCGGCTTACCAGGGTGCTGGGAGAGATGGACCAGGTGGGAAAGGTGCAGGTGTTCATCACTGTGCGGGAATCAGAGGAGCAGGTGGTGGAAAAGGATGTGACGTCTTCCCGTGACGAAGCGCAGGATAAGACGGGGGAATCCGCCCAGGAGACTACGGTGATGGAAGATACGGGAGACGGTGCCTCTCCTTATGTAAAGAAATCCGTGACGCCGCGGATCGAAGGAGTGCTTGTGGTAGCAGAGGGCGGCGGCAGCCAGAAGGTAGTAAATGATATTACCGAGGCTGTGTCGGCATTATTTTCCATAGAGGTGCATAAAATCAAGGTAGTAAGAATGAAGACAGGAACGAACTGAAAAGCAGGCCGGCGGGCTGTTTTTCCCAAAAAGGAGGCTGTGATGAAAAAAGTGTTCAAGAAAAATCAGGTCATTATTACTACTCTGGCATTGATGATCGCCGTGGCGGGATATCTGAATTTTGCCGGGCGGCAGCACAGGGAAGCATCGGCAGACGGAGAAGGGACTGCGCAGGTGCAGGGAGACGCTCTGGATATTTCCGAGGCGGATTCCGAAGCGGCCGTAAATGATCAGGGAGAAGGGTATGACATACTGGTGGCCAACGAGGAGGAGGGAGATGAGCTTCTTCCTTCCCAGGAACCCCAGACGTCGGAAACCGCCCCTCCCGCGGTAGCGTCCGCGGAGGACCAGGATCAGCAGGCGCAGACATCTGATGACGCCGGCATACGGGAGGGAACCCCCGGAGAAGCCGTCCTCACCGCTTCCGGCGTGGTGGAGGCCGCCCGGTACAACCGGGAACAGGTGCGCTCCGAGAGCCGGGGCACCCTGCAGGAGATGATCGACAATCAGAATCTCACCCAGGAGCAGAAGCAGCAGGCCGTAGACGCCATGCTGGAGATGACGCGCAACGGAGAGCTGGAGATGGCGGCGGAGACTCTGCTGGAGGCAAAGGGTTTTACCGACGTGATGGTCAACATCACGGAAACATCCGTGGATGTGGTGGTCAATGAAGAGGATCTCACGGACGCCAAGCTGGCCCAGATCGAAGATGTGGTAGTGCGCAAGACCGGGGCCGACACGTCTCAGGTGGTGATCACTCCCGTACATGGTAAAGAACAGTAAAACAAAAGACCGCCTTGGAGCAGGTATACGCGTGCCGTGGCGGTCATAGACGAAAAAGACCCGGAGGAGGCCTGCGCCTTTTCCGGGTCTTTTGGTATTTCGTTTATAATTTCAGCAGCCGCGCCGCGTTTTTCCACATAACAGCTTCCCGTTCCTCCCTGGTGAGAGGCAGCGCTTCTACGGCAGCCGCGTAGTCCTTCTGGTCCGCCCAGGGACTGTCGGTGCCGAACAGGATGCGGCCCGCGCCGTGGCGGCGGATGATGCGCACAAGCTGTTCCTCCGTGATGTAGGGCAGGCTGAAGCTGATGTCCATGTAAAAATTCTTGCCCACCAGCAGCTGTTCCACCTGGTCCCAGTAGCGGAAACTGCCGGTGTGGGCGAGGATCACGCGGGCGCCCGTCCGCTGCTCCAGCTTTATCTTCCGGGAAAGGTTCAGAAAGTGCTGCGGCGTGCCGTGGACGGGTTCCGGTATGCCGATATCCTGTCCGGCGTGGAACAGGACGATGAGGTCCCGGTCCAGAGCGGCGGATACAATGGCCGCGTACCGGTCGTCATCGGCATATGTACGCTGGTAATCGGGGTGCAGCTTGATGCCCGCCAGTCCCAGCTCTTTTACCCGGTCCATACATGCTTCCACATGCTCCGTATCGGGGTGGATGCCGCCGAAGGAGATGATGCCGTCTCTGCCGTTGATGGAAGCGGCGTAATTCTGGATATTGTCAAATTGTTCCGGTTTGGTGGCCACGGGCTGTACAACGCTGATCTGTACGCCGGATCGTTTCATAGATGCCTTCAGTCCCTCCAGGGTGCCGACGGTATATGCGGTCAGATCCGCTTTTGCCGCCAGCGACGCGATGGTCCGGGGCGCGATCTTTTCCGGAAATATATGTGTGTGAAAATCGATGATCATGATCTATGCCTGTCTGCCGCTGAGATATGCTTCGATATCCCGTCCGGCGATTTCTTCATCTGTTCCGTCAGCTGTCAGTGTGATAGAGTCGCCCTTGTCCAGCGCCAGTGACATCATCCCCATAATGCTCTTGGCGTTGATCTTCTTTTGCTCGCTCTCTATGTAAATAGCGCTTTCGTAGCGGCTGGCAAGCTGCACCAGCAGAGCGGCGGGACGGGACTCCAGGTCCTGAGGGATCGCAACGGTAACTTGTTTCCTGATCATAGTGTTTGCCTCCATTTAATAATACTTCTTTCGGTTGCAATATTTTTTACCTTAAAAAGGTGAAAAATCAAAATGATTTGCCTTCCCTCAGATCCTGGGCGATCTGACTGATCTTGCGCAGCCGGTGGTTGACGCCGGACTTGCCGATGGGAGGTGAAAGCTGTTCTCCCAACTGCTGCAGGGGTGTATCGGTCTGTTCCAGGCGAAGGACCGCCAGCTCCCGGAGATTGTCCGGAAGGGAATTCAGACCGATGGTCCGCTGAATGTAGAGGATATCGTCCCTCTGTCTGGAAGAAGCGGTAATAGTCTTTTTCATGTTTGCCACATCACAGTTATTGGTGCGGTTCACCTGGTTGGCGATACCCCGAAGAATGCGGGCGTTCTCAAACTCCATCAGGGCGACCGGGGCGTCCAGCATGCCCAGAAGAGTAGAGATCTGCTCTCCCTCCTTTATATACACAACGTAATGGTTCTTTCTGACTATGAGCCTGGGCGTCAGGGTAAACTGCTGCGCGTCCAGCAGTTCCATCAGCTGCCGGGCTTTTTCCTGTTCCGTGCAGACGATCTCAAAGTGATAGGATTTGGACGGGTCGCTTATGGAACCCGCGGCGAGGAACGCGCCTTTCAGGAAGCTCCTCTGGCAGCAGTCCTGCTGTATGAGCAGCGGGTGAACAAGTCCCGCGGGCGGCGTCAGACGCCCGTTTCCGTCTGTAAGCTTCAGCGCCTGCAGGATGGTCATGGCCGTTTCCGGCTGATAAACGGTTATACTGTAAGGGCCTTCCGCCCAATCCGCCGGGCAGCGGTATCCAAACAGCCGGAAGAGGAGCGCCGCGCTTGTCTGCGCTACCAGCCGGTTATCCGAGCGGATGCTCACCTTCGCGGGAGCGCCCGGTTCTGCGTGAATCTGTCCGGCAAAGGCAAACAGCGCCGCAAACTGAGCCAGCTGACAGTGCCGTCTCCGGCTGATCTGTCCGGCCAATTCGGTTTTTACCTTTGAAGAAAATGACATGGCGGCCTCCCGGACAGTACAAATCTATGCGAACTCACCTACAAGCTTTACTTCTGTTTCCAGATCCACGCCAAAGGTTTCTTTTACCGTTTTCTGTACATGGCGGATGACAGCCAGCACATCGGCGGCAGTGGCATTTCCGTAGTTGATCACAAATCCGGCATGTTTTTGGGAAACTCCCGCGTCTCCGACGGTAAATCCCTTCAGACCGGCGTCCTGGATGAGCGTTCCGGCAAAATAGCCCGCGGGACGTTTGAATGTGCTGCCCGCGCTGCCGTATTCCAGGGGCTGCTTTGAACGCCGCCTGTAAGAAAGGTCATCCATGGTCTCTTTGATGGAGGCCCGGTCGCCCGGATGGAGCGCCAGAACGGCGTCCAGTACGATCCAGTGTTTCTGCGCCAGGATGCTGGTGCGGTAGCCCAGCGCCAGCTCATCGGCTGGAATGGTTTTGATCTCCCCGTCCATGGTCATTACCCGGACGGCTTCCAGCACCTGCTTCATCTCTCCGCCGTAAGCCCCGGCGTTCATAATACAGGCGCCGCCCAGCGTGCCGGGAATACCGGCGGCAAACTCAAATCCCGTCAGGCTGTGCTCCAGAGCCCGGGCCGCGACAGCGGACAGCAGCGCGCCGGAACGGGCGTGTATTTTTGTGCCCTGTACCTGAATGGCATTGTATGCGTTGTACAGCTGGATCACCATACCCCGGATGCCTTTGTCGCCTACCAGCATATTGCTGCCGTTGCCCATGATACAGCAGGGGGTGTCCGTCTCTTTGCAGAGAAGGAG
Organism: uncultured Lachnospiraceae bacterium; assembly: GCA_947623905.1. Taxonomy (GTDB): domain Bacteria; phylum Bacillota; class Clostridia; order Lachnospirales; family Lachnospiraceae; genus CANQHX01. The sequence goes on from CANQHX010000077.1 coordinate 7,049, forward strand.
AAGCGCCCGCAGCTGTGTCTCGTCTTCAGGGGTTACAAAATAGTCTGCCGGACCTCCCACCCGAAAGGTGGTGTGGCGGCACATGGGTTCCTTTACAAAGATCTGTTCAGAGGTCAGAATTTCGTTCAGACGGTTCAGCATATCCATTCCTCATACCTCTTTTCCCCTGTTTTGACATTCTGGGCCACAATATCCTAAATATATAGTATTTTTATTTTTAAAACAATGGCAAAATCGCATAATTATGCGGGGGGAAAATGAGATATTTTACTTGAAGATTACCATTTTCTATATTATTATACTTTATGAGAAGAAGGGTGGTGAACATCGGACGGCAAGCCGTCCTTTGCGAGCGCCGCCGCGGGCGGACCTCGGGAGAAATACCGGGCGGCAACCGTCCGACTTGAGAAAGGAGAAAATATGATGAGTATTGCAAATGGCGTATGGCCTACCATGATCACTCCCTATACGGAGGACAACAAGATCGATTATAATGCTGTGGAACGGATCATCCAGTGGTACGACGAACAGGGCGTTACCGGTATCTTTGCCGTGTGCCAGTCCAGTGAGATGTTCTTTCTGGATAAAAAGGAGCGTCTGGAGCTGGCAAAATTTGTGGTGGACCACACGCCTTCCCATATAGGCGTCATCGCCTCCGGCCATGTGGCGCCCGAGGTGGAGGATCAGATCGAGGAGGCAAAGGCCATCATCGACACCGGTATTCAGTCCTATGTGTTCATTTCCAACCAGTTCGCGAAAGAAGGGGAGAGCGACGATGTGGTGCGGGGCAATATCGAGCGGCTCATCGACAACATTCCCGGCGATTCCTTCGGCATCTATGAGTGCCCGTATCCCTACAAGCGCATCGTGACGCCGGAAAACCTGAAATGGTGCGCGGACACGGGACGGTTTACCTTCCTGAAGGATACGTGCTGCGACGTGGATATGCTGCGGGCGAAGATCAATGCCGTGAAGGGCACCAGCCTGAAGGTGTTCAACGCCAATTCCGCCACCCTGCTGGAAAGCCTGAAGATGGGCGCCGCAGGATTTTCCGGCGTTATGGCAAACTTTCATTCGGACCTGTACGCATGGCTGTGCGCGAACTTTGAAAAGGAGCCGGAGAAGGCGAAGCTCGTACAGGATTTCGTGGGCTTTGCGTCCGTCATTGAGTGCCAGTGCTATCCGGTGAACGCCAAGTACCACATGAATCTGGAGGGAGTGCCCATGAACATTTTCAGCCGTTCCAGAGACATGGCGGAGCTTACGGGCAGCCGGAAGCTGGAGGTAGAGCAGCTGCACGGATTGTATCAGCATTTTAAGAAAGAGATCCTTGGATGAAAAGAGTATTTTTGATCGTGCTGGACAGCTTCGGTATCGGGGAAATGCCTGACGCGGAGGCTTTTGGGGACAGGGGCAGCAGTACCATTGCCTCCTGTGCCGCCAGCAGGGAATTTTTTGTGCCCAACATGGAGAAACTGGGACTGTTTCACATTGACGGAGTGGGCCTGGCTGGTTCTCCGGACGGTGCTTTTACAGGGACCGTGGCCCGCATGACGGAGCGTTCCATGGGAAAGGATACCACCATCGGCCACTGGGAGATCGCGGGACACGTCTCGCCCCGGCCTCTTCCTGTATTTCCGGAGGGATTTCCCCAGGAGGTGCTGGCGCCTTTTCGCGCCGCCACGGGGAGAGGGGTATTGTGCAATAAGCCATATTCCGGCACCCAGGTCATAGAGGATTACGGCAGGCAGCATATGGACACGGGGGATCTGATCGTGTATACCTCCGCGGACAGCGTGTTCCAGATCGCCGCCCACGAGGATGTGGTGCCTGTGGAACAGCTTTATACTTACTGTCAGGCGGCCCGGCAGATCCTCACGGGACCTTACGGCGTGGGACGGGTCATCGCCCGGCCTTTTGTGGGGGAACCGGGGCATTTTACCCGCACGTCCAACCGCCATGATTTTTCCCTGGAGCCTCCCGGCCCTACCATGTGCGACGTGCTGTCGCAGGCGGGGCTGGACGTTATCGGTGTGGGAAAGATCAACGACATTTTCGCGGGAAAGGGCATCACGGAGTTTGTCCGCACCACCGGCAACGACGATGGCATGGCAAAGACTATGGACTACGCGAAAAAAGCCTTTCATGGCCTTTGCTTCGTCAATCTGGTGGATTTTGATATGCTGTACGGCCACAGGAACAATGTGGACGGATACGCCAGGGCTCTGAGCCGGTTTGATGAACAGCTGCCGACGCTGATGGAGGCCATGGGGCCGGAGGATCTGCTGATCCTCACGGCGGACCACGGCTGCGACCCCGCCACGCCCTCTACGGACCACAGCCGGGAATATACTCCCATGGTGGCCTGGAGCCCCGCCATGAAGGGCGGCGTAAACCTGGGCACCCGGGATACCTTTGCGGATATCGCCGCCACGGTGGCGGAATATCTGTCGGAGGATGGCTGCCCCATAGAAAACACGCTGGACGGCACATCTTTTCTGCGGGAGATGGGGCTGTGAATTTATTAGAAAAAAAGACTGCAAGCAGTCTGTTTACGCGCAGATACCGCGCGCAATAAGGAGGTACTTTATTGGCTGACACAGATTTGGATTTGAAGAAGGAAATAGAAAAACGGCGCACCTTCGCCATCATCTCCCACCCGGACGCAGGCAAGACCACTCTGACGGAGAAGTTTCTCCTCTACGGCGGGGCCATCAACCTGGCCGGCTCCGTCAAGGGAAAGGCTACGGCAAGACATGCCGTGTCTGACTGGATGGAGATCGAGAAGGAGAGGGGTATTTCCGTCACCTCCTCCGTGCTGCAGTTTCATTATGACGGATATTGCATCAATATTCTGGACACGCCGGGCCATCAGGACTTTTCCGAGGACACCTACCGCACCCTTATGGCGGCAGACTCGGCGGTGATGGTCATCGACGGCTCCAAGGGCGTGGAGGCCCAGACGCGCAAGCTGTTTAAAGTGTGCGTCATGCGCCACATTCCCATATTCACCTTTATCAACAAGATGGACCGGGACGCCAACGACACCTTTGACCTGCTGGACGAGATCGAGAAGGAGCTGGGCATCGCCACCTGTCCCATTAACTGGCCCATCGGCTCGGGTAAGGCCTTCCAGGGCGTGTACGACCGCGACACAAGGAAGATCCTGAAGTTTTCCGATACGGAGCGGGGTACCAAGGAAGGAAAATATCAGGAGATCGACGTGGACGAGGACGGCAATCCCTACGTGTACACGGTGCGGGAGACGCCGGTGGACGGCTACGCGATGCGCCAGGAGGGGACGACGATCACGAACACGATCATTCCGC
>CANQHX010000078.1 GCA_947623905.1 uncultured Lachnospiraceae bacterium
GCCCTGTTTACAAGGGGCAGGGACTGATCGTCCAGCAGCAGGCTGTAATATTCGGAGTCGATCTTGTTTGCCAGCCTGTTCAGGTCATAACCGGGGTACGATACCATGGCCAGCACTTCTCCCGTAGACACATCTGTCATCACAACAGACGCGGAACAGGGCTCCAGGGCGATCTGTGCCGGTGTGACCTCCAGGCGGCTGATCCAGCCGCACATCACCTGGTAAGCGCTCCCGCCGCCATTATACAGGCTGTCATAAACAGCCTGATCTTTTTTCACAACGCCCTGATCGAGCATGATGAGACAGACCTGGGTACCGGAGATCTCTCTGTCATAAATGAGTTTCTTGTATATCTCCTTGCTGAGTTCCGGATCCTGATCCGCCGCGGCAAGAAGGGTTTCCCTGATGCCGCTGTATGTTTCCTCAAAATCCACGTAGGGCTTTTCCAGCTTTGACGGATCGATCCATCCCGCGGAAATGGTATACTGCATGTATTCTTTTAAACTGATGGTTCCATCGGTCCAGCGCTTGTACACATCATTTTCTTTGTCCACAAGATCGGGATCCACGATGCCGCATTCCTCCAGGAGCTCCTCCGCGCGGAGCAGATAGGATTTCATATCGTCAGAATGCTCGCTGATCAGAGGCGGATCGTCTGCCTCCAGTTCTCCCCGGATCTGGGAGAGCACCGCGTCTTTTTCCCGGGAGAAGATCTGGTAAACCTCCTTTTCCGTAGAAGAGGCGCCGGGATCCTGCAGATGGGACATACGGATCACGTTGTTGCCGAACATCTGGGCGTATACATCGTCAATGGAAATGCGCAGGTTATCGCTGCCGGAGAGCTGATGGGTCTCATAACCGCTGTCCGGCACGATCTTGGTAAGCAGAATGCCGGCAAGATGGGCTTCCAGAAGGTCATAAACCGTCTTCTGCAGATCGGCGTCTATGGTCAGCACCACGTCATTTCCGGAAACAGCATTCACAAGCGATTCCTCTTCCAGCACCTTCCCCATGTTGTCCACGTAAAAGCTCCGCTGTCCCTGGGTTCCCTGAAGTACGGATTCCATGGATTTTTCTATACCGCTTTTCCCGACGTTGTAGTCCATGGTGTACTTATCATCCGAAAGAGACAGCTCATCCAGTTCCTCCCGGGAAGACACCTGTCCGGTATACCCCAGGATATGGGAAAAGCACTGGCTGTCGTCCACGTAGCGGCGCACATACTCCTCTTCCACCGAAACGCCGGGAAGACTGTCCGCGTGCTCCATTACGGCGGCGGCCGTTTCCTGATCTACATTCTGGGAAACGAGGGTGGAAATATATTTTTTATAATTATTCTCGCTCATCCCGTATCGGACAGTCACCAGCTTCAGCGTGTCCTCCGGAGACATCGTTTCCTCGATGTTGTATTTCTCTTCTCCGCAGAGATATTCCATCACCTGGTCAGGTGTGCTTTTTTTCTCCTCATCCGTCAGGCTGCTTACCGATACGCCGTATACGTTGGCCAGGAACCGTTCCCGTTCTCTGCCTTCGGCAGTGTACCGGTACTGACCGTTCTGGTCCAGGCAGACAGGAAAAGAGGTGTCCACCTTGCCCCCGTGTTCTTCCAGGATGCGGAACAGACGGAGGAGGATATCGTTGAGCACCTCGTTTTTTTCATCCAGGTCCTTATATTCCCCCTGATCCTCCACCCGGACGGAATAGACAAGTTCATTGTAAGCAAGAAGCTTCCCGTTCCGGTCCCGGATCAGTCCTCTGGGACAGGGCAGAGCCGTCTCTTTCCGGATCTTCAGAGTAAAAGTGTTCACATAGGAAGCCCCGTCGATGATCTGCAGTTGAAAAAGCTTGCCTATGAGCAATGCGCTGAGCAGACAAAAAAGCAGTCCAACGATCAGGAGGCGGGACTGGAAAAAACGATATAATACTGTTTTGATCCTATCCGGCAAAATAACCTTCCTTCTTTCGTTCCAGGCTGCACAGTCTGTTGTTGATCAGATAAAATATGCTGTAAAAAATAACGGAAACCCCGAGGGTATACACGGTCTCCGGCAGAATATATCCCCGCAGATAGGCAAAGAACTGAAATCTGCCCTGCATGAGAAACAACGTGACATAAACCGTCAGACCGAGGAGCAGATCCCCCGCTCCGAAGATCAGAAGCGCCATCTTCAGGTCATATTCAAAAAAGAGGCGGCTGGCAAATCCTGCCAGATATCCCAGCAGCATATACAAAAGAGCATAATAGCCTACGATAGAGCCGAACATGAGATCCCAGAGCAGCCCGGAAAAAAAACCGAGGACAAGCCCTGTGGCGCTGCCCCTGAACTGGGCAAAGGTCAGGACAAACACAAGCAGGATATTGGGAAAAACGCCCGCGATCAGCAGCCAGGGCGTAAGTGTAGTCTGCAGGAGAAAACATAATATGAGCAGTGCGCCGTATACGACAGGCCGTGTCACAGAACATCCCTCCTATTCCTTCAGTGTTGTAATGACCATCACGTTCTGGAGATGCTCAAAATCCCCGGAAACCGACAGGGCGCCCGAGCTGGTCACATTATCTTCGTCGGCGTGCAGCTCCGTGATATATCCAAGGAGAAGGCCCGGAAGATAGACGTCGCTGATATTGGACGTCACCAGACGGTCTCCCACCTTGCTGTTGCCGTCGCTGTCCGTCATCTGGGAAAAGGTCAGCGTCGTGTGGGACCTGCTCCCCTCTCCGGTAACAACACAGTAATCGCCCGTCTCCGCGTTCATGGCGCTGACGTTGCTGGCATCATCCGTAACGGAGCGCACCTGCGACCAGGTTTCCTCCGCCTGGATGACTTTGCCCACAAGAGCTCCGCCGGCCAGAACATTCATATCTGCCTGAATACCATCCGCGATGCCTTTGTCTATGATAAAGGTCTCAAACCAGCTGCTGTCCCTTCCGATGACATTGGCGGCCACCTTGGGATAGCTGTCGTATTCCCTGTCAAGATCATACAGTTCCCGCAGCTGGGCAGTCTGGTCGTTTGCCGCCTGGAGATCCCGGTTCTGTTCCTCCAGCTGCGCCACCTTCTCCTTCAGTTCCCTGTTTTCATCGATCAGAGATTTTTTATCCCGAAAAAACGAAAACCGGTCCTCCGTCCACTGCAGCACGGAGGTGATGCCTTTCTGGGCGGGTGTAATGACATACCCTGCCAGGTCCCGTACCTGCCGGGGCAGCAGGCCCTGACTGGACAGAGCGATAAGGAGCACGCAGAGGAGCACCAGAATAAACAATATATATTTGGCAGATATCCTTGAACGGTTTTTCTTCATATCCTACCTTCTGTTTATCAGTAATATAGCTTTTCTTTCGGTTCGTGCGCCAGTTCTCCGTAAGCAGGATCCGTGATGATCTGGGCAAGGCCCCGGACAATGCTCTCCGAAGGATTCTCAAAGCATTTCACGGGAAGGCCGATCTCACCTGCCACCAGTTCGTCCAGTCCTGATAAAAGGGATGTGCCGCCGGTGAGATACATGCCGTTGCGATACAGATCCGCGGACAGTTCCGGGGGCGTGCGTTCCAGGATGAACCGGATGGAATCCACGATACCCAGCATGGGATCCCGGATCACCCCGCGCACATCCGACAACAGCACCTGCCGGCTTGCCGGCATGCCGCTCACGACATCGCTGCCCTCCACCTGGCAGACCGCCTTTTCCGGAACGTCTCCTACCGTACCGTATGTGATCTTTATCTGTTCCGCGGTCTTGATCCCCACGTTCAGATTGTATTTTCTCCGGATCATCATCTGGACAGCCTCATCCAGGCGGTTGCCACCAAAGGATACCAGTCTGCTCAATATGATGCCGCCGCCGGAAAGAACCGACACCTCGGCGGTATCTGCTCCGATATCTACCAGAAGAACGCCGTTTGCCTTCCGCACGTCAATGCCCAGGCCGACGGCGTCCGCCACCGCCCTGTCCACGATATACACTCTTCTCGCATGTATATTGGCGCTGTAGATCATTCTGTGAAACGCCCGTTTCTGTACCTCGGTCAGGTCGCTGGGAATGGCGACGCAATAGTCGCAGGAACGGGAGAATAAGCCGAGTCCGCGGCCCGCGAATTTCCTCAGGATCAGCTGGGTGTGGGCGATGCTTGCGATAACGCCGGCAGAGATGGGACAGGTGATCTCCACGTCCTCCGGCGCTTTGTCAAACATTTCATAGGCGTCATTGCCCACGGCCACGACACGTCTGTCCTGAAGGGCGATCATGTTCCGCTGATTGACGATCTGTTTTTTCCGCTGGTTAAACACTTTGATATTGCAGGTTCCAAAATCAATGCCATATGTATTGACCAGTCCCATGGCAGTATCATGCTCCTCTCAAAGTATTGCACGCGCCGTCCGCCCGAAGACAGACAGCGGCGATCAGTCCAGTAACCCCTGTTCCCGAAAGCTCGTGTACCGCATATCTCCTATGATCACATGATCCGTCAGGGAGATATCCAGCATCTGTCCGCATTTGCGGACCCTGCCGGTCAGAAGGATATCCTCCTGGCTGGGCTGCGGATCGCCGCTGGGATGATTGTGCACAAGAATGATGTTGGTGGAGCCGGAACGCAGCGCTTCGGCATACAGTTCCCGCGGAGAGACTACCGACGCGGTGGCCGTTCCGGCAAACATCCATTTTTCTCCCAGGAGACGGCCCCTGGTGTCAAGCATCATCAGTACTACATGCTCCTGGCTTTCGTGGCGCATGGATTCCATATAGTATTCCGCCACTGCTCTGGACGTGGTAAAGATCCTGCCCGTCCTCGTCTTTGTCCGGGCAAGGCGCCTGGTCAGCTCGGATATGCACAGCAGCTGTACCGCCTTTACGTTTCCGACGCCTTTCAGGCTGAGCAGTTCCTGAAAGGTAAGGCGGCTGAAGCCCTCCAGGCCGTTGGTGCCGCCGCAGAGGGACAATATCCTTCTGGACAGCTCCAGCGCGCTTTCCTCCCGGTTCCCCGTCCGGATGATCACCGCCAGCAGTTCGCTGTCCGACAGGGCTTTCGGTCCCTTTTCCATACACTTTTCGTAAGGCCGTTCATCCCGGGGCATCTGTTTCATGGTAAGTTTTTCCATATTTCCTCCTCCACCCCTCTTACGCCGCGGCAGGAAGAAACAGGCTGTTGTCATTTATTCCTCAAATACTCGTCGATGCCCTGGGCTGCCTGTTTGCCGGCGCCCATGGCCAGGATCACGGTAGCGGCGCCGGTAACGGCATCGCCGCCGGCGTACACACCTTCTTTTGTAGTTTTACCATTTTTCTCATCCGCTATGATACAATGCCAGCGATTTACGTCCAGTCCTTTTGTCGTGTCCGAGATGAGCGGATTGGGACTGGTGCCGAGCGCCATGATCACCGTATCAAGCGCCAGGTCAAATTCGCTGCCCTCTATGACAACAGGACGGCGTCTGCCGGAATCGTCCGGCTCTCCCAGCTCCATACGGACACAGGTCATGCCCTTTACCCAGCCGTTGTCATCCACAAGGATCTCCACGGGATTTGTCAGCAGGTCAAAAATGATGCCTTCTTCTTTGGCATGATGTACCTCTTCTACCCTGGCAGGCAGCTCCGCTTCGCTCCGCCTGTACACGATATGGACTTCAGCGCCGAACCTGAGGGCTGTCCTGGCAGCGTCCATGGCAACGTTTCCGCCGCCTACTACCGCCACCTTCTTTCCGCGGAAGATAGGGGTATCATAGCTCTCGTCAAACGCTTTCATCAGGTTGCTGCGGGTAAGGTATTCATTTGCCGAGAAAACGCCGTTGGCGTTCTCTCCGGGAATGCCCATGAACCGGGGAAGTCCCGCGCCGGATCCGATAAATACAGCGTCAAAACCTTCCTCGTCGAGGAGCTGATCGATGGTGACAGACCGGCCTACGATGACATTTGTCTCGATCTTTACGCCCAGATCCATTACATTCTGGATCTCCTTCGCCACCACTTCATCCTTCGGGAGACGGAATTCGGGAATACCGTAGACAAGCACTCCGCCGGGCTGATGGAGCGCCTCAAATATCGTCACCTGATATCCGAGCCTGGCCAGATCGCCCGCGCAGGTAAGGCCCGCGGGGCCGGAACCGATGACGGCGACCTTCTTTCCGTTATGGACCGCTTCCTTCACGGGACGGATCCCTCTTTGTCTTGCCCAGTCCGCGGCAAACCGCTCCAGCTTGCCGATGGCTATCGGTTCGCCTTTGATCCCGCGGATGCATTTTCCTTCACACTGGCTTTCCTGGGGGCATACCCGGCCGCACACAGCGGGCAGGGCGGAATCTTTGCTGATGATCTGATAGGCCTCCTCTATACTGCCTTCCTTCAGCTTTGTGATAAATCCGGGAATATCTATGTTCACGGGACATCCGCCCACGCAGAACGGTTTTTTGCAGTTGAGACAGCGCCCTGCCTCCATGACAGCTTCCTGTTCATCGTATCCGAGACATACTTCCTCAAAATTTTTTGCCCGGACTTCCGGCGCCTGTTCCTTTACCGGAACCTTTTTCAGCATATCCATTACTGTTCACCTCCGCAGTTTCCGCATCCGCCGTGATGGGTGTCTCCTTCTTTTGCCTTCAGGTATGCCCTTCCCTCTTCTGTCCGATAGATCTGCTGGCGTTTGATGGCTTCGTCAAAATTCAGCAGATGGCCGTCGAATTCGGGGCCGTCCACGCAGGCGAATCTCACCTGGCCGCCTACCGTCACGCGACAGGCGCCGCACATACCCGTGCCGTCTACCATGATGGGATTCATGCTTACAACAGTAGGGATCTGAAGCTCCTTCGTGAGCAGCGATACAAATTTCATCATGATCAAAGGGCCGATGGCCACACAGTGATCATAATTTTTCCCCTGATCGGCCACCAGATCTCTCAGCACATCCGTCACAAGGCCTTTTCTCACATAGGAGCCGTCGTCAGTCGTGATGTACAGATTTTCCGCGACCTGCTTCATTTCCTCTTCAAGTATGAGGATGTCCTTGCTGCGGGCGCCCATGATCACATCCGAAGGCACTCCCTGCTCTTTCAGCCATTTCACCTGGGGGTACACGGGAGCCGCGCCTACGCCGCCGGCCACAAAAACGATCTGTTTCTTTTTCAGCTGCTCCAAAGGCATGAGGCACAGGTCTGAAGGCCGTCCCAGCGGGCCTGTGAAATCCTGGAAGCCGTCGCCTTCCTTTAACTGCGCCATCTTGTATGTGGACGCGCCTACGATCTGAAAGACAATGGTGACGGTTTCCTGCTCCCTGTCATAATCACAGATGGTCAGGGGGATGCGTTCTCCCTTTTCATCTGTCTTTACAATGACAAATTGTCCCGGCAGGCAGGTCCTGGCCACCCGGGGCGCCTTTACATCGCACAGAACAATGCTTTCATTGAGCATTTTTCTTCTGGTAATGATATACATTCTATCCTCCGTTCTGCCTCTCGGCAATATATTGTAAGTCTTGCGCGCAAGATCAAACATTCTTATTCATTAAAATCCGGTAAGGGTGTAATTTCCCGACGGATCCGTCTCCAGCGTAAAGATCACGCCGGAATCCACCTGAACCGCATAGGACACCGGGGGCATGTCCGGATTGTCGTAATTGCAGTTGATACGGTAATACTGCTGCTCATTGATGGTGATCACCTGGTCGCAGTAAAAGCTGGCGCCGCCCGCGTTGGGATCCGCCGTCGTGCCCTGCATATCGAGAAGGACCCCCTTGTCGGTCAGCGCGCGGCGCACGGAATACAGCGCCTCGGATTTTGTCACCTGGGTACTGTAGATCATGTCATAGACACAGGACGCCGGTTTGCTCTGCACGCCGTTCTGGCTGATGAATATAACGGTAAACACGTTGTTCCCGATAGGGATGTCCACCGGCTCCCTGTACTCCTCACTCTGAGCGGTAGGCTCCGAGCCGTCAAACGTATAATAGGCCCGGCACCCGTCGGGGATCTCTACGGTGATCTTTGTAGGTTCCCTGTAAGTTCCGCTGGCCGGGGAGATCACCGGCTGCGCGGGAGCGTCCGAGACGATCTCATAGGTTACGACAAGCTCCTCGCTCATGAGGCCGTTCCGGTTGACGGCAATGGCGTGAAATACCGTTTTGCCTTCCTCCAGCTGTATCGGTCCGCTGTACAGGGTACTCTCCTCCGTTGCTTCCGTATCATCCAGAGTATAATAGATATTTTCCGCTTCCCCGGCTGTGATCTCCACCCGGATCTTTTCGTCATAGGTGCCGGACTTGTAGTTGAAAACAGGCTGGTTCAGCAGATAGTCGGAAAACAGTACTTTCGCCTCCGCGCCTTCTGCGATCTTTGCCACTTCGATAATGGCCTGGAGATCGTTGCGCTGCTCATACAGCTGCAGAAGCCTGGTAAGAGCGGGAATATTGGAGTGATCAACATCCACCACCCGCTCATAATAATACGCGGCGTTCAGGTCGGAATGCTCATTAAAATACAGATCTCCCAGAGCCATGGCGCTCTCTGCCTTTTCCTCTCCGCTGCGGGCGGCCTGAAAGGCTTTTTCGTAAGCGCCGGCAGCATGTTCGGGATCACCCTGGGCCACATAAGCCTGCCCCTGATTGAAATAACTGTCATAGGATGTAAAAATATTGTAGATCAGTACCCCGCCTACGATAAGGACAAGAATAAACGTCAGGCCGCCGACAATACCGACAATGTTCATGACATAGCGGGAGGAAGCCGCGTCCATGTCCCTGTCATTGATCTTCTCTTTGTACCACCGGCACGGAAACGTAATCCCTCTCCAGACAGACCGGAACACATTTTTTACCTTCTGGCCAAACGTCCTGGTATCGGAACCGTCGCCATAGATCGCCAGAAAATCCTCATCGGAAAGATCTTCCAGCGCGATCTGCCTGCGGCTGTCCTCCGCTCCTGCGGAAGGACCGGATGCTTCCGTTTTATCCGTTTCGCCGCCGGAAGCAGTCCGGACAGCGTCCGGATTTTCCGTACCGGCTTCTTCATTCAGATTTTTCCGGCTGAACACTTTCTTAACAGGCCAGATATGCCGCACGCCGGGCCTTGATTCGTCTTCCAGACGGTGCATTCTGGAGAGATCGTCCAGATTACGGGTCTCGCCTCCGATTTTTGTGCCGTGGTTTGTTTCCGACGGTCTGTTTGCCGCTTTTTTTGCCATGTGTCTATCCTCTTTTTCAGATTCCTTTTGCCGCGCATACGCAGTTATGCATCAGCATCGCTATGGTCATGGGACCAACGCCGCCGGGCACCGGCGTAATGGCGCCGGCTACCGGTTCCACACTGTCAAAATCCACATCACCGCAAAGCTTGTTATTTTCATTGCGATGGATCCCCACATCGATCACCGCTGCGCCGGGCTTTATATAATCGGCAGTGATAAATCTGGGTTTTCCCATTGCCACGATGAGAATGTCCGCCTGTCTGCACAGCTCCCGCAGGTTTTTTGTACGGGAATGCGCCACGGTCACGGTGCCGTTTTCCCGGAGGAGCAGCATGGCCATGGGTTTCCCCACAATATTGCTCCTGCCGATGACCACGCATTGTTTTCCTTCTATGGCGATATCGGACCGTTTCAGCAGCTGTATGATACCTGCCGGCGTACAGGATACAAAGCCCGGCAGACCGATGCTCAGGGCGCCTACGCTCCAGGGATGGAACCCATCTACATCTTTTTCCGGCGCGATAGTATGGATCACCGCATTCTCATCCATATGATCCGGAAGGGGAAGCTGTACGAGAATGCCGTTTACCCGCTGATCATTATTCAGCTTTTTCACAAGGACGATCAGTTCTTCCTGTGTCGTCTCCTCAGGCAGCTCGTACGCCAGGGACTCTATGCCGCAGTAAGCGCAGGCTTTTTTCTTATTGTTCACATATACGCTGGACGCGGGATCGCTGCCCACCTGGATCACTGCCAGGCATATGGAGATCCCCTGCTCTTTCAGCTGTTCCGCCTGACGGCGGCACTCATCCTTTACCTGCGCCGCAATGGCCTTTCCATCTATGAGTTTTGCCATATCCTACAACCTTTCCGCCCGAAGGCATTCTTTTTTAAAATAATCCGGTGATCTT
>CANQHX010000079.1 GCA_947623905.1 uncultured Lachnospiraceae bacterium
GGATTTCATCATGCGGCCCCGGGTGGATGTGTGCTTCAAACGCCTCATGGAAGATGAGGAAGTCTGTATCGGCTTTTTATCTGCCATACTGAGCATCCCGCCGGAAGAGATAAAGAGCGTGGTGCTTTTGCCCACGGGCACGCTCCCGGAGTACGGGGATGACAAGCTGGGGGTCCTGGACGTGTGGATCCGCTTAAATAATGATCGGGAGATCGATATTGAGATGCAGATGAACAACCACGCGTGGTGGACGGAGCGGAGCCTGTTTTATCTGTGCAGGATGTACGCCGGACAGCTTCATGAAGGGGACGGGTATGAGAAGCTGCAGAAGTGCATCCATATCGGAATACTGGATTTCAAGATGTTTGATGACGCGGAATACCATTCCTGCTTCCATCTGTGGGAGGACACAAGGCGACGCATGTACACGGACAAGCTGGAAGTCCATGTGCTGGAGCTTCCCAAGATAGAAGACGGGACATACCCGGAGAGCAAGCTGCTGTATTGGGCGAAGTTTTTAAACAGTGACATAAGGAGGACAAAAGAACGGTGAATCGTCCTTTGCGAGATTTGCCTGGCGGCAAACTCGTTATGCGCAGAAACCGCGCGCAATAACATTGACGAAGTAAAAAATACGGATTATGATTATATTTGCGGTTTTGCTTCAGGCGTTGAATACACGCAGAACTATCCCAATATTCCATACGAAAGGACCTGCACGATGATGGAAACCATCCCTTCTTATTGTTATAAAAAGATATACGGCGTGGAAAATTATTGTGTCACGCTGCAGAATGCCGGGCCGGCCATCGTGTATGTGGAGCAGAAGGTGAATGCGCTGTTTGCGGCAAAGTCTCGTCAAGAGGAGCACGGCGTGAAGGTTCAGGTGTTGAAGGAGTTTCAGGAGATATACCGGTACGATTGTGAAACCGCTCAGACGCCGCCATTATTGGGCGCATTTGATAGTGATGAGGAACGGCAAAAGATGCGGGAGCTGAAGTTGCTGGTCGAGGACAGCGGGTTATATCTGGGAGAAACGTTCTGCCGATTCCATGAAAGGCTGCTCAGGGAAAATAGAGAGAGGATCCCCCGGCTTGTATGTGGGGGCGGCCTGGCGGTGGATTATAATGAGCTGTACAGGCGGGCCGCCAATGAATATTTTAACGCGCTCGGCGGCGTGGAGTATGCCGGGATTTTTGCACCACTGGCGGACAGGGATGCCTCCCGGCAGGGAAGACGGCTGCCTGCTTGGGGCGCTACATACATTCTTCCCGCGCTGATCGACCATTTTTTCCTGATCCACATACAGAACCGGATGCTGTATTCTGGCCTGGACAAGATCCGGGAGCTTTGCGCCGGAGGCAACATCACATTATCAAAGGATGAAGAAAAGCTGTTTCTGGCGTTTCAGCAGGGACGCAGGACCGGAAGTGTTGTGTTCTATGAAAAGAAAGAAGCGACCATGTGCCGGACGTACGATATGTTCGTCCGCCATGGCGTACTTGCGGACAGCATAGATAACGGAGAGATCCTTACAGGATTAAAATGCAGGCGGGAAAAAGGAAAGAACGTGTTCAAAGCGTCTCACTCAGAAGTGACATTGGGGACGATGTTGAATTCCGATTTCGTAAAAGCGGAGCTTTTGCCGGAATATTTTGAGCTGTTTTCCCTTCTTTTCGATACCGGCAAACTGAATGTAAGAAACCATATCATGCACGGTAATGCGGCCCACTATAATTATATGAATATCCGCATTGCGTCCATTATGCTGCAGCTTCTGTGGGATATTGCGGCGGGAGATGTGTTCCGGGAGTAAGCTCACCGGAGTCTGCTCCATGTACGCTGCCTTTACTTACAATACATCTTCCAGAACGCGTCGATCTCGTCCCGGTCGAAGGAGGAGATCACCCGGCCGTCGTTTTTGTCCAGTATGCGGTAGTGGAGGGATACGATGTTCTGCTGGATCCTCCAGCCGTTTTTCTGGCGCACGTCCTTCCACCAGACATGTCCGCCCATGGTGGGACGGGGTGATCTGGGCAGCCCCTGAAAGGCAAGGGCCCGGAGCATGTCCGAGAGTTCTCCGCCGAAGGCGTTCTGCAGTATCTGGCTGTCGGCAAACAGCGTGCAAAGTGTGACGGTGCCTGTCCATCCAAGGGAGGACCGTCCTTTTTCTATTTCTACGAGAGTTTTTTTGGACAGCCCCATAAGCAGCGCCATTTTTTCCTGTGTCAGGTTAAATTCGGCGCGCACCGGCTTGGCCATGCTGTCCACCTGTTTGATAAATTCCGTGCGGGTCATTTGAATCTCCATTTCAAAGTGTATATGCGGAGAGGACCGCACTGTCAGCGGCTGTCTGTTCTTCGCATATCGTTTTCTGCTCTTTTATGTCCGGCGCGGAGGGACCGGAAGGTCCCGGGCGCCGGACGTCCTGAGGATAATATAACACATTTTTTCAGCATTTTCCACCGAAACTATATGGTGACTGGCGGATACCTGCGCTCCGCGGGTTTGAAAATTCATGATCCGGCTGCGCGCCGGTTCCCCGAAATGGATCCGTTACAGCTTAAATGACTCCGGATTATTTAACAGCCGCATGACAGTTTTTTTTCCAGGCATTCCATCTGGCGCACGCCCTTTTCCTGGGAGGCGATGATGGCTTCCAGGATGGGCGCCAGTTCGCCGCAGATATCGTACTCCAGCGCGCTGCGGGACATGCGGATGGCGCCTTTGTGGTGCGGGATCATCTCCCGCATGAAATTGCAGTCGATGTTGTTGGTGGCGGGGGCGTTGTTCATGCGGGAAAACATAGTTTTCAGTATCTGATCCACGGTGTTCTGGTAGCGGCACACCGCCTGAGGGCAGTCTGTCTGCTTCTGGCAGCACTGGCGGATCCGCAGCATGTTCTCGATGCTCTTTGTCTGTTCCTCGATGATGCCCCGGGCGATCTCCTGCAGGGGAACGTTGGTGGTGTACTGCAGCAGGTTTTTCGACATTTCGATGGCTGCCATGTGATGAGGGATCATCTGGGCGATAAAATTGCCGGAAATGCTGTCGGTAAGGCAGGCGCCGGTCATGCCCTGTATCATTTCATCCAGGATACAGTAAAACCGCGCCAGATAATTTTTAGTGTTGATGCTCAGTTGACATTGTCTGTTCATGTTTTTGCCCTTTCCATTATTTTTTGAGGGCCGCGGACGGTGCGGTCCTGTTTTAGCGTATGCGGCGGGACCTGTCCCGGGGACTTTCAAAAATGGGAATGCAATCTCGAAAAAACAATTTATTGAAATAAAAATGGATTGAATTCCATATTTTAATTAATGCAGAAATAAAAATGGATTTTATTCCACATTTTTATTGACTGAGGGATAAAAATGGATTACAATACAGATAATAGGAAAAACGCCCTGTGGCGTAAATGTTCTGAGAGGGTGATAGATTGAAACGTATTATGCGGGAAGAATATCTGCAATGGCTCATTCGCTGGAAGGAAAAGCAGGTCATTAAGGTAGTGTCCGGCGTGCGGCGCTGCGGGAAGTCTACGCTGTTTGATATTTTTTGCGAGTATCTTTTGGCGCAGGGGGTTCGCCGGGAGCAGATCTTGATGCTCAATTTTGAAGACATTGCAAATGAACATCTGACAGATTACAGAGATTTGTACCGGTATGTCATGGATTGGGTGCAGCCGGACAGGGTCAATTATATTTTTCTGGACGAGATACAGCATGTGAACCAGTTTGAAAAGGCTGTTGACAGTCTTTTCCTGAAAGAAGAATGTGATGTGTATATCACAGGCTCCAACGCGTATTTTCTTTCAGGAGAGCTTGCCACGCTGCTGTCAGGACGGTATGTGGAGCTGAAAATGCTGCCGCTGTCTTTTCGGGAGTTTTGCAGTGGGCTGGACAACGTTTCCCTGACGCTGCGGGAAAAGTTCAACCGGTACTTGGAATACAGTTCCTTTCCCTATGTGACGCGGATGCAGCTGGATGCCAGGGAAACGGGGGAATATCTGAGGGATATCTATCACACCGTACTGCTGAAAGATATAGTGGCCCGCTTAAAGATCTCCAATGTGGAATTGTTGGAAAATGTGACAAGATTTACCCTTTATAATGTTGGAAATGTAGTATCTGCCGCCAGAATTGCCAACACGCTCGGTTCCCGGGGCATGAAGGTGGATCCGAAAACGGTGGACAAATATCTCCGGGGGCTGACAGACAGTTTGCTGTTGTATCAGGTGGGTCGTTATAATGTAAAGGGAAAACAGTATCTTGTCCAGTCGGTAAAATATTATGCTGTGGATGTGACGCTCAGAAATATGCTTGTGCAGGGCCAGGAGACGGATATCGGTCATCTGCTGGAAAATATAGTGTATCTGGAATTGCTGCGCCGTGGGTATCAGGTATACGCAGGGCAGGTGAGTGACAAAGAAGTGGATTTTGTGGCCCAGAAACCGGGGCAGACAGTGTATTATCAGGTTTCGGCTACCACTTTGGCGCCGGATACGCTGAAAAGAGAACTTGCACCGTTGCGGGCGATTTCTGATAACTATCCCAAGTATCTTCTTACGCTGGATGAAGTGTTCGGTACGGCGGATTATGAAGGGATCCGCAAGCGAAATGTATTGGAATGGCTTATGGATGCGGAAGAACCTGGGGGAATATCGTAGTAATGTCCCTTTGGACAGCGTTGTCATATGATCGGGGAAGCCCGGAGCAGAAAGTGGAGGAAATGATATGCGGAGAACAGACAGAGAGATCAAAGAATTTGACCAGCTGCTGGATGTAATGAGGCGGTGTGATGTGTGCAGGCTGGCGCTTAACGATGAGGAAGTACCTTATATCCTGCCGCTGAATTTTGGCATGGAGGTGCGGGACGGCACCGTGGTGTTGTATTTCCACGGAGCCATGGAAGGAACAAAATACGACCGGATGGCCAGGGACAACAGGGCCGCCTTCGAGATGGACTGCGCCCACCGGCTGGTGGTGGAGCAGAAGAATGATGTGTGCTCCTGCACCATGGAATATGAGAGCGTCATCGGCAGAGGCGTTGTGGAGATGGTGGAGGACGAGGAAGAAAAATTCCATGGGCTGACGGTGCTCATGGGGCAGTATCACAAGGAGGACTGTCCTTTTTCCAGACAGGTCATGGCCCGCACGAGGGTATTTAAGCTGACCGTCAGCCAGATGACGGGCAAGCGGCGGATGAAGAGGTGATCGTTCTGCTTTTTGAGTCCAAATCTTTTCTCACCTCCAAATCCCCTATTGAAAACCGCCATAAAATGGCATATAATCTAACTGGTGTTTTCCGGCATGTGATCGCCGGGAAATGATGTATTTACAGTATGATTGGAGGTTATTATCATGAAATTATGTACCTTACATACCACGGACAATTTTATGGAGCTTATGTCCGATCCTTTTACGAAGCCGTTTCTTGCCCAGCATCCGGAGCTGGAGCAGATGGACATCGCGGACAGCTCCCTCATTAAAGAGACCCAGGGGGCAGGCTACGCTACTCCCGCCGTGGCCCGCAGGATGTACAACTATATGATGTGCGCCGTGGACGCGGGAGCGGACGCCATTCTGGTGACCTGCACGTCTGTCAATACCGTTACCAAGAAGGTGCGGGACATGATCCCCATTCCCGTCATCAGCGTGGAGGAGCCTGTGGCGGAGAAGGCGGTAGCAGCCGGCACGAAGATCGGACTGCTGTCCTCTCTGGCGACCAGCGCCGAGCCTGTGAAGCAGACCGTTCTGGAGAAGGCTGCCGAGGCCGGCAAGGACGTGGATGTGCGCATTGCGGTGGCGGATGGCGCGTTCGAGGCCCTTATGTCCGGCGACAGGGCGCTGCATGATGAGAAGGTGCGGGAAGCGCTGGACAAGCTGGTGAAGGAAGTGGACGTGGTAGTGTTCGCCCAGATGTCCATGGCTCTGGTGGAGCATCCCCAGTATGATATCCCGGTACTGAAGTTTGGCCTGCTCAGCTATGAGGTGGCTCTGGAAGCGATGAAGAAGGCGGCAAAATAATGGATGATAAAAAAGTGATCGTATCTGTGGCGGCAGTGGCAGGCCCCGATCCGGTGGATCCGGTGAGCCTGGCCGATGATGTGGCATGCTGTGTGTCAAAGGGCGCCAGCCTGTGCCATCTCCACTGCAAGACGAGAGAAGGAAAGCTGACCCCCGACACAGCGTGCTCACAGAGTCTTTTGAGCGCATCTGCGCAAAGACCGACGTAGTGGTGCAGGCGTCCACCGGCGGCATTTCCGATATGACCATTGAGGAGCGGTGCTATCCCCTGGAGTACTGGCGGGTGGAGAGCGCGTCCCTGAACGGCGGCTCCACCAATCTGGGAGAGGCAGTGTACCGCAATTCCTTCGACGATATCCGCTACTGCGCGAAGATGTGCTATGACAAAAAGATCATTCCCGAGATCGAAGTGTTCGATATCGGTATGCTGAACAATATCAAGATCGTGTCGGAGGAGCAGCCCTTCCAGGATCCTATCCTGTACAATCTGGTGTTCGGCCACAAGGGCGGCATGCAGCCTACCATAGAGGCTCTGACGGCTTTCCGCTCCTTTGTGCCCAAGGATCACCTGTGGGGCGTGACCCATTTCGGCCGGGACAACTGGACATTTCTTGCGGCAGCCATTGCCATGGGCGCCACGGTGGTGCGCATCGGTTTTGAGGACAGCCGGTATCTGGACGATCACACCCAGGCCGACTACAACTGGCAGCTGGTGGAGCGTCTTGTGCACCTGATCCACGCCATGGGCAAGGAAGTGGCCACCCCTGACGAGGTGCGCCAGATGCTGCACATTGCCCCCAGAAAAAAGCCCTGACGGTGCATGCATATGGATGCGCTTATATTTGATACGCACGCTCACTATGACGATGAGCAGTTTGACGCCGACAGGGACGCGCTGCTCTCTGATCTGCCGGGGCAGGGCGTTGACGCTGTGGTAAATGTCAGCGCTTCCCTGGAAAGCCTGGACAGGACCGTTGCCCTGACGGAGTGGTATGACCGGGTGTACGGCGCCATCGGTATCCATCCCGATGAGGTTGATCTGACGGAGGGGGACATTGACCGGATGAAGGCGTTGTGCCGCCATGAAAAGATCGTGGCAGTGGGGGAGATCGGCCTGGATTACCATTGGGACACCTACCCGCATGATGTGCAGAAAAAGTGGTTTGCTGCCCAGCTGGAAATGGCCCGGGAGCTGGACATGCCGGTGATCATCCACAGCCGGGACGCGGCGGCGGATACGCTGGATATGATGAAAAGTGAAAGCGCCGGAGGTCTTGGCGGTGTGCTCCACTGCTTTTCCTACAGCGTGGAGATGGCCAGGGAATACCTGAACATGGGCTATTATCTGGGTATCGGTGGCGTGAGCACGTTTTCCAACGCGAAAAAGCTGAAAGATGTGATCGCATACGCGCCCATAGAGCGGCTTGTGCTGGAGACGGATTGTCCTTATCTGGCTCCCGTGCCTTACCGGGGAAAGCGCAACCGGTCCTCCTATCTGACCTATGTGGCGGAAGCCGTGGCCGGGATCAAGGGAATGACGGCAGAGGAGGTCATCGTCCGCACCAACGCCAACGCGAGGCGGCTGTACAGGCTGGCGGGTGGCTGAGACAGGGAAACGACCGGACAGAGAGGGATTTAAGGGCCCCAAAAAATTCTTTTGTTTTTCTTAATAAATTTCTTTGGGGATATTAAAGTATAAAATGCTCCTGTTTTGTATAATACATACGAAACAGGAGTTTTTTGTGCAATAGGAAGATGCGCGGGCCAGATGAATGGATGGCTTGGCGCCTGCCGGGCGACACTTTTTTGGACAGCGGGCGGCGGCAGAGGCCCCCTTGGGAACGGAGATTATTATGGCGGACAGAGCAAAGGACAAGGACGGAGCAAAGAACAAAAAGAGATGGAAGCGGGCGGCTTACAAAAAAGTGATCACTCTGCTGTGTATCGTCATCGTGGCGGCAGCGGCGGTGCTGGGATATGAAGCGGTGCAGACGGCTATTTACCAGATACGGTACGGTGTTTCCTGGTCGGACGTCAAAACGCTGAAAAAGCAGGGCGGCAGCGCTGAGAACATCCTGGAGCATTATGACCAGTACCCGGAGGAGCTGCTGGAGATGCTGTCCAGAAATGAGGATATGCTGGATTTTGTGCTGGGATATCCGGAGAAAAAGGGACAGGTCTTCGCGAATGATGTGGGAAACGTGGAAAAGGGGACGGTGCCTCTGCTGCTGCAGTATGATGAGGGCTGGGGCTACGGAGATTACGGCAGCAGCTGTGTGGCCATCAGCGGGTGCGCGCCTGCCTGTCTCTCCATGGTGTACGCGGGCCTGACGGGAGATAATTCCGTGACGCCCTATACAGTGGCCCGTTACGCCGATGAAAACGGCTATTATGTAGCGGGGCAGGGGACAAGCTGGAGCCTGATCACAAAGGGGTGCGGCCATTTCGGTCTGCAGGGCACGGAGCTGCCCTTATCGGAATCGAAGGTTTTCGGCGCTCTGGAAAACGGACAGCCCATCATCTGCAGCATGCGGCCTGGAGATTTTACTACTACGGGACATTTTATCGTGCTCACCGGCGTGCGGGACGGAAAGATCACAGTAAATGATCCCAACAGTCGGGAGAGAAGCGGGAAGCTGTGGGACTATGACCGGCTGTCCGGACAGATCAACAATCTGTGGGCCATGACGGTGGAATAAACAGGCCGAACGCTGTGCGGATCAGGAGCCTGCCGGCAAACCGCCTGTAAGGATAAGTGAACAGAATAAATGTTTGCGCTCGGATGCAGTCATAAAAATCCCTGAGACACATATACATGTGGAAAAGGGGTGAGGACATGCATCAGGGCGCTTTTTTACGGAATTTTTCTGTTCCTGTCAGACAGGTGCTGGAGCGGGCGGGTCTGGATCTTGAGCAGCTTCGGGAGATGCGGCTCCGGGCGGACATGCCTCTTGCCGTACTGTACGGCGGGGAGGAATTTTTTTTGCGGGAGGACGGCGGACTGACGCAAAAGACCGCTCTGGCCTGGCGCGTGCCGGCTGAGGAGATCGCCAATACCGTAAAGACTGCGGGGGAATATTCTCTGTACGCTTATGAAGAAGAGATACGCCAGGGCTTCCTCACCGTCAGCGGAGGCCATCGCATGGGCATTGCCGGCCAGGTAGTGATGGAGGGGGACAGGATACGGAGCATCAAGAACATTTCTTTTCTGAACGTGCGGCTGTCCCACGAGAAAAAAGGCTGTGCCGACAGGATTATGCCTTTTACTGCAGTGGACGGCCAGGTGGTCAGCTGCCTGATCGTTTCCCCGCCCGGATGCGGCAAGACGACGCTGCTGCGGGACATGGTGCGGAACATCTCCAACGGCTGGCCCGGAGTGGCGGGCAGGACCGTCGGGGTGGTGGACGAGCGCTCGGAGATCGGCGGCAGTTATATGGGCGTGCCCCAGAACGATCTGGGCATCCGCACGGACGTGCTGGACTGCTGTCCCAAGTCGGCGGGCATGATGATGCTCATACGTTCCATGGCCCCCAGAGTGGTGGCGGTGGATGAGATCGGGCATCAGGAGGACGCCAGGGCACTGGAGGCGGTGATGTCCTGCGGGTGCAGGCTGCTGGCTACGGTTCACGGAAGCTCCATGGAGGATATCCGCAGAAAGCCGCTGCTGGACCGTATGGTGGAAAACGGTGCGTTTGACCGGTATATTCTGCTGGACGGGCAAAGGCCGCCGGGCAGCGTAAAAGGTATTTTTGACGGAAAGGGAAACCTGTTGTTCAGCGATGAGTAAGGGTGGGAGACAGGATGGCTGCGGAACTGATCCGGATCGGAGGTTGTTTTATGATACTGGCGGGCTGTGTGCTTTTGGGAAAGCTTTTATCGAGGCAGATGGAGCAGCAGGTGCAGGATGTGGAGCAGTGGAGGCAGGTGCTGCTGCAGCTGGAGAGCGAGATCCGGTATATGCGGGATCCCCTGCCCCGGGCACTGAAGTCGGCGGGACA
>CANQHX010000080.1 GCA_947623905.1 uncultured Lachnospiraceae bacterium
GAAATTTGCGGAATGAAGTTGGAGCAGGGAGAAATAGAGTTGCCAAATATAGTCTGGACGCCTGCACCGCAGGATTTGGTCGGGCCGCAGGGCGTACAAGGACTTCCTGGTAAAGATGGCACTTCCTACTACACGTGGATAAAGTATGCTGATGACGCAAGCGGCAATGGTTTGTCCGAAAGCCCGACAGGAAAGAATTATATTGGCATTGCAACGAACAGAATGTCACAAACGGAAAGCAGTATACCAGGAGACTACACGTGGTCTCTTATAAAGGGTTCAGATGGTGTTCCGGGCGAGCCGGGAGCGGATGGCAAAACATACTACACATGGATAAAGTATGCCTATGACAACAAAGGCACTGGCATATCGGATGACCCGACCGGAAGAGAATATATCGGGTTCGCTTACAACAAAGAAAGCAAGACCGAAAGTTCTACGCCGGGAGATTACGTTTGGTCGTTGATTAAGGGCGAAGATGGAGAACCAGGACTAAATGGAAGTAATTTTAAAATACTAATGACAAGCTATCGAGAAACGCAGGAAACGCTGGATTTGTGGGGAACTCCGGGGAGGCAAGGTGGCGCTTATATAGTTGAAAGTACTGCTGGCCTTAAGATAGGCGACAGTGTCGCACTGCAAGTCTACAATACCACCAAATCGGGTTATGCGTATGTGTATGGTGTGGTCCGTATAATCAATAGTACTACAAGCATTAATATTACCGCAGCTGGATTGATGGATAAGGGTGATACTGGCGCTCAAGGAGTTAAAGGCGATAAAGGCGCAGACGGAAAGTCAACCTACTTTCACATTAAGTACAGTAAGGTTGCAAATCCGACCGCTACGCAGATGACTGAAACACCGTCAGAGTACATTGGAACATACGTTGACTACACGGAAACTGACAGCAATGATCCAAATGCATATACGTGGGCAAGATTTCAAGGATTGCAAGGAGCGAAGGGCGACCAAGGCATCCCAGGTTTTAACGGCACGAATGGACAGACAAGCTATCTGCATATTAAGTACTCTAACGATGGTGGTGCGTCGTTTACGGAAAGCAACGGGGAGACTGTCGGTGACTGGATAGGGCAATATGTGGATTTCAAAAAGGATGACAGCTATATTCCGAGAGACTATACATGGAGCAGAATCAAGGGCGCCAAAGGTGAACAGGGTACGCAGGGGATAAACCTGTTGCGGGGTACAAATTCTACGAAAACAGTTACTTCGTCCGGTATTTGGAAAAACGGAACATGGAGAAAAGCCGACGCAGATACAACGATAACATCTATAAATATAAGTGATGCTCCAAATCCCAGCATAAATTTGGGATGGAAAATTGTGAACAGCGGTTCGACTTTTGGCGGAATTGCGCAAGCCGATATGCCTGTTGAAAACGGTCAAAAACACACTTTGTCCTGCTATGCTAGAGGGACTGGCTCTTTAAGGTTGATGTATGGAAGAACACCGTATCCACGAAAAGATTTTGCGCTCAATAATGTTACAGAATGGACAAAATATAATTTCACTTTCATGGTTGGGTCTTTGGATGGAAGTACCGAGGGTTTAACAAACGTTTATTTCGAGACGTGTTCATCAACAAATGGCATAGAAATTTGCGGAATGAAGTTGGAGCAGGGAGAAATAGAGTTGCCAAATATAGTCTGGACGCCTGCACCGCAGGATTTAGTCGGCCCGCAAGGGGATCCCGGAAAGGATGGAAAAGGCATATCCTCAACTGCCGTGGCCTATCAGGAATCATCAGACGGCACAACCGTTCCGGATGGTGCATGGAAGACATATGTTCCATCCACAAGTGCAGGACAGTTTTTGTGGACAAGAACCATTATTACTTACACGGATAATACTCTGAGTACAATGTATTCTGTCAGTCGAAACGGAAGTAACGGGGCAGTGGGTTCTGCCGGCAAAGGAATATCATCCATCACAAATTATTACCTTGCAACATCTTCTGATAGTGGCGTGACAACGTCCACAGATGGATGGAAAACCACGCCGCAAGCCATGAGCATTATCAACAAGTACCTCTGGAATTATGAGGTCATCAAGTACACGGATAGCACGAGTACCACCATTTCGCCGCATATTATCGGAGTATATGGTAATACTGGGGCGACTGGAGGGACTGGGGCAACTGGAAAAGGCATAACGAGCATCGAAGAGTATTACGCTCTTTCGACAGGCACTACGGCTCCGGCGGATACGGAGTTTTCCACGACGGTTCCGACTATGACGGCAACAAACAAGTATCTCTGGAACTATGAGCTGATTACCTACACGGACAAGGCAACTGCCAAGACTGGTAAACGGATCATCGGGGCATTCGGAAATACTGGAGCGATGGGTCCGAAAGGTGACAAAGGTGACAGCGGGCGGAATTATTTCATTGATATGGATGCAAATGCCATAAAATTAGGTGCAAACGGCACAGTTACGCCAAGTAAGATACATTGCGAACTGCATTATACAGATGGAATATCCTCAGAGGTTAAAAAAGCCACGGGAACGATAGAATGGACGCTTGAGAAGACAAAAGACGGAACGACGTGGGAAAAAAGCTTTGGGCATGTCTGGGAAATATTGGATATTACCAAAGATATATATTCTACTGATTCAAGTATGCTCAGGGTAACAGCAGCGCTTAATGGAAATGTGATCGATCAGGAAACCATCCCAATCCTTTTGGATATGGAAGCGCTTACGCCAACGGATATATTTAATATTGTCACAAATAATGGGCAAGACCAGGTTTTCCAGATGTTTGACGGGAAAATATACGTAAATGCCCAGTATATACGGTCATGGGAGTTTTCTGTTGGAACAGGATCTACTGTAAACGCCACGCTGACTTCTGAAGGCAAATTGACGGCGAGAGGATGCGAAATCCATACTGGTAAGATAGCTGGCTGGATGCTCGAAGAAACCAATTGGAGAGGACTTAGCATATATCCGTTTTCCGTGTTGAGGACTAGCGATTACAAGACCGGAATGGCTGGGTTGACTGGGACTTCTACTCTTGGCGGAATAAGTGCATTGCCTGCATTTTGGGCAGGAATGAAAGAAACATATTATAATTCTCTTTTGTCATCGCTCACAACATATGTAGATTTGGAAAACGTGAAAAATGGAAACTGCAAATTTATGGTTGATCGAGACGGCAATGCATACATGGGTTCCTTAAAGGCTATCGGCGAAATCTATACAGAAAGCGGAAGCTATTCAACGCACATGGGCGCTGGGTATTTGGAACTCGGGACAAATCTTGTCCAATCAAGCCAGCAGGGCGCTGGAAAACTCCGTGCGTGTGCGCAGACATCTTCCGGAAACTATAAGGGCGTTGCGGTGAAACTTCCGTCCTACCAGGCAGAAACATCCGGCGGACACTTCTTTGCCGTGGAAAGCTGTGGGTCATCCTCTCTATACAATGCTGATACCGTGCAGGCGTTAACCAGCAACAATCTTTACTTTGTCGTTGCGGACGGTGAAGCCGGAAATATCACAAAAGGCATTCATGCGCGGCAAACGTTATATAATTCGTCAGGTTCTCCGATTACGTCCGATATGAGGTACAAACACAGCATCCTGTTGCTTGACGATAAAAAAGCTATGTCGCTTTTGAAAAATGTCTTAACGTATACCTATAAGTACAACAACGGGGACAGCGGAAGAACGCATTGGGGCGTTATTGCACAGCAATTAAAGGTGGCTATGGACAGGGCCGGAATATCTGATATGGATTTTGCAGGGTATGTCTACGCTAATAAGCAAGACCAGTATTTTGTCCGCTATGAAGAGTTTGTCCCCATGCTGATAAACGTCACCCAGCAGATTGTAAAACGTATCGAGAAACTGGAAGGACAAGCACGATAGAAAGGAGCGATTTCATGGAGGAAAACAATAATGCAAATACAGGCGTGCCCATAGGCGCATTGATGGATGCCGCCAGACAGGAGATCTTGGAGCATACAAATCAGATCATGGAAAACAACGGCATTCCGCCAGATCTCATATCTTATATCCTGGATAGCGTAGGGAAAACTCTATGCCAGTCAAAAGCGGAGATGTACAGCATTGCCTGCATGACAATGGCGCAGAAGAATAGTGATGTAAAGAAGGAGGAATGAATCAAAATGATCTCAAATTGTGGAAGTGACGAGAGGGGCAAGTACAGCGGCGGACAGGCCGGCGATCAGACCGGAAAAGAGTGGCGCATCATTGCGTGGTATAACCGCCTGTGGAATGTAATCCTGCGGCACCCGGACGCAAAGGTGCGGGAGGAAATCGCATTACTCGCAGAAAAAGCAGCAAACAACAATCTGGTTGGATACGACCAGGGACAGCGTGGTACATACTGGCAGCATCTTAAGGCAAGCAACTATGACCCGTCCAAAATCACGGTGTTGTGTGAAGCGGACTGTTCCGCTGGCGTGCTGGCGAATGTGAAGGCAGTTGGCTACCGCCTTAACATTGACGCCCTTAAAAACGTCAATCAGGACGGGTACACGGGCAATGAGAAAGCCATACTGAAGCAGGCAGGTTTTACAGTGCTTACAGACAAGAAGTATCTGACCAGCGACCAGTACCTGCTCCGTGGCGATATCCTGCTTTATGAAGGCCACCATACCGCCACAAATCTGACGAACGGTTCCAAGGCATCCGCAGGAAGTTCTGCGCCGGCCGCTTCAAATCCTACACCCGCAAGCAGCGGAAATTCCATTGTTCGTGAAGGACAGAGACATGCCAGCAACTTTTGCGGCGCCGAACTCGAACTTGACGGCATAAGGGGTTCTGCCACAAAAAAAGCAGGAATTAAGGTGCTGCAGCAGGCCATGAACTCAGACTATCGCGCTGGACTTGCAGTTGATGGCGTGTGGGGTACAAAATCAGAAGCGGCACTTGGCAAGCATACCGTGAGACAGGGCGAGACGCAGTATATGGTAACGGCTCTGGAAATACTGCTCATGCTGAAGGGCTACAATCCGCATGGCCTTGAAAATCCTGGCATTTTTGGCTCTGGCCTGAAAGCCTGCGTGATACAGTACCAGAAAGACCACGGACTTGTGGCTGACGGCATAGCCGGTCATGACACCTTTAAGTCGCTGATCGCATAGGAGAGCAACGGCAGCAGTCATTTGCGCCGGCGCAAATTTATAAAAGGAGGGGAATCCAATGTCAGTAGAACTTAATGCCGATACGATCATTAAGGTGGCAAGTGTCATTTCAGCATTGGCAATCATCGCATCGGCCGTGACGGCCGTGATCATATGGTATCTGAAGTTGAAAAAGCAGGGTAAAGATGTTGAGAGGATCAAGGAAGAAATGACCTTGATATGTTACTGTACGAGCGCTACGTTGGATGGGCTGATACAGCTTGGCGTCAATCATTCTGTGCCGGTGGCAAAAGAAAAACTCGACAAATACATTAACTTAAAAGCACATGAACAGGAGGATTAAATAATGGGAGAAATTACAATAAACATTACAATAATTTTGGCAGTGATTGGTGTCCTGGCCTTTTTTGTATCTGTTATAACAGAGCTTTTAAAAAATATATGGCCTTTTAAGGCAGTGCCTACGGACGCCTTTGTGCTTATTTTATCCATTGGACTGGCCGTGACCGCTTTTGTGGCGTACATGCAGTATGTACAGCAGGAAATCTTATGGTATATGATCCTAGCCGCCGTCATGGCTGGTTTGATCGTGGCATTTGTAGCTATGTATGGCTGGGAAAAGCTTTCGGAATTATGGAAACGGTTCAGCCGGGGCGGCATTGAAAACAAATAGATGCGGATATGGTCTGATTGAAAAATTTTTAAAACGCCAAGAAGGACCTTCATAAATGAAAACAGGGGAGCAGCCTGTCGCCGCTCCCCGTTTATCTGCTTTTTATGCGTTCTCTTGTAATATTCTCTTTGTGATCATTATCATATCACGTGCGATCTGCTTTTCATCGTCGTATGGAGTCAGTGCCCAAATTAGATTTAAGACTTTCAGCGCCGTGACGTTCTTCAGTTTGATCTCTCCGGCCTCTAATTTCTGAACCCAGCGAATGTTTACGCCAATCTGATCGGCGAGTTGCTTTTGCGTCATTCCATTGGCTTTTCTCATGTCTTTTATGTTCATGCTTTTACATCTCCCTTTACGCCCTTACTGGCGTATTTGTACTATACACCATTATTGGCGCACTGTCAAGCGACGTTTTACATTTTTTTGCAAAAATAAAAGATATAGCCAGATTAAACCTGTTGTTTTCGTGTTGCATTTCGTGTTGTATTGCATATATTTATTCATATTTCTACGTATAAATTTGTATTAAACAATACAATAAAAATCCCGTATTTACAAGGTTTCAGAGGATACCCTATAAATACGGGATTTTAAAAATGAGTTGGTGACGGGGTTCGAATCCCTTTCCCGCTATTAAAAAGCCCTGGAGAACAGGGCTTTTTTCTTTGTAGATTAGGAGTGTTGAAAATGGATGAAATGGAGGCGACTTTTATGAAAAACGCATCAGTGCTTCTGCAGGATGAAATGTCCTTAGCGCAGTCCATGAAAAAATATGTTTCCCAAATAAAAAAAGATGTTGCAGCTGATCCGGAGACGGCACGACAAGAGGCCAAGGATGCACTTATCCGCACTGGGGTTGCAACATGCAAGGGAAATTTGAAAAAGGTGATCGTATCCTGGGAGTAGGAATGTATGTATTAAAATGCCATGAACATAGCATGTACGTTTTTAGAAAATAGTATTAGATACGGCAAGCACATGAACACTCAAAGATAAATAACCAACATGTTACTGTTAATCTGTAGAGATCAAAAAACCGGCTGCAGTCTTATGGCTGCGGCCGGTAATTTTATTGTATTTTGCTATGGATACAGAGGGTAGCATTTCTTAAATTGCATAACTTTACGAAATCTTTCTGAATTTCAATCGGTATTCTAACACAAATTTTTTCTTATGTAAAGCATTTCGGCAAAATGGCTTCAATTTCCTTCAAATCATAGGCAAAAAATGTCAAATGACGCCCCTGACGTTTCGTGTTTCTTCCTATTTTATAAACAGTTTATCTTCTGCTTTTTCTTCTGTTTTCATTTCCGCATTTTTGAAAAATCCCTGAAAACCCCGTAAAATCAACGTTTTTTTAATCTGTTTCAAGTTGTTTCGTAAAGTTATGCAATATACGAAAAAACTCTGAGAAACAATACTGCTTCTGACGGGACTTGCGGAGCCCCTGCAAGGAAGGTTTGAGGTGGGAAATATGCCTCCCTCCGGCTGCTACGCCATCACTACGAGAAAATTCAATCTCATCCACGACCACAGGGAATGGTTTGCCGACACCCAGACGCTCTACAACAGCGTGGTGGGGTTTTACTGCGGGCTGTATGTGGAACTGTGGGGCGGGAGAAGGAGTGAACCGGCTGACGGGCAGAAGGACAACGGGCTGCAGATGGGCTCTGCGGACGAGCGGCAGGACATACAGGGCCGGAATGACGCGGCCGCCCGCAGACTTCCCAACAACCGGGATGCCATGGGCATACTGGAAAAGCGCACCATCCCCGGAAGGGATGGGAAAACGCCCCTAAATCCTCTGCCCTTTGAAACGGTGCCTCTGTACTTCCGCAGGGCAGCCATCAACGCCGCTATCGCGGCGGCAAAGAGCACGCTGGCGAGGGAAACAGAAGGCAGCAGGATCCCTGAATTTCACCAGTCCGTTACCTATTATAAAGGAACGTACAAAGACCTGACGGACCACTCCGTGACATTAAAAGTGTGGAACGGAGAGAAGTGGGTCTGGACAGAATGTAAACTGTCCGGCAATCATCTCCCCAAAGACGCCCAGGTTATGTCCCCTTCTATAGTGGTAAGGGAAAAGCGCCTGGAGTTCCATGTGCCGGTAAAGGAAGAAGTAACCGACGGCCGGAACGCAAAGGAGCGCATGGCGGCAGGGGAGAAGATATGTGCCGCGGTGTTCACCAATGAAGACGCCTGCGTGGTGTGCAGCGTGACGGAAGGGAAAGCAAAGCCTGCCATGGATGAAACGCAAACGGTGGACGATGGAAAGGTTTCCTATGGTCCGGCTCTGTTCATCCGGGGCGGGAAGGAATACGCCCATAAATGCCGTCAGGTAATGGAGAAGCTGGAGAAGTCCAAAAGTTCCACGAAAGATGACGGCAACGCGAAGGCAAACCAGAAGTACTGGATGCGGATCAAGCACTTAAATGACAGCTATTCCCACCTGTTCAGTAAGAAGGTCATCGACTTCTGCAAAGAGCAGGGGGCAAAGGTGCTGGTGCTGCCGGAATATAAAAAGCCCTACACAGACATGGTGATGGCGAAGGCAGGAAACTTTTCTCCCTTACACTTAAGCTTCCAGATCCGTGAGAAGCTGAAATACAAGGCGTGGAAGACCGGGATCATCGTGCTGGAGGCAGGGGAGCACCACACGGGAGACCGGTGTGCCATATGCGGTGCAAAGGCAAAGCGGTGTGGGAAACACCGGATCGACTATATCTGCGAGAACGGCCATACAGGGAACTACTACCTGAATATGGCGCGGAACCTGGGAGTACGGTGTATGGAAAGTTTTAGTGTGCAGAGAGAAAGACTGCCAGAAAAACAGCAGGCTGAAAAAATAATCTTACGTGATATGGCCAAACAGAAAAGGGAATAAAAGCGCAAGCTTTTTCCAGCCGGAGGGGACCGGGAAGGGGAAACCCGGAACGGAACCTGAGGCGATAGATACGGGAAGCGAGAGCTGACCGAAAAAACAGGGAACTGTGAAAAAGGAACTGTTCAGTGGATAGTTTCTTCAGGCAGGACGCCGCCTGTGGAGGCCCAAAGGAAGGGGTTCCCGAAGAGGCAGGGAGTACCGGTGTATGGAGATACACTGGCGCTCGATGCCGTAAGCGTCCGAAGTTATTTGGATAAGACCAGACAGGCTGTAAGGAAAGAACTGTAATTTATCCTGAAAAAATCCCACTCAGACAAAAGCCCGAGTGGGGAAGATTTACAGATATTTTTGGCAGAAGTCCGACATCGACATGATGTGTGGTTCGTCCGGGTAATGTTTCAGGTTGCCTGTGATGAGCAGGGCACCGCAAAATCTGGAGACTTCATAAAATTTCCGGTCGGACTCATCCGTGAATGGTATGTCAGGCAGCGGGTCTGCGATGACGGAGATCCCGGTTTTTATAATGGGTTCCAGAACAGAGAGTATCTCCCATTGGGAAAAAGGAAACTTTTTGTAATGGAGGACGCGGTCGTATTCGTCAAGTATCCTGTGGTCATAACAGACCGTGAATTTCCGGGAGAAGACACCGTTCAGGATCTCACCGGCGTTTTTACCGGGAGACCACAAGGCGGAAACAAGAACATTGGTATCCAGAACGATATTCATCTCAACCTCCGTTTCTTGCGTCCGTGATGACAGCTTCGATCTCCTCGTCTGTCAGGAAACCTGCTTTTGCTGCTTTACGGCGCATGCTGTTGAACGCGATCATTGCTTTCGCCTGGCGGACGGCCTGCACGACTTCATCAAAGTCGCCTTCGGGGATATCGATCATCAGGGCAGATGGTTTGCCATTGTTGGTAATGACGACTTCGTCCCCTGAGGAGAGGGTCTCCCACATGCTTTTGGTGTCGGTGCGCAGATCGCGGATAGAATAGAAATTCATAAGATCACCTCCTGACAATAATGTACACGATTGTGTCCAAAATGTCAACAGGAAAGAAGAATACTACGCTAGTACATATTGGAGGACAGGTGCAGAAAGGGTTTTGAAAGATAAGGGAATAAAAGCGCAAGCTTTTTCCAACCAGAGGGGACCGGGAAGGGGAAACCCGGACCAGAACCCAAGGCGATAGATACGGGAAGCGTAAGCTGACCGAAAAAACAGGAAACTGTGAAAAAGGAACTGTTCAGTGGATAGTTTCTTCAGGCAGGACGCCGCCTGTGGAGGCCCAAAGGAAGGGGTT
>CANQHX010000081.1 GCA_947623905.1 uncultured Lachnospiraceae bacterium
CGTAATCCAGCCCCATGATCCGCCGGCGTTGATCTACTTTTTCCAAGCTTCGTTCTCCACGTACTTTTCGAGCATCTCTTCTA
This sequence comes from uncultured Lachnospiraceae bacterium, assembly GCA_947623905.1. Taxonomy (GTDB): domain Bacteria; phylum Bacillota; class Clostridia; order Lachnospirales; family Lachnospiraceae; genus CANQHX01. Next base: position 84 of record CANQHX010000081.1, read on the forward strand.
CCAGTTCATCCCGTTCCACCTGAATGATCATGCTTCTGGCCCCCTTATAGCTGGTGATATAAGTGGGGTCGCCGGACATAATATACCCTACGATCTGATTAACAGGATTGTACCCTTTCTCCGTCAAAGCCTTATAGACTGCCTCGATCACCTGGGCTGCATCCGGCACAGGCTCGTTGTTCAACTGTATCACTTGTGTCTTATACAGATTGTTGTTCTCTGTGCTCATTTTACCACGTCCTTTACTCGGATACCTGTATTGTAATATATTATAGGCAAAAATTCAACCCATATCCCAAATTTCCCCATCCCGCGGGCCCTTTTGTGTCACGGGACAACGAAATATCCGCCTCTTTCCGGTTCAGATCCCATGGCGGAGCAGAGTGCCCGTCATGGTTCCGTCACCCGCAGGCGCGTCCAGTTTCACGGGGCAGATCACATTGGAAAGCTCCGTATCTTTTTCTGTCATCACAGCCACCCGGATGTAAGAGGGCGTAAACCCGGTCCACCGGATCCCGTCCCGCCGTTCCTCCTTCTCCTCAAAAAGCACCTCCGCCGTCTGTCCGGCATGACGGGAGAGATATGTTTCCTGCTGCCTCCGGCTCAGCTCCAGAAGAATGGCGCTGCGGCGGTTCTTTACGTCTTCCGGCACCTGTCCGTCCATGGACGCCGCCACGGTGCCCTTTCTGGGAGAATATTTAAAAATGTGCGTCTCATAAAACCCGATGGACTCCGTAAACCTTGCGGAAGCCGCAAATTCCGCATCTGTCTCCCCCGGAAATCCCACGATGATATCCGTGGTGATGGCGGGATCGTCAAAATATTGCCGCAGCAGACCGCAGCCGGCGGCGTACTCCTCCGGGGTATAATGACGGTTCATCCTGCGCAGCGTCTCTCCGCACCCGCTCTGCATGGACAGATGGAAATGAGGGCACACCTGCTCCACCGCCGCCAGACGCTTTACAAATGGCTCCGTCACAATGCGGGGCTCCAGAGAGCCCAGACGGATCCGCTCCACCCCGCGGATCTGCGCCACAGCCTCGATGAGCTCCGCAAGCCCGTCTGAATATCTGCCCCAGTCCTTTCCGTAGGAGCTGAGATGTATGCCCGTGAGGACAAATTCCCTGTATCCTTTTTCCGCAAGCTCCTTCACTTCCCGGCATACATCCTCCATGGCACGGCTCCGGATACGGCCCCGCACATAGGGGATAAGACAATAACTGCAGAACTGATTGCAGCCGTCCTGGACCTTGATGCAGGCCCGGGTGTGCTCCAGAGTGGCGTGAAGCGCCAGAGTTTCGTATTCCTGCACCCCGTCGTTGATATCCCGGACGGCAATGCGCTTTTCCCCGCCCCGGAAATGTTCCACCAGGTCCACGATATTCTTTTTTTCGTTGTTGCCCACCAGCAGGTCGATATCTTCATCCCGCGCCGCTTTCTCCGCATCTGCCTGGACATAACAGCCTGCCGCCACCACGATCGCCGCGGGATTGGTCTTTCTGGCGCGATGGAGCATCTGACGGGATTTCCGGTCGGCGATATTGGTGACCGTACACGTATTGACGATATAGATATCCGCCTTTTCCCTGAACGGCACGATGTCATAGCCTCTCTCCGCAAAGGCCTGCGCCATATATTCGGTCTCATAGGAATTGACTTTACAGCCCAGATTGTGCAACGCTACTTTTCTGCTCATGCTCTTCCGCCCCTGCTCTGCAATGTGATTTACAAATATTATACACGATTTTTATTGACTTTCCAACATAGGAAAGGTAAAATATACCTAAAGTACGTAAAAAAGGGAGGCATGCAAGATGAAAACCATTCAGATCACTTTGAACTCCATCGACAAAGTAAAATCCTTTGTGAATGACATCACAAAATTTGATAATGATTTCGATCTGGTTTCCGGCAGATATGTCATTGACGCAAAATCCATCATGGGTATTTTCAGTCTGGACCTGTCCAGACCCATTGATCTGAACATTCATGCGACGGACAATATAGACGAGATCCTGGAGGTTCTCAAAGTTTACATGTAATGACCGATAAAAAGGAATGTCCTCCGCCGGACGGCGGATTTGAAGCAGCGCGGCTTTTTGCCGCGCTGTTTTTTTGTCCCGTTCCGGAGCGGATAGGAGACCGATAGGTTTACAGGGCGTATTTCGTGCGGATCCGTTCCAGTATGCTTCCGATAGGCTTTGCCAGTAAAAGCAGAAAGATCACATTGGAGACGGCGTAGATCAGTGTGAACTGGGCGGCGGACACAAGGGCGGCAGCATACCTCGCGCCGTTGAACGTGCCGTCCGCCCACAGCACCGTCCATATGTCCATCAGGAAGGAATAGACCGCCCCGGACAAAGCTCCGAATACAGCCAGCAGCACCCTGTTTTTCTTTAACGGTTCCGCCAGCAATCCCGCGGCAAACCCGATCAGGCCCCAGCTGAGCATCTGGAAAGGCGTCCAGGGCCCCTGCCCGAAGGAGAAATTGGAGATCACCGCCGACAGGGCGCCGGTCATAAAGCCTGCCTCCCCGCCGAAGTACATGGCGGTAATCACTACCATGGCGGTCACCGGCTTAAACCCCGGCAGAGGCATGAACAGGATCCTTCCCACCACGGACAGGGCAGTCATGGCAGCGATGAGGATCAGCCGCTTCGCGTTGTTTTCCTTCTTCTCAAAACGGAAAAAGAAGGGCACGCAGGAGAGAACCGTCACCCACAGGGTGATCCACGCGTACTGCTTTTCCTGAAACAGCACAGCCCCGCCTATGACCACGGCGGGAATGACAACAAAGAATATCCCGCAGGACAACCATTTTTTCACAACCCTTCCTCCTCCGGCAGCTCCATACAACGGCGGGCCACCTGGTCACAGGTGACGGCGTACGGCCAGAGTTCTCTTGCCATGCGGTTGGCCGCCGTCGTATAAAAATTATTTTCCGCGAAAAATAGTTCCGGCACGTCCGCCGACAAGATCTCCCCGTCGAAAAACAACGCGCACCGGTCGGCGTTTTCCGCGGCAAACTCCACGTCGTGGGTGACCATAAGGATGGTCATGCCCTCCTCCTTCAATTCCCCGAGCAGTCCGCCTAGGGCATGTTTGGAGCAGGCGTCCAGTCCCTTAGTAGGCTCATCCAGCAACAATATCTTCGGCTTTGACATAAGCACCTTGCCCAGGGCGCACTTCTGCTGCTCTCCTCCGCTCAGGTCAAAAGGATGCTTGTCCAGCAGATGCGTGACGCCTATCTTTTCCGCCATTCTCTCCACCAGTTCTCCCTGTTGTCCTTTGGGCACCTGCCAGACGTCCAGTATCTCCCTGTAGTCGTCCCGCACCTTGTCTCTGATAAACACCGTCTGAGGGTTCTGGGGCAGAAAGGCCAGATTTTCCCGGTAGAGAGACTGGCCCCTGTATGCTTTTATAAGTTTTCCGGCGATGCGGACCTTCCCCCGGTACGCCTTGTTCAAGCCGGATATCACGTTGAGAGCGGTGGTCTTTCCCGTGCCGTTGCCGCCCAGGATGCAGTACGTCTCTCCCCTGTACACCTTTAAGGAGAGGCCCCGCAGGATATCCGGCAGATCCTTCTCGTAGCGGAACCACACCTTGTCCAGCTCTATGACGGCTTCCTCATGGGACGCCGCGGAGTTCATCCTGCCAGGAAGGCCTTCCCCGCTCTCCTGTACTCTACCGCCGAAATGCTTTTCCAGAAAATCCCTGCCCTCCTTTACCGTCAGAGGACAGGGGTCGGAAAGGGCGCGGGGATGGCGGCCGCCGGATGCCAGAGCGTTGTAGAGCCGCACGGCGCTGGGAAGCCCCAGCAGCATGGGATGATCCTTCTGCAGTTCCCCCAGCCTGCGTCCTACCTGTCCGGGAGTGTCATACAACAGCGCTCTGCCCTGCTCCATGACCAGCACCTTGTCTGCCATGGGAAATACATCCTCCAGGCGGTGCTCCACAAGAAGGATGGTCAGGCCCAGTTCGCGGTTGAGCTTATGCAGGGTGGCGATAAATTCCGAGGCGGCAATGGGGTCCAGCTGGCTGGTGGGCTCGTCCAGGATGAGCACCTTTGGACCCATGACCATGACGGATGCCAGGTTGAGCAGCTGCTTTTCCCCGCCGGAGAGCTGATCCGTATCCTTCCTGAACCAGTTCTGGATACCGAAATAGCTTGCCATCTCCCCTACCCGGCGGCGGATGAGGGCCGTGGGAACGCCCAGATTTTCCAGGCCGAAGGCAAGCTCGTGCCAAACCTTGTCGGTGACGATCTGGTTGTCGGGATTCTGCAGCACATAGCCGATCTGGGCGGCGTTTGTCCGCTCGTCCAGCGCCTCCAGGGGAGTTCCCCTGTAAAAAACAGTCCCTGTTTTTTCCCCGGCAGGAGCCAGCTCCCGCTTCAGAAGCCGCAGCAGGGTAGTCTTGCCGCAGCCCGATTCCCCGCAGATCACTACAAATTCTCCGCTTTCCACCACGAGGTTTATGTTTTCCACCGCGCTGGCCGCCGCCTTTGGATAGCGGAATGTCACATTTTCCAGACGTAGTATTTCCATATCAAAGCTCCCTTTATCTCCACAAAAAACGGCAGGAAGGAAAGTATGCCGAAAGCCCCGTAGAGGAACAGGGCAAGGGGCGTCACGTTCAGATGGCTGATCCTTGGATAATAGTAAAATGCCATCTCCCCCATTGCCGTTCCCACAAGGGTAACCCCCAGCAGCAGAATGCAGACGGACAGCAGCACGCCGTCCCGGGCCGTGAACCGGAACAGGGAAAAGTTGGTCCTCCCTTTGATACCGTACCCTCTGGCCTTCATGGACGCGGCCGTCTCCATGGCATTTTCCAGCGACCAGGCGATCATAGCCATAAAAACGCTCATGCGGCTTTTCAGCTTATCGGTAAAGCTGTCCGCCGCGTACAGGCCCATTGCCCGACGCGCCCGGCTGACCCGGTGCATCTGCCGTTTGAACATGGGGATGAATCGCAGGGCCATGGAGAGCACAAGGGACAGTTTCGGGATGATACGCCCGAACAGATACAGAAATTTGTCGCTGGTCATGATCCGGCTGTAGCATTTACACCAGAGAATCACGCCGATGACCATGACACCTATGGCGATTCCATAGACAAACGCCTCCAGTGTCACCGGATTTCCGTTCAGAAAAAACAGCGGCGTGACGCCGTTGTGAGAAAACAGCGGATTGGTCACCGCCACCATGAAAAACAAGGGAACATAAAAGGCTCCGTCCCGGGCCCAGTTTCCCGGCCGCTCCAGCGCCATGGCAAAAAGAGCGCCCCCTGACAAGGCGGACAGCTGCAGCACCGGGTTGGTGACAAACATGGCCACCAGCAGCACCGACAAAAAATAGACCATCAGCACAGCCGGGTGATAATTTCCAAAGGCTTTCAATTAAAACTCCCTCCCATCCACATGGCGCCCACGTCTTTGCCCAGATCGCAGGTGTACACCCACTCCACGACCTGTCCGTCCTTCAGCTCATATTTGGAACAGCCGTAGTTGGGAAATTCCCCATCTACCCGATACATCCACCCGGACAGGGGTCCGCAGGAAAATTCATACAGGTAGTGGATCCCCTGAATGTAAACGCTTCCGTAGCTGTTCTCGTCGGCCCCCTGGTATTCCAGCTGGATCCGCTCATGCCGCGCCGCCCGGTCCAGGATATCAAACACGGTGTCTCCCGGCCGGAGCACATATTCCGTGGGCGGCAGGATCACTCCGTCGGCGGGAACAAATTCCTCCGACTGCAGGCTGGGGTCCAGATCTCCGTAATGATCCAGTATGGTATCGCACCGGATGCTGATGGTCACCGTCTCACTTTCCGGCGTGATGTCGTCAATGTGAGTCAGATAATATTCGTCCACCGACTGGATCTCGGTGCCGTTTATCAAAATGGCCGCTATCAGCAGGATCGCGCATATGGCAAGAACATCTTTTTTCACGCTGACCATCCTTTCGCCTGTCCGGCTGCCTGTCTATTCCTCATCTTCATAGCGAGCGGCCAATTCCTCCATCTCCCGCTCTTTTTTCCGGCGTCTTTTCCGGAGCCGCCTGACAAGGAAAAATGTCGTGACCACAAGGACCACGCACAGGGCCGCCCCGATGATCACGCCCCGCAGCTGATCTTCCACCTTGGTCTTTGTCTTTACAACATCCTCCCACCCTTCGATCTTCTTCTGATCCTCAGGGCTCAAGGCCTGGCATCTGGCCACGATCTCATCCACCGTCTCCTTGTTTGCCAGGGAAATATCCTCAAAAGGATACAGCTTTTCTATGATATCCTGGTTGATACTGTCGATCTCCCCCTGGATGGCTTCTATCTTCTCTTTGGCGCCGGTAAGTTTTTGCAGGTATCCTTCCTTCCCCTCAAATTCCCCGCACCGGCGCAGCTTGTCCAGAAGAGTGGTCACCGTCACATACTGAGCGGTGGTCAGATTTTCCGGCAGTTCCTCCGCCATTCTTTTATCTTCCTCAGAGAAAACCGCTTCCCCGCCGCCTTCTCCCTGCTCCGGGCGAAAATCGTAGAGGGACCGCATGCCGTTCTGCTGCCGCCAGATGGCCGCCATGGTATAGAGTGTCTGCTCTCCCGCCATGGAATTGGACTTGTTGGGGTCCGCGGTGGGATTCTGGGCGTCATATTCAAAAGAATGGGCAAATCCCCCGTCGTCCATGCGGTAGCGGAGGATCCCGTCAAGAAGGGTGTGGCCGTTTTTGATAAAGCGCGCATCCTGCAGGGGGTCGATGCCAAGACAGCACAGAGCCACCGCCACCTGATCAGTGCTCTCCACATTGCAGGTACCCCAGCTCTCAAAATCCCCCTCGTCCTTCTGCAGGGCGGAAAGACAGTCCAGCGCCTCATCCACGGCCTGCCGGACCGTCTTTGTCATCTCCCCGCCGTCTGTCAAAGTATATGTGTACGCCGCATCGCTTTCATAATACGGGGCAAGAGCCTGCACAGCCATAGCCGTGATATCCGGGTCCGCGGCGGAACCGTTCAAGGCAAATCCCCCGTCAGCCAGCTGCCGGCAAAGGATTTCCTCAATGATATCCTCCCGCGTGTAATATCCGTCCTCCGGTATCTCATAGCGCATGCTGTCCAGGGCGATCAGGCCCCAGATCCAGCCGTTGATGCCCTGTCTGCCAAGAGGCGTGGTCCTGCCCCTGTCGTAAGTACCGTCCGCCACAAGATCGATGAGATCGCCGTTTTCATCCGTTCCCATGTCAGTGGGATCGCCGCCGCAGGCCAGTACCGCAAGAATGATCCGGTGCCACTCTGTGGCCTTGGCAGCGCTCAGCTTTCCCGGTTCCCGGTAGCGATCCGCCACCTGATCCCGGATCACCGCCAGGTAGCCCTCATAGTTGTCCTCCGCGCCAAGCCTTCCCAGCCCAATGGGGTACCAGTCTCCCGCCGTAGTGCCCGCCAGTTCCAGAAACCTGTCATTCATGAGAAACTCATCCGGCTCCGCGCCGTTGTCAGCCTTCTTCCACCGGATGATCCCCTCCGCTATGTCCAATACCTGTTGGGACACCGTGTCCCGGTCCGGGGACTGCTCCATACCGGGACCCGCTGTTTCCGCCGAAGGCTGCTCCCCGCTTGGTGCGGCGGTCTGTGCCGCCCACGTGATCTGACCCGCGACTGTCATAAAAACCACGGAAAGGCAGAGGACGCCCTCTGCCAGCCTTTTACCCGCAGCTGTTTTTCCTGCAGATCTCTTCCGTTTTTTCAATCGTTTCTTTTCTGTGATATTTTTAAGCCGATGCAGCATGTCAGTCATCTTCCTCTTTCTTCGGGACTATCATTTGTCCGTCTATTTCCGGAGCAGGATATTCTCCTCCCGGTTCATTATCTTCTTTGGTTCCGGAGCGGCTCAGGCCTCTTTTCTCTTCCGGATCACGTACAGAGCCGTTCCCGCTCCCGCCGCGGCCACTGCCAGAATGACCAGCGACCAGAAGACGACGGGATGGCTGTTCTTCTCCTGTCCGCTGTCGGAAGGCGCATCACTGGGGGAAGCATCATCCCCGCCTTTCTCATCGGACTCCGAAGCCTTCTTCCCGGGCTTTGGAGACGGTGTGGACGTGGCGGCCGGTCTGCCGGAAGGCCCCGGAGAGGGGGTCGGCGTAACGCCAGGCTTTGCCGACGGGGTCGGGGTTTTGGCGGGAGCGGCACTGCTGTTCGCGCCTCCCGCGCCAGTTCCACTGCTTCCTGTGCTGCCGGACCGGCTGGCCGTCTTGCTCTGACCGCCGCTGTTCCCGGTGCTGCCTGCACTGCCCTGACTGTTGCTGTTCCCGCTGCCGCCTGTGCCGCCAGCCTGGCTATTGCTCTGGCTGCTGCTTATGCTGCCTTGGCTGCCGCCCGTGCTATAGCTGTTATTGCTTCCTGTGCTGCTCTGACCGCTGCCGCTTGTGCTGCTCTGGCTGCTGCCCGTGCTGTGGCTGTTACCGCTGCCTTGACCGCTGCTGCTCTGGCCGCCGCCCGTGCTGTGACTGTTACCGCTGCCTTGACTGCCGCTGTTTCCCGTATTGCCCTGACTGCTGCCGCCTGTGCCGCTGTTCTGACCACTGCCGTTTCCTCTGCCGGAAGACGGCGCAGCTGTTCCGTCTGGATGAGCCAGGGCATCGCTTAACCGCGCTACGGCGCCGTCCACACTGCTCTGGGAAGCGTTCAGCGTTTCCATAACAGCCGCGGCAGCGTCATACGCCTGTTTTACGCTGTTCTTTGCCATAAGGCCGGAAGACCCGGCCCTGCTCATAACCTTTGTCAGCGCATCCTTGTTGGCCGTAGGATAAAAACCGGATTCCGGCTGCCTGTCCACGTTGGGTACATTCCCACCCATAGTACCGAGACCGCCGATATCCGCGCCGTAAGCCAGCGTCAGCTGCACCCGCACCACGTCGCCATCGGAAAGGTACGTATCCGCGAATCCCACGTTGGGGAACACATTATTGACGGAAAACATCCAGCCCGAACCGTTGGTAATGACGAATTCCCCCATGTATCCCGTCCAGCTTTTTTCGTAATCTCCCGGATCAAAAAACGTCATGGTTTCATTGAGATAGGGGACCAGCAGGGGCGGGATCGAGGGAGACAGATTCAGCAACCTGGGATTGGCCGGAGTACCGCTCTTTACATAATTATTGAACCTGTTCCTGGTGGAGGTGCCGTCCGCGATATAGGCAATGTAAAAGGCGTCTCTGGGCGTCCCGTCATAGTATCCAACGTATCCGTTGTCATGGAGCAGGCGGATCAGCGCCTCCGCCGATGTTTCCCCGGCATAGATGGGCACCTCCGTGGGACTGATCAGATACCCGCAGCCAATGGTAAACAATTCCACGCTCCATGTGGCGTGTCCCACGATCTGACCGGCACCCGCGTCCCTGACGGACAATCTGCCGTTGCCGTCCGCCGTAACAGCTTCCCCGCCGGAAGCGCCGGCGGGAAAGGATGTCGCGAACAGCATCGCTGCCATTACAAAAGCCCACAGTATTTTCCTGATCCGTTTTCTTCTTTTTATCATCTACATCAATCACTCTCTATCTGATCACTACGTCACTCATATCGTACAGGCTTGTCTGACCGGCAGCCAGACGCTTATAAGCCGCCAGGGCGTAATATCCCTGCTCTGTGGACATGCCGTTATCGCCGGTGCTCTCCATAGTATGCTGAAATCCTGTTTCCGTGGCAAAAGAAAGCAGCACGTTAATGAGGTTGTTGCCGCCCTTAATGAATCGCCCGTCCTTTGTGGGATCGATGCCAAGGGCCGTCAGCGCTACGATCACCTGC
>CANQHX010000082.1 GCA_947623905.1 uncultured Lachnospiraceae bacterium
GAACCATTCCTCATTATAGTGGAGAACGAAAACAGTGTCAATGATTTTTTGACGTGGCACTTTAAAGCGAAAAAGCGTCATGAAAATATTACAAAAATAGCGAAATTATCAATAAAGACTTGTAATATTCTAACAATTTTCGTATAATAAAAAACAGATTAAAGGAAATTGGGAGGTAACTATTATGGACAAGTATACGACAGACCGGATCCGCAACGTGGTGCTCCTGGGACACGGCGGCTGCGGCAAGACCAGTCTGGTTGAGGCCATTGCCCGCCAGATCGGTATCACCAGCAGGATCGGAAAGGTATCCGACGGCAATACCATCAGCGACTATGATAAAGAGGAGATCAAGAGAAAATTCAGTATTTCCACCACCATGATCCCCGTTGAATGGGACGGCTATAAGATCAACCTGCTGGACACCCCCGGCTATTTTGATTTCGTGGGCGAGGTGGAAGAAGCTGTCCGGGCGGCTGACGCGGCCATTATCGTAGTATCCGGCAAAGCCGGCGTGGAAGTGGGCACGGAGAAGGCATGGGACCTGTGCGAGCGGTATAAGCTGCCCCGCATGGTATTTGTTACCGAGATGGACGTGGATCACGCGTCCTACCGGGAGGTCGTGCAGACCCTTACCGATATGTACGGCAAGAAGATCGCTCCGTTCCATCAGCCTATGCGTGAGAACGAGGATCTGGTAGGCTATGTGAACGTGGTGAAGATGGCCGGCCGCCGGTATCAGGGCGAAACATCCGTGGAGTGCGATATCCCCGATTACTGCCAGCCCAATCTGGACATATACAGGGAGGCGCTTCTGGAAGCGGTTGCCGAGACCAGCGAAGAATATATGGAAAAATATTTCTCCGGCGAAGAATTTACGCTGGAGGAGATCGAGGACGCCATTCAGCAGAATGTCCTGGACGGCTCCATGGTACCTGTTACCATGGGCTCCGGCCTGGAGGTAAAGGGCATCGTCAATCTGCTCAATGACATCGTAAAATATCTGCCCGGTCCCGACAAACATGAATGCAAGGGCATCGACGGACGCACCGGCGAGGAGTTCTCCGCCGACTACGACCCGTCCAAGCCTATGACCGCTTATGTGTTCAAGACCATCGCCGATCCTTTTATCGGCAAATATTCTTTCGTGAAGGTGTGCTCCGGCGTTCTGAAGAACAATGCCGTAGTCTACAACAGCGACAAGGATACAGAGGAAAGGCTGAACAAGCTGTATATCCTCCGGGGCAATAAGCCCATCGAAGTAACGGAGCTGCAGGCAGGAGATATCGGCGCCATTGCCAAGCTGTCCGAGACCGCCACAGGCGATACCCTGACGGCCAAGGGCATCAATGTGAAATTCGCGCCGGCTCTGATCTCCAAGCCTTATACTTACAAGGCTATCTCGGCGGACAACAAGGGCGACGTGGATAAGATGTCCCAGGCGCTGTCCAGGATGATGCAGGAGGATCAGACCATCAAGCTGGTGAACGATCCCGAGAACCGTCAGACGCTGCTGTACGGCATCGGCGACCAGCATCTGGATGTGGTGATCTCCAAGATGAAGGAGAAATACAGAGTGGCGGCCAGCCTTTCCAAGCCCAAGGTGGCTTTCCGGGAGACCATCCGCAAGAAATCCGATGTGGAGAGCAAGTATAAGAAACAGTCCGGCGGCCACGGCCAGTACGGACATGTAAAGATGACCTTCGAACCTTCCGGCGATCTGGAAACGCCTTTTGAGTTTGAGCAGATCGTAGTAGGCGGCGCGGTGCCCAAACAGTACTTCCCCGCAGTGGAAAAGGGTATGCAGGATTCCGTGCAGAAGGGCCCTCTGGCCGGCTATCCGGTAGTAGGCGTGAAGGCTGTGCTGTACGATGGTTCCTACCATGCCGTAGACTCCTCGGAGATGGCATTCAAGATGGCCACCATCCAGGCGTTTAAGAAAGGCTTCATGGAGGCCAATCCCGTGCTGCTGGAGCCCATCGCTTCCCTGCAGGTGACAGTGCCCGACGCATATACAGGAGACGTGATGGGCGACCTGAACAAGCGCCGGGGCCGCGTGCTGGGCATGAATCCCGTAGAGGGCGGCAAGCAGCTCATCGAGGCGGAAGTGCCCACCACAGAGCTGTACGGTTACTCCACTGACCTTCGCTCCATGACCGGCGGCAGAGGCGTGTTCGAGTACCAGATGGCCCGCTATGAGCAGGCGCCTTCCGATGTGCAGGAGAAGGAAGTAGAAGCCAGAAAGAACGACAACGAGTAAGAGCGTATTGTGATGATATAAAAAAGGCGGCAGAGCGGAATGCTCTGCCGTCTTTTTATGTTGTTGCCGGACGACATATTTTCAGGTGATGTTTGCCAGGTATGTCTCAAACACGTGCCGCTGCTCCGGCGACAGCATATTTTTGAGCTGCTCTACCTGGCTTCCGGCCCCGTCCTCGTTGCTTCCGCCGGCAGTCAGCGACTGATACATGTTGTAAAACTGGTACACATTCATAAAATTCAGGATGGCGTCGATGGATTCCTGCTGCCTGGGCGGACAGAAATTGCGGATGGCCTGCAGCATCTCCAGGGGAGAGGCGTGGTCACGGTCAACGGAGCAGGCGCTGAGGCGCTCGTCATCTTCTGTGAGCAGGTGCAGGGAGTTGCGCAGCTCCAGCAGCTTCACAAAGATGAGCAGCGGCTTCTGCTGCCGGGTGTTGATGTAGGGCATGGCGGCTTTTACCATCTGCAGGTCATCGGTCTGCACCAGCTGGTCAAAGGGATTGATTGTTGCAGGTTCACTCATAAGATTCCCCATTTCCGCGCCGGCAGCGGCAAGATCCACGGTATCCCGCTCCGGCGCCACGATAGATCGTAAAATGTATATGAAAACAGCGGGAAAAATATGCCCCGCGGGAAGAAAAAACATATATTAGATTGTAGCTATTTTTATGAAAGGAGATGGGCCGGTATGGATCATCGGCTGATAATAGACGGAAATGCAGTGTATGAGATCGATCAGGACTGTGTGCGCAGATACAGGGAACGGCAGGAAACCCAGGGGACCGGGCGCGGCGGCAAGGCCGACGGGTATCAACAGGCGCCGGGGAACCGGGGTTACGAAAGAGGCAGGTGATCGTTTTTTCATAAAAAGGCGCCCGGGATATCCCGGACGCCCTTTGTTTTCCTATGTCGATGCTTTTGAAGAACGATCAGAAGATGCCGCAGCTCCCGCCGTTGTTGTTGCCGCAGGCGCAGGAGAGCAGAAGGATCAGCCAGATCAGGCTGCAGCAGCCGTTGCCGTCGCCGCCGTTATTGCCCAGGAAGCTTCCGCCGTTGCCGCCGCAGGCGCAGGAGAGCAGAAGGATCAGCCAGATCAGGTTGCAGCTGTCGTTGGAACCTCCGTTGTCGCATCCACATCCACAGTTGGTAGCAGTTAATTCACTCATGTTGTTTTCCTCCAGAATTCTTTTACAATGTTATGTTATGTGATGTCTGCAAAATGGTTCCGCAGTTTTTGATAAATATGCGGCATGCCGGGGCGCTCTTTTTCTTATTATCATATGAAAGTCGCCGCCGTACGGTATGGCTGCATATATTGAATCGTAAGGATATGTACGGTTCCGGCCGGAGGACCGGTTCCGTACGGTTGCAAAAAGGAAGGTGAATTTTCCTATGCAGCGGGTTCGTATGATGATGGATTACGACAGCTGGAACAGGAGGAACTGCACCGGACGGGGCGTAGGCGTGGCGGTACTGGATACCGGCGTGGAGGAACACCCGGACTTAAGAGGCAGGATCATAGATTTTCAGGATTTCGTCCATGGCAGAGGGTATCTGTATGACGACAACGGCCATGGTACTCATATAAGCGGCTGTATCGCGGGCAGCGGCATCCTGTCCGCGGGAAAATACCAGGGCATGGCGCCGGGGTGCCATCTGATGGTGCTGAAGGTGCTGGACGCCCAGGGCAACGGCAATACATCGGAGGTGCTGGAGGCGCTGGATTACATCCTGGAATACCGGAAAGAACTGGGCATCCGTATCGTGAACATTTCCATGGGGACCATTTCCCGCTCGGCAAGCGACAAATGCGGCCAGCTGATCCGGGCGGTGGAAAAGGCGTGGGACGCGGGTCTGGTGGTGGTGACGGCCGCGGGGAACAACGGTCCTGACCCCATGACCATCACGACGCCGGGCATCAGCCGGAAGGTCATCACCGTAGGCGCCCTGGAGGAAAACAGAGGGATATTTGCCCAGGGCTATTCCGGCAGAGGCCCCACGCCCTACTGTGTGGTAAAGCCGGAGATCGTCGTGCCGGGGGAGCATATCGTCAGCTGCGGCACAAACGGAAAATACTGTGTCAAGAGCGGCACGTCCATGGCGACGGCGATCGTTTCCGGAGCCATTGCCCTTCTTCTGGAAAAATATCCCCACATGACCAACACAGAAGTAAAAATGCGCATGTACCAGCGGGCGGTGGACCTCCGCCAGCCCAAAAACCAGCAGGGCTGGGGAATGCTGAACCTGAATTCGTTTTTGTGACACAGGTGACGGAAACAGGGTTCTGCAGCCGGTAAAGTGGGATTCCGGCGGAGACTGATTGTGCCGGAGCACAATATATTGTGCTTTACAGGGGAAAAAAGGGATGTTACAATAGACCCGTTGAAAACAGGACAGAGAAATGCTCCGGATCGTTCTGCCCCAACGGGCGGCCCGGTCATTTCAGAGGAGGAGAACAATGGAAAAGATCAAAATGAAGACACCTTTGGTGGAGATGGACGGGGACGAGATGACCCGTATTATCTGGCAGATGATCAAGGATGAACTGCTGTCTCCGTTTATTGAACTGAACACGGAGTATTACGACCTTGGCTTAAAGCACAGAAACGACACGGACGATCAGGTGACCGTGGACGCCGCCGAGGCGACAAAGAAGTATGGCGTGGCGGTGAAGTGCGCTACCATCACACCCAACGCGGCAAGAATGCCGGAGTATAACCTGAAGGAAATGTGGAAGAGCCCCAACGGCACGATCCGTGCCATCCTGGACGGCACCGTGTTCCGGGCGCCCATCATCGTCAAGGGCATCGAGCCCTATGTGCGCACGTGGAAGAAGCCCATCACCATTGCAAGGCACGCCTATGGCGATGTGTACAAGAATGTAGAGATGAAGATCCCCGGCCCGGGCAAGTGCGAACTGGTCTACACCGGTGAGGACGGTACGGAAATGCGGGAGACCGTCCACGAGTATGACGGCCCCGGCATCGCCCAGGGCATGCACAACCTGAACGCCTCCATCGAGAGCTTCGCCAGGAGCTGTCTGAACTACGGCCTGGACACGAAGCAGGACGTGTGGTTCGCCACAAAGGATACCATTTCCAAAAAATATGACCATACCTTCAAGGATATCTTCCAGGAGATATTTGAAGCGGAATATGCAGAGCGGTACAAGGAAGCGGGCATCGAGTATTTTTATACCCTCATCGACGACGCGGTGGCCCGCGTTATGCGGTCTGAAGGCGGATACATCTGGGCCTGCAAGAACTATGACGGCGATGTGATGAGCGACATGGTGGCCACGGCCTTCGGTTCTCTGGCCATGATGACCTCCGTGCTGGTATCGCCTCACGGCTACTATGAGTACGAGGCAGCCCACGGCACGGTGCAGCGCCACTACTATAAGCATCTGGCAGGCGAGGAGACGTCCACCAATTCGGTGGCCACCATCTTCGCGTGGACCGGCGCCCTGCGCAAGAGAGGGGAGCTGGACGGCAGCAGGGAGCTGATGACCTTCGCCGACAAGCTGGAAGCAGCTACCTTAAAGACGATCGAGGATGGAAAGATGACAAGAGATCTGGCCCTTCTCACCACTCTGCCGGACCCGGTAGTGTGCACCACAGAGCAGTTTATCCGGGAGATCCGGAAGACGCTGGAGAAGAGCCTGTAAAGCGGCCGCAGATGCAAAGCTACTGCAGTTTCAAAACTGGAATAGAAATGTTCCGTCATAACAGATACGCCCCACCGGTGGTTTTGCAGTTCCGGTGGGGCGCTTTTTTAGTATTGTGAAGTAAAAGAGCATATAGGTTTATGATTTATTCCTGCTCCATCTCCTCCGCCAGCTTCTCCCACAGGGTCATCTGCTCGTCCAGGGCGGTTTCCGCCTCGCCGCGGGCAGCGGTGAGCTCCATGAGCTTCTGGCTGTCGGTGCCGATGGCGGGGTCGGCAAGCCGGGCGTCCAGCTCTTCCAGCCGCCCTTCCAGCCTGGAGATTTCCTCCTCGGCTTTTTTCAGGGCGTTTTCCTGCCGGCGGCGCCTTGATTCCGCTTCTTTCTGCTGCTTCCAGTCCAGCTTGTTTTGGGAGACGCCTCCGGAAGCATCTTCCTGCCGAACCGCTTTACGGGAAATATGGGCGGTGTCCGCCGCCTCGCCGGTCAGCTGGGCCTTCTTTTCCACGTAATAGTCATAGTTGCCCAGGTAATTGGTAAAGCGGCCGTCGGAAAGCTCCAATATGCGATGGGCGGTCTTGTTGATGAAATACCGGTCATGGGATACATACAGCACCGTGCCGGTAAAATGGTTCAGCGCTTCCTCCAGTATTTCCTTGGAGGCCATGTCCAGATGGTTGGTGGGCTCGTCCAGCAGCAGGAGATTGGCGCCGGACAGCATGAGCTTTGCCAGGGTCACCCGGCCCCGCTCGCCGCCGCTCAATGCGGAGATAGGCAGAAAGACCTCCTCGCCGGTAAAGAGAAACGCGGCCAGCACATTGCGGATGGCCGTGTTGGTCAGCTCCGGATACGTATCGGAAAGCTCTTCAAAAATGCTCTTGTCCGTGTGGAGCAGCTGCTGTTCCTGATCGTAATAGCCCTCCAGCACCTTCGCGCCGGGAAGGATCTCCCCGGCGTCGGGCTCCAGATCCCCGTGGATCAGCTTCAGCATGGTGGATTTCCCCGTGCCGTTGTCCCCGATGATAGCGATATGTTCCCCTCTGGTGAGAGAAAAGCAGGCGTCGTCAAACAACGTGCGGTCCCCGAAGGACTTTGCCACGTGGGATACCTCCAGCACATCCTTGCCGCTCTCGATCATGGGATGCAGCTCCAGCCGCATATCCGCCTGCTCCTGGACAGGCTTCTCCAGCCGTTCCATCTTGTCCAGCTGTTTTTCCCGGCTTTCCGCCCGCCGGATGCTTTTTTCCCGGTTGTAGCTCTTCAGCTTTTCGATGACCTGCTCCTGGTGGCGGATCTCGGCCTGCTGGTTTAAATAGGCCTTCAGCTGCGCGGCCCGCCGTTCCTCCCGCTTGGCGGCGTAGGCGGTATAATTTCCTGTGTACACCGACAGCGTGCCCTGCTCCAGTTCAATGACCTTTGTGGCCAGCTTGTCCAGAAAATACCGGTCGTGAGATACCACGATCACCGCGCCGCCGTAATTGGACAGAAAATTTTCCAGCCACGCCACGGCGGACAGGTCCAGATGGTTGGTGGGCTCATCCAGCATGAGCAGGTCCGGCTTTGTCAGCAGCAGCTTGCAGAGGGCTACGCGGGATTTTTCCCCTCCCGACAGCCTGGACACCGGCTGGTCAAACTCGGCGTCGGTAAATCCCAGTCCCTTGATGACGCCTGTGACCTGGCTCTTCCACGCGTAGCCGTCCTCCTGTTCAAACCGGTGGCTGCACTGGGTGTAGGCGTCCATCAGCCGCTTCAGCTCTTCGCCGGAGGCATGCTTCATCCGGGCCTCCAGGTCCCGCATCCGCTGTTCCAGCTCCAGCACCGGCGCCTTTACTTTTTTTACCTCCTCAAAAATGGTGGAAGTACTGTCAAATTTCTGCTGCTGGGCGAGATAGCCCACGGTCTTTCCCTTCTGGAGGATCACCTGCCCGTTATCGGCAGGCTCCAGCCCCAGAATGATCCGCAGCAGGGTGGTCTTGCCGGCGCCGTTGACGCCTACGATGGCCGCCCTGTCCCTGTCTTCTATATGAAATGTGCCGTCGGTGATGAGCACTTTATCTTCAAATGCCTTTTCCAGATTGTGGCATGCCAGAACCATAGTGTGCCTCCGTAAGGACCCTCTCGCGCCGTCAGGACGCGGAAGGTCAGATGTCGTCCCGTATTTTTGCATTCCCATTTTATACTGAAACGGGCAAAAAGGCAAGATTTTGCCTATATTGACAATTAATTGACAAACTTTTGGTATAATACTATAATGAAACAAGGATTGGAGGAACGTGGATTTGGAACCAAAAGTGATCTCCAGGGCGGTGGTGGAACGGCTGCCCCGGTATTACCGGTATCTTGGAGAATTAATGGAAAATAAGGCAGAGCGGGTGTCCTCCGGGGAGCTCAGCGAGATGATGCACATCACCGCTTCCCAGATCCGCCAGGATCTGAACCATTTTGGCGGTTTCGGGCAGCAGGGCTACGGGTACAATGTGGAATACCTGTACAATGAGATCGGAAAGATACTGGGACTCAACCAGGTACACCGGATGATCATCATAGGCGCGGGCCATCTGGGACAGGCCATTGCCAACTACGGCAACTTTGAGCGGAGAGGGTTCCGGGTAGTCGGGATGTTTGACCAGCGGGAAGAACTGGCGGGTACCCTGAGCCCTACGGGAGTCCCTATCTATCACATGGACACTCTGGAGGATTTTGTGGCCGGGCATCCGGTGAGCATCGCCGTGCTGGCCATTCCCAAAGCGGCTGCGGTGGAAGTGGCCCGGAAGCTGGTAGCGTGCGGCGTCAGGGCATTCTGGAATTTCGCCCACACGGATCTGGACGTGCCGCCGGATGTGGTGGTGGAAAACGTCCACCTGTCGGAAAGCCTCATGCGTCTGTCTTACAATATGAACATGAATAAGGAATAGCCATGGCCATTATCGGAATCGGAACAGATCTCATAGAGATAAGCCGGGTGCGGGAAGCATGCCGGAAACAGTCCTTTCTGGACAAAGTATATACAAAGAAGGAACAGGAACTCATAGAGGCCCATCCGCTGGCCTGCGCGGGAAATTTTGCCGTGAAGGAGGCCGTGACAAAGGCGCTGGGCACCGGGTTTCGGACCTTTGGCCCCGAAGACATAGAGGTGCTGCGCGATGAACTGGGCGCGCCCTTTGTCAAACTCTACGGCAACGCGGCCCGGCTGGCTGAGGAAAAGCGCATTGACCGATGGCATGTGACCATCAGCCACAGCAGAGATCTTGTGACAGCGACAGTGGTGGGAGAGCATCTATGAAATATGTACTGACGGCCGCTCAGATGCAGCGGGCGGACAAAGAGACGATCGACGGATATAAAGTGCCCGCTCTCGTACTGATGGAGCGGGCCGCTTTGGCATGCGTACAGTGTCTGGAGCAGCGTTTTTCCCTCCGGGCGCCCCTGGTGGTGTGCGGTCACGGAAACAACGGGGGAGACGGCTTTGCCATTGCCCGGATCCTGAAGGAGCGGGGCTGCGCCCCGACAGTCTGGTTCGTGGGGGCGGAGGAACGCTCCACGCAGGAGACAAAACGGCAGCGGGAGATGGCGGAGGCCTACGGC
>CANQHX010000083.1 GCA_947623905.1 uncultured Lachnospiraceae bacterium
TGCCCGGCCTGCTGGCGCAATTCGCGCCCCGGCTCACCTTCCGGGGCGGTCAGGATCCGGAATTTACCTTCTGCCTGAAACGGAAACAGACGGAGAAGGAGCAGCGAAAAGAACTGGAAGCGCTGCTGCGCGGCATGAAGGAGTTTCTGGCGGAGGATGGAAAGCCGGAAGGAACATAAGGCGTATTTTTGCGGGATAAATCCTTTGCGGCCATATGATTTTTGTAGATTTTGTTAAATTAGTTGCCAGTAAGAGAAAAAAGTTTTATAATATGGGCACGTGCTGTTTTACGGTGCAAACTTGAAAGGACAGAGAGGTACGGATACGTGATGAAGAAATGGAGAACCATCGGAGCGCTGGTGACGGCGGGGTGTCTTGCCGCCGTTTCTCTGACGGCCTGCTCCGGCAGCGATAAAAATACATCGGGACTGGACGGTACGGCACAGCTTGCGGCGATCGGGGAAGATACCGTTACGGTGCAGGAAGGATATTTTGTCACCAGGTGGCAGCAGGCGAGATACGCCAATATGGCCAGCCAGCTGTACGGGGAAGAATGGTACAATGAGGTCCTGGGAACGGAAGATCATACGTTCCAGGAAGAGATCAAATCCAATGTGCAGGGGCAGATCGAGATGCTGCACCTGTGCAGACAGCATGCCGCGGACTACAAGGTGGCGTTGTCAGACAGCGATGAAGAAAAGGTAAAGGAAGCCGTGGACAGTTTTCTCAAGTCCAACAGCGCGGAAGCCCAGGGGGCAATGATGGCGGATGAAGCCGTTGTCACGGATGTACTGACCAATTATGCCCTCTATGATAAGCTGTATGATACCATCACCGCCCAGGCGGATGTGACCGTCACGGATGAGGAGGTAGAATGCCGGACCTATGATTATGTATATCAGGCCCTTACTACGACCGATGAGGACGGCAATACGGTGGACATGACCACCCTGGAGCAGCAGAATTATCTGGATGCCCTGGAAACCATCGTGGCAGAAGCGGAAAAAGGTACGGATTTTGAAACAGCGGCGTCAAATGCCGGATACAATGTGGCGGAGCATGCGTATTGCGCCGCGGACGAGGATTCGTTCAGCGGCATCAACAGTGAGGCGGACAAGCTGAAGGTAGGCGAGGTATCCCAGGTGATCCCTGTGGAGGGCGGCCTGTTTGTCATCAGCGTCACCTCCGATAAGGATGACGAGGCTACAGAGGAAAAACGGGAGGAAGTACTCGCCAACCGTCAGATGGAATATTTTGACCAGCAGTATCAGAAGTGGGCAGACGGCACGGAGATCTCCTGGGACGAGGAGCTCTGGGGACAGATCACCTTTGAGCCGGCCATCAAGGCTCAGCAGTAAAGGCGCGGCGTTTTGCCTGAATATGTAGAAAAAGTGAGGAATGATAGGATGGGTAAACGGTTATGGATCCTGGCGGCAGCCGTGACGACGGCAGTTTCACTGAGCGCCTGCGGTCCCAGAGAATTACAGACAACTTCCGCTACAGACCAGCCTGCGGCAGAACAGACGCAGACTCCCGCGCCTTCCTTGGCGCCGGGACAGGTGCCCGGGGAGGAGCAGGTGGCCATGCCTGAGGAGGGACAGCAGGTAGCGGTGATACACGTAAAGGATTACGGGGATATCAGCGTGAAATTTTTCCCGGAAGTGGCGCCCAAGGCGGTGGAAAACTTTGTGACCCATGCCCAGGAAGGCTATTATGACAATGTAACGTTCCACCGGGTCATCGACGATTTTATGATCCAGGGCGGCGACCCTACCGGTACCGGCAGCGGCGGAGAGAGCATCTGGAAGACGCCCTTTGAGGATGAGTTCAGCGAGACCCTTCTTCCCATCTACGGGGCTCTGTGCATGGCCAACAGCGGGGAAAATACAAACGGCAGCCAGTTTTTCATCGTCCAGACGGACGGTACGTATACCGACCAGCTTGCCGGTCTGACAGATGCCCAGAAGAAGATTTTCATGGAGCACGGCGGTACGCCCTGGCTGGTGGGAAAGCACACGGTGTTCGGCCAGGTATATGACGGTATGGACGTCGTCAACGCCATTGCCGCCTGCGAGACGGACAACCGGGACATTCCCGTGGAGGACGTGGTGATCCAGCACATTGACGTGACCACTTATGTGGCGCCTACCCCGTCTCCCGCTCCTGCCGGCAGCGCGGCTCCCACAGCCGGACCGTCCGCGGCTTCTGACGGCACAGCCTACGAGGGCGCTCCCGCGGAAGACAGCGCCGGTACCGGAGAGGTAGTTCCCGCGGCGGGAAATTAAAAAAGATAGTTCCGCGGCGCAGGTTCATAGTTTGTGTCAATATCAAAACTCCCCTCAGAATAAATCTGAGGGGAGTTTTTTGTGCGGCAATGTCGGAATAAAGCGAACGATTTTTCTTTTCATTTTCCCACCGGTCAGCGTATAATGTCCATACGGTTCCGGGGTGATGCGCGCCGTCCCGGAAGCCGGGGCCAGGCCCGCCGGTCAGAGGGGCAGAGGGCTGGCGATCAAAATTGGGAAAGGAGCATCATTATGCTACAGGAAATCTTTCGTTACAACATCCTGCTGTACGTTATAGGGGCGTTCTGCCTGCTGGGCGTTTTGTGCAAGGGCGTTGTCTGGATTTCTTACAGAAGATTGATGAAGGCCACGGAAAGTGCGGGCAAGAGTGCGAACGGACTGACGCAGAAGCTGAGGATGAAGTTTGAAAACTGCTATCGGTTAAATCTCAATGTGCAGAACATCTCTGCATTTGTGGACAAATACCTGCAGCACTACAAAGTGCTGGGGCTTCGGGTACATACGTGGAATCAGCTGGTGAGAGTATTTGCTGTGGGTATCGGGCTGGTGACGGTGGGGGCATGTCTGGGGCTGTATTTTATCGGAGATCAGGCGCTGCTCACCGCCCTGTACGCGGCGGCGGGCATAGGCTCTGTCATGCTGCTGGGACTTCTGGAATGTCTGCTGGACGTAAAGGACAAGCAGCGCATGGCGGCTACCAATCTCATGGATTATCTGGACAATACCCTGTCCAACCGGCTGCACCACCAGTACGAGGACGACCCCGGCAAAACGGTGCTGCCCAAGGAGATGGGACAGGCTCTCAAGCAGGGGAAGGCTCAGACTGCCGCCACCAATCTGAAGATCCGCCAGAAAAAGGCGCCCCGGTCGGATACGATAGACGAGGAGGCCGTGATCCGGGAGATACTGCGGGAATTTCTTACTTGATATGCGGCGGGATATTTGGTAAAATTTAGGCATACGGGGATAGGAGATATCCCGCCATATACAGAAAACACAGTCCGGTCACACCGGCAGAGCAAAGGAGAGACGAATTATGGGAAAAGTAAGCTTTGATTATTCAAGGGCCGCTGGTTTTATCAGCGAAGAAGAAGTGGGCTACATGAGCAAGCTGGTCAAAGACGCCAGAGATGTATTGTTGTCAAAAAACGGAGCAGGCAATGATTTCCTGGGATGGATCGATCTGCCCGTAGAGTATGACAAGGAAGAGTTTGCCAGGATCAAGGCAGCCGCGAAGAAGATCCAGGAGGACAGCGAGGTGCTGCTGGTCATCGGCATCGGCGGTTCCTATCTGGGTGCGAGGGCGGCCATCGAGTTCCTTCGTCACAATTTCTACAACGTAGTATCCAAAGACATCCGCAGGACACCTGAGATCTACTATGTGGGCAACAGCATCAGCAGCACCTATATCCGGCATCTGCTGGACGTTGTGGGAGACCGGGATTTCTCCATCAACATGATCTCCAAGTCCGGCACCACCACCGAGCCTGCCATCGCCTTCCGTGTGTTTAAGAAGAAGCTGGAGGAAAAATATGGCAAGGAAGGCGCCGCCAAGCGCATTTACGCCACCACGGACAAGGCAAGAGGCGCCCTGAAGAATCTGGCTAACGAGGAGGGCTACGAGTCCTTCGTTGTTCCCGACGATGTGGGCGGACGTTTCTCCGTACTTACCGCTGTCGGACTGCTTCCCATAGCAGTCAGCGGCGCGGATATCGACAAGCTCATGGAAGGCGCTGCCAGCGGCAGAAAGCTTGCCATAGAGAATGATTTCGCGGACAATGACGCCATGAAATATGCGGCCATCCGTAACATCCTGCTGAGAAAGGGCAAATCCGTGGAGGTGATGGCCAACTACGAGCCCAGCCTTCACTATATTTCCGAGTGGTGGAAGCAGCTGTACGGCGAGAGCGAGGGCAAGGACAAGAAGGGCCTGTTCCCGGCGTCTGTGGATCTGACTACCGACCTGCACTCCATGGGACAGTTCATTCAGGACGGCGCAAGGATCATGTTTGAGACGGTGCTCAACGTGGAGACCCCTCAGTGCCAGATCGTGCTGGAAGAGGAGCCTGTGGATCTGGACGGTCTCAACTACCTGGCCGGCAAAACCGTTGATTTTATCAACAAGAGTGCGATGAACGGTACGATCCTGGCACACACCGACGGCAATGTGCCCAATCTGATGGTGACCTTTCCCGAGCAGAATGAGTATTATCTGGGCCAGCTGTTCTACTTCTTTGAGTTTGCCTGCGGCATCAGCGGCTACCTGTTGGGCGTGAACCCCTTCAACCAGCCCGGCGTGGAGTCCTACAAGCGCAACATGTTCGCGCTTCTGGGCAAGCCCGGCTATGAGGAGGAGAGAGAGGCGCTGCTGAAGAGATTGTAAGATATTTGTGTGAGAGTAATATGAGGAAGCTGTCCTTTCGGCGGGGAAAAGGCCGTGGGACAGCTTCCTTTTTCTGTGGAAATACGGATAACGTTGCCGAAGATGGGCGAGCTGTTGTCTTTTTTCTGCTGTTTTCGGGACCGGGTGCCTTCTAAGTCGGCAAAAATCTGCTAAATGCGGCAGGCAAATCTGCAAACTCGCGCCCGCGCATACGCTGCGAAAACGTGCGGATGCCGCCGGGGCGCTCAGACAGTGCAGATTTTCCCGCCAGCGCAGATTTCTGCCGGCCAAGAAGCACCGCCGGTCCTTCAAAATACAGCAAAAAGATAACAGCCCGCCGCCTCTCCGGCAGCGCATCTGTATTTTCACGAAAAATGACGATCCCATGAACCTTTTCGCTTTCAGATCTCACTATATAAGTGAAACGCGTTTCAATAATGATACGGACAGGTGGTGATGGATTGAAAGACAGTATGGAATTTGAGCAGCTGCTGGCCAGGTACGGGCCGGCTGCGGAGCGGTTCGTGCGGTACCGGATCTCCTCTCTCTCGGACGGAGACGACGTGCTGCAGGAGGTGTACTTTACCGCGTACAGAAATTTTCCCGCCCTGCGGGACAAAGCCGCCTTCCACGGCTGGCTGCTGGGCATCGCCCGGAACAAGTGCAGGGAATATTTTCGCCGGAAGGCGAACACCATGGAGGTGCCCATGGAGTTTTTCTCAGGGGAGCCGCCGGAAGACTGCTTCGGGTACGGACGCTTTGGCGCGGTCCCGGCGGGCAGAGCGAGGGGCACCGTGGAGGTTCTGGCGGACGGGGTGAGAGACACTATGGAAGGGCTGGCGGAGGGAGACCGGCGCATACTGTACCTGTATTATTTTCAGGAGCTGTCCCAGAAGGAGATCGCCGAAAGGCTGGGCATTCCCGCCGGAACGGTGAAAAGCCGTCTTTACGCCGCCAGGCAGCGGTTCAAAGAACGATATCCGTATCCGCCGGGCCGGATCAGGGAAGCAGATGCAGGAAAAGAACGGAAAGGAGCGGATCCTATGAAACAAAACGGTATGCCGGATATCATGCCGGAATATCATATTACATATCTGGAAAAGGCCCCCTTCCCCGTGAAGTGGGAGGAGCTTATGGGGTGGTTTCTTGTGCCCAGACCGGGAGAAAAGCTTCGCTGGGCCATGTATGACATGCCGTCCCGGGAATGTACGGAACAGTTTGACATGGAGGTGACATGCCCTGTTCAGGTCCACGGCATCGAGGGCGTGGAGGTAGTGGCCAGGCAGACTGTGTGCCGGGAGGAAAAAGAAGACCAGTGGATCTTTGCCGCTCAGCTGACGGACACCCACTGCCGGTATCTATCCTGTCAGCACGTGGAGAACGGCGTGCGGAAGCTGAGAACCTTCCTGGACGGAGATGAATTTCTGGACAACTGGGGCTTCGGGGAAAACAACTGCGGCAACGAGATAAATCTGTCCCCCAAAGGAGATATCGTGCGGGACGGCAATGTGGTGCGGTGCAGGGACAAGAAGTTCCTGCTGGACATCACGGGCCGGTATGAGGTGACCATTGGCGGGAAACCTTATGATACGGTATGCGTCATGGACGTGGGCGCCTATGTGTCCGGCGTCGTGACGGAGCAGTTCCTGGACAAAAGCGGCCGCACAGTGCTCTGGCGGCGGTTCAACCGGGACGACCTGCACAAAAGGCGGTTCGGAAAGCTGTGGAGCGAGATGCTGCCGGAAAATCAGCGGCTGACAGTCAACGGCGTTACCTACGTTCACTGGTACGACTGTATCACAGATCATGTTGCAATTTCCGCCCCGCAGTGATATGGTATAATAATGAGAAAAATGGCCATGACGCTTGCGTCGATGGACATTTGGCGACTATCCCCATCGAGGCGTCAGCCGAGATGGTATAATAACGAGGAAAACGACGATCATGCTTGCGCCCGGAGGTATATCATGGCCCGGTTTACGAAAAAAGCCATACAGGAATCTTTTTTGAAGCTGCTCACGGAGCATCCCCTTTCCCAGATCACGGTGAAGGACATCGTGGCGGACTGCGGGGTGAACCGCAACACATTTTATTATTATTTTGACGATATTCCCGGTCTGATAGAGGACATCGTCATGGAGGACGCG
Source organism: uncultured Lachnospiraceae bacterium (assembly GCA_947623905.1). Lineage (GTDB taxonomy): Bacteria > Bacillota > Clostridia > Lachnospirales > Lachnospiraceae > CANQHX01. Next base: position 6,837 of record CANQHX010000083.1, read on the forward strand.
GAGGCCACCATAGAGGCCTATCCTACGGTGGAAAAGCTGGAAGACTGCCTGGATTATGTCATCGGCACCGCGCTGGCCAAAAAGCGGGCGGTGCTCCACATATACAATTCCGTCAACCGGGAGATCTATGAGCAGTATCTCTGGAAGGTATGCGGCCATGTGATCGCCGCGTATCTGACCACCGCCCTGAACGGCCGGAAGATCCGTCAGAGCGATCTGGAGGCGATCCGGGAGTATCTTACATGTGTGGGGTTTGGCATCATATCCGGGTGGCTGGCCACCGGCATGACGGAGGACATCCACAGCGTGTTTGCCCGCATCTGTCAGATCAAAAAAGGAACCATAGAGCTGATGATCTCCCGCTGTGAGCAGGTGTAAACCGTTTCCGGTATTGGCGGTTGTAAGCATTTCAGACATTTTTGTGCCCCGTGCCTGATTTTCAGGCACGGGGCTTTTTGTGTCTGTATGCAGAAATTGGCGGCCTGCTTATAATGGTATGGATGAAAAGACTGGAAAACAGTCTTGCGGAAGCCTGCCGGGAGCGGGTCCGCATATGCGAAGAGACATACGCAGGAAAGGAGAGACAGCGGATGATGAGATTTTCCAAAGGGGTGGTGAAGCACCGGATCCCGGTGCTGATCACTGCCCTGATCCTGCTCATTCCCTCGGTGTTTGGCATTTTGGGGACGCGGATCAATTACGATATGCTGACGTATCTGCCGGAGGATATGGAGACGGTGGCCGGTCAGAAGGAACTGCTGGAAGATTTTGGGAAGGGAGCCTTTTCCTTTATCATCGTGGAGGATATGCCGGATGCGGACGTGGCGGCGCTGAAGGAGAAGATACAGCAGGTGGACCATGTGGAGACGGTGCTGTGGTACGACTCGATTGCGGACCTGTCCGTGCCCAAGGAGCTTCTGCCGGATAAGATCTACCGGGAATTCAATACGGAAAACGCTACGATGATGGCAGTGTTTTTCGACACCTCCACATCGTCGGATGTGACTATGGACGCCATCCGGCAGATCCGCCAGATCGCCGGCAAACAGTGCTTTGTATCCGGCCTGTCGGCCATGGTAACGGATCTGAAGGATCTGTGCGAGAGGGAGGAGCCCATCTATGTGGGCATTGCCGTGGCGCTGGCCTGTGCCGCCATGCTGCTCTTTCTGGACAGCTGGCTCATACCGTTCGTGTTTCTGGCCAGCATCGGTATGATGATCGTGATCAACCTGGGTACCAACTACTTTATGGGAGAGATCTCCTACATTACGAAAGCCCTTTCTGCCGTGCTGCAGCTTGCGGTGACCATGGACTATTCCATTTTCCTGTGGCACAGCTACAACGAGCAGCGGCAGCGGCTGGAGGATAAGGAGGAGGCCATGGCTGTGGCTGTAAAGGAGACCATGACCTCTGTGGTAGGCAGCTCTGTCACTACCATTGCCGGGTTTATCGCCCTGTGCTTTATGTCCTTTACCATGGGCCGGGACCTGGGGATCGTCATGGCCAAGGGCGTGCTGCTGGGCGTCATAGGGTGCGTCACGGTACTGCCGGCGCTGATCCTCGTGTTTGACAAACCGTTGCAGAAGACAAAGCACAGGACGCTGATCCCCGGGACAGACGGCTTCGCCAAAGGCATCGTGAAAGTATTTCCCGTGTTTCTCGTGCTCTTTGTGCTGATCATCCCGCCCGCCTGGTACGGCTACAGCAGGACCAACGACGAGGTATATTATGATCTGTCCCGGGGCTTGCCCGATGATCTGGAGTACGCCATTGCCAACAGCAAGCTGTCAGAGGATTTTAATACCGCGTCCACCCACATGGTGCTGGTGGACGCCCAGCTGCCGGCAAAGGACGTGCGGAGCATGATAGACGACATGGAGCAGGTGGACGGCGTAAAGTACGTGCTGGGCCTGGAATCGGTGGTAGGGCCCCTTGTGCCGGAGGAGATCCTGCCGGAGTCCGTCACCGGTCTTTTAAAGAGCGACAAGTGGGAACTGCTGCTCATCAACTCGGAATACAAGGTGGCGGGCGATGAGGTCAACGCCCAGATCGACGCGTTAAACCGTATTCTGAAGCAATATGACAAAAAGGGCATGCTCATCGGGGAAGCGCCCTGCATGAAGGACATGATAGAGACCACCGCCCACGATTTCCAGGTGGTGAATATCATTTCCATCCTGGCGATCTTTCTGATCATCGCGCTGGTGGAGAAAAGCATCTCCCTGCCGTTCATCCTCATCTCGGTGATCGAGACAGCCATTTTCGTCAATCTGGGCCTGCCCCATTATCTGGGCCAGAGCCTGCCGTTTATCGCGCCCATCTGTATCAGTACCATTCAGCTGGGGGCCACTGTAGATTATGCCATTCTCATGACTACCCGCTACAAGACGGAGCGGATACGGGGGAAGGACAAGAAAAATGCCGTTGGGATCGCTCTTGCCACTTCCGTTCCGTCCATCATCGTGTCCGGCGTGGGGCTGTTTGCCGCCACCTTCGGCGTGGCCGTATACTCTAAGATCGATATGATC
>CANQHX010000084.1 GCA_947623905.1 uncultured Lachnospiraceae bacterium
TTTTGACCCCGCGGGTCTTGCGGAGTCAGCTTGATTATAATAGCATCTTGCTTTTCTCTTGTCAACACCTTTTTCCTTATTTTATGCAATTTTCTTTTCTTATGTTACCTTATTTATATCCTTTTGCGCTTTTCGTGTCCTATATATGTTCCAGGCATGCTCCATCAGCTGCCGTTCTTCCTCCAGCTCTCCGGAATAAGGGTACGTTTCCGCCATGGTCTCAAAATCTACTTTAATTTTTGACGCGGCCTTTTCATTTTCATCCCGAAAAAGGGCAAGGGCATATTTCACCCGCATGACAGAAGGATTTTTGCTCATGACATTCCAGAACCGTTCCATATCCCCCGTGCACAGCGGGCCGGGCTGTCCATTCGCTTTTATGGTCTCACAGTAGATCAGTTCACTTGTGAGCATCCAGCGGTGAACGTCCGCCATGACCGTATCCTTGTCCAGAAGTTCCCGTATGGCCGACTCCGCGCGCTCCAGCTCCATATTGTCTATATAGCGGCTGCAGACGAACACCGCGGCAGATGCGCCCATACTGTTTTGCATCGCGTCATCCGAAGGCATGACAAACCATTCCTCCGGCATATCCTTCAGTCTTTCTCCCCGGGTGGTACGGGCGGCCACTTCCATCTGAAGCCAGAACCCATACAGGGCATGTTTGTCTTCCCCGAGATATTTTACGTTTGCGCCGTCATTGGCCACGGCGCCCATATTTATGGGAATGACGTTTATCAGCCCATATACAACGCCAGTCAGCGCCAGCAGCAGAAACAGGATCCCCGGGAAAAACATCTGCCTGCAAAGCAGATACAGCAGGCCAAACACTGCCGCCGTGAACAGATTCATGAGCACCCCGCCAAGATTGTACCATTTATACGGAATGGATCCGTCCCGCATCTGAGGCGGCTCCATCAGACACTGCCCGCCGGTGCCCATAAGGCTGTACCGCTTCCATTCCAGGCCTTTCGCGCCTTTCATGAGCATCCGGTTCCCGATGCGGAAGGAAACAAAGCGATATCCCTCCAAAAGACCGAACAGCAGATGCCCGCCTTCATGGATGATGATCTGCACATACATGGCCAGAACTGCCGAAACCACAAATACAAAAAGACATATGATAAATTTCCCGATCCCCATGTCGGAAAAGCTGTCCCCAAAGCTTTTTGTCATGGCAACGCCGCAAATGACTCCCGCCAGGAGCATTAATATGCAGGCAAAGATCTGACCCGTCTGTATGTTTCTTTTCCTCTTTTTCATCCGTTGTTCCTTTCCACAGCCGTTTCCCCCGCTTCACCGGCGGCCGCCGGCTTGTGTAAGCAGAGACAATTTCCTTTCTGTCATTGTACCACAAATATATATTGACAACAACAATCCTTTGCTGTATAGTGATATTATATTATACGATATATAATATTATAGTTCGTTTCAGATAAGGAAGTGACCGCATGATATTCAATACAGGAGCTGCTCTGCTGGACGCCATTGTCCTCGCTGTGGTTTCCAGGGAGGAGAAAGGTACCTACGGGTACAAGATCACCCAGGATGTGCGGCAGGTACTGGACGTGTCAGAATCCACCCTGTATCCCGTGCTGCGCAGGCTGCAGAAGGACGAATGTCTGAAAGTGTACGATCAGGAATACGCCGGCAGGAACAGACGCTACTACCAGATCACGGAAAAAGGCGACGCACAGCTCCGATTGTACCAGATAGAGTGGAGATCCTATGCGTCAAAGATCGACCGGCTGTTTGAAGGGAGGATACAATAGATGAACAGACAGGAATTTATGAAGCAGTTGGAACAGCTTCTTTCCGACCTGCCGGAGAATGACCGTCAGGACGCTATTTCCTATTATAATGATTACTTTGACGACGCCGGCGCGGAAAATGAAGCCACTGTCATCCAGAAGCTGGGAAGCCCGGGACGGGTTGCCGCCACCATCAAGGCCGACCTGCAGGAAAACAGCGCGCAGCAGGGCGAATACACAGAGCGGGGCTATCGGGACGGGAGCACGCCGGACGTATCCAACCCCCTCGCAAAGCGGGAAGCCGGATCATCTGCTTCCCGCCGGAAAAACAAATTTCCCGCGGCGCTGATCGTAGTCCTCATAGTGTTTGCCTCACCCCTTATCCTGGGCGCGGGCGGAGGACTGATCGGTCTGCTGATGGGACTGCTGGCCACGGTCTTCTGCGTCATCATCGCCATTGCCGCCATCGGAACAGGCTGCCTCATCGGAGGCATCGCCGGCATCGTGGCATCCGTGGGACGGCTGTTCTTCTCTCCCATTTCCGGGCTGGCGTGCATGGGTTTAAGCCTCCTCGCTCTGGCCATCGGACTGCTGTTCATCGCTCTGCTCGTCCGGCTTATCTTTGTCTGGCTGCCGGCATGGTTCCGGCGCTTTGTGAATTTTTGCGGCAGGCTGCTCAACCGCAGCAAAAAGGAGGCATAAAAAATGAAACGATTTACAAAGATCACACTGATGGCCTCCGCCATCGCCGCCATGGCCGGAGCGGCCTGCCTTATCGTCTGCCTGTTCCTGGGCTTTACGTGGGCGGATCTCACGGCCCTGGCCGCCGACTTTCACATGCCGGGCATATTCCGGCACATTACTTCATGGAATGTGCAGACGGATCCCGGAAGCGATCCCACAAATCCTCTGGATTATCTTGTATCTGTGGGGGACGAAGACGATCCTGACGACACAGACAATTATGACAATATGGAAATCTTCAAACAATACTGCAGCAAACTGGATCTGGAGATCGGCGCGGGCAGCCTGAGCGCCTCCCTCACAGGAGAAGAGGCCAATTATGATTACAATATCCAGTGCGGCATCGGTGAAGTGATGCTGGGCAAAAAATCATACAGCGGGTTCGGGCATGAACAGAAAGTGGAAAATCCCGGCGCCAACCGCCACATCGATATAGAATGCGGGGCGGGCACCGTCGCCATCCGGTTTGACAAGTGATCCGCTTCTTATAAAAAAGGCTTCTTTCACGGGGCCTGTCCGGTAAAATAAAATGCAATGCGGCGGATGCGCCGCGGAAAGGAGAGCATTTCCATGGAAAATAAACGACTGTACCGTTCTTCCGCAAACTGCATGCTGGCCGGGGTCTGCGGCGGCATCGCGGAGTATTTCAACATCGATCCCACGCTGGTCCGCCTGGCATGGGTGCTGTTTTCCTGCCTGGGCGGTTCCGGGCTGCTGGCGTACATCGTAGCCGCCATCATCATTCCAAAAGAGTGAAACGCGCAACAGGCAATTTTGCCTGCCCGGCTTCACCGGGACGCAACAGGAGCCCTGCCTTCCACAGCAGGGCTCCTGTATTATTCTTTGATGTGACATTTTTCTCTGATCTCATCCTCTGTCAGCTTTCCTTCTTTGCGATAGAAATCAGCGATGGCGCCCCGTATGGCTTCCTCCGCCAGCACGGAACAGTGGAGCTTCACGGGAGGAAGTCCGCCCAGAGCGTCCACCACGTCGCTGTTTTTCAAGGCCAGCGCCTCCTCCACCGTCTTCCCTTTGATCATCTCCGTGGAGATACTGCTGGATGCTATGGCCGCGCCGCAGCCGAAGGTCTTGAACTTTACGTCAGTGATGATGTTGTCTTCGATCTTCACGTACATTTTCATGATATCGCCGCACACCGGATTGCCCACCTGGCCCACGCCGGAGGCGTCGTCGATCTTGCCTACATTTCTGGGATTGGTGTAATGATCCACTACCCTTTCAGAATAATCCATCTATTTTCCCTCCTCGATAAAATCTTCCCACAAAGGGGACATTTCCCGCAGCCTGTTTACGATCTCCACCAGATTTTCCACAAGATAATCCACTTCTTCTTTTGTATTGTTCTTCCCGATGGAAATACGGAGGGAACCGTGGGCGATCTCGTGGGGCAGTCCGATGGCCATGAGCACATGGGACGGGTCCAGGGAACCGGAAGTGCAGGCGCTGCCGCTGGAGGCGCAGATGCCCTTCAGATCCAGGTTCAGCAGAAGGCCCTCCCCCTCGATAAACCGGAAGGAGATATTGCTGTTGCCGGGCAGACGCTTCTCAGGGTGGCCGTTGCGTTTGATATATGGTATCTTCTCTTCTACCTGGGCCACATAGTAATCCCGCAGCGCCTTTACATGGGCATTGTGGACTTCCAGATCCTCATAGGCCATCTCAATGGCTTTGCCAAGGCCCACGATCGCCGGTACATTTTCCGTGCCGGCACGCTTGTTGCGCTCCTGATGGCCGCCCTGCATGAACCGCTGGAAGGGCACGCCCTTTCTCACATACAGAGCGCCAATGCCCTTGGGGCCGTAAAACTTGTGGGCGGAAAGAGAAAGGCTGTCAATATGGGAAGCATTTACATCAATGGCCACGTTGCCCACCGCCTGCACCGCGTCTGTGTGGAATATGACGCCGTGCTCCCTGGCAATGGCGCCGATCTCGTCCACCGGCTGAATGGTGCCGATCTCATTGTTGGCGTACATAATGGTGATCAGCGTCGTCCGGGGCGTGATGGCCGCCTTCAGGGCGTCCAGATCTACCACGCCGTCCGGATCCACCGGCAGATAGGTCACGCGAAAGCCTTCCTTTTCCAGCTGCCTGCACGTCTCCAGCACCGCCGGATGCTCGATGGCCGACGTAATGATATGATTGCCCTTATCCTTTTTCGCCCAGGCGATACCACGTATGGCCGTATTGTCGCTCTCGCTGCCGCCGGAGGTAAAATAGATCTCCTGGGGCATACAGCCCAGCGCTCCGGCCACCTGCTCCCTAGCGTGCTCCACCGCCTTGCGGCTCTCTCTGCCCAGGCTGTAAATGGAGGACGCATTGCCGTACTGCTCAGAAAAATACGGCAGCATGGCTTCCACCACCGCGGGGTCCGTCCGCGTAGTGGCGCTGTTATCAAAATAAACCGTTTTCATAGGCGCATCTCCTTATCATAGTATTTCGATAGGAATTATAGCACTTATGTATCCAGATGTCAACAACGCCGCCGGATTTTCCGACGGCTTTCTGTGGCATAATGTTCTGCAGGTCCGCCGCGGCAAAAGCGCGGCAAACTGTCATGCTCCCTTATTCTCTTAAAAATACTGTATCCGCGTCCAGCTCCTCTGTCTTGCCTACCGCGATAACGCCGCATTTTTCCGGCAGAGGCTCATGGGGATGCACATGCATGGTCACCTGGTCGTCCTTCTTGACGCCGATGACAGTCATATGATACTTCTTCCGCACATCCAGCTGGACCAGACTCTGTCCCACCCAGTGGTCCGGAATGGTAAATTCTATGAGGCTGAAGCCAGGCGCCAGCTCCATGGCGCCCGCGAAGCCCGTATCGATCAGGTTCCGGGCCAGAAATACTCCCATGTCCCGTTCCGGCAGGATCACTTCGTTGACTCCCAGCCGGCGCAGGATCCTTCCGTGCAGCTCATTTGCCGCCTTGGCTACCACGTATGGCACATTCAGCTCCAGCACCTGCATGGTAGCGGTGATGCTGGCGGTCATATTTTCGGATATGGCGATGATGGCCACATCCACATCCTGGATATCCAGAGATTTCAGCACATCTTCCTCCGTCACATCCGCCCGCACCGCGTATACCACTTTATCGGCAATGCCGTTGATCTTTTCCTGATCCTCGTCCACCACCATCACATCGCAGTCGGCGTCCGCCAGCGTTCTTGCCAGGGCCTCGCCCATATAACCCAGTCCGATCACCGCAAATGTTTTTCTTTTCATATCCCGTGCTCCTTTGCCAACCCGTTGCTCTGTTTCTGCCGTCCTGACCTTATCCGATCATGATGTCCTCCTGTGCCAGGTGGACGTTTCCCGGCCTTCGCTGGCTTTTTACCAGCACTGCCGTCCCCAGGGTAATGGGACCGATCCTGCCCAGATACATGACAGCCATGACGATCCATTTTCCTGCCGTAGTCAGCTGGGGCGTCAGGTTCCGGGACAGGCCCACGGTGCCCATGGCGGACGTCAGCTCATACACAATATCCGTCAGTTCTCTGCCCGGCATGACGGCAGACAGCAGGATGCACGCCGCCGCCAGGGTAAAAAATCCCATGACCACGATCACCATGGCAGAGCGCACATAATGATTGCGGATCTCCCTGCCGCAGAATTCTATGCCGGATCTTCCCTTTATCATGGTCACCACGCTCATCCACAGCACGGCAACGGTAGTCGTCTTTACGCCGCCGGCAGTCCCCATAGGGGAGCCGCCGATAAACATGAGGATCAGGCACAGCAGCACCGTGCCGTTGGAGAAGGCTGCCTGATCTATAGTAAAGAAGCCCGCCGTGCGGGTGGTGACAGACTGAAAAGCGGAGGCCATCACCTTTGTCCCAAGAGGCATGTCCGCCATAGTGCGGGGATTGTTGTATTCCATGAGAAAGATCAGCACCCCGCCGCCCACAAGCAGTATGGCGGTCGTCACAAGCACCAGCTTGCTCTGAAGATGGAGCGTCTTAAACATCCTGCCGGGAGAGAGCTTTCGCCGAAAGACCATTATGACCCGTCTGCCCACATCCCACCACACGTTGAATCCGAGACCCGCCACGATGATAAGGCCCATGGTAGTGAGATTGATCAGCGGATCGCCTACATAGGAAGCAAGGCTGTTGTCGCCCAGAATGTCGATACCGGCGTTGCAGAAAGCCGACACCGCGGTAAATCCCGCCTGGGCCAGCCCTCTCCCCCACCCGAACCGGGGCACAAAGGCAAAGGCGTACAGCACCGCGCCCAGAAGCTCCGCTCCGAAAACGCACAGCACCACCCGCTTCACCAGCCCGCCCATGTCGGACATCTGCTCCAGATTGTAGGACTCCCGGATCATTTTGCTGCTGCGCATGGAAAGCTTTTTCCGCAGTGTCAGAAAAACAAGGCTGCCCATGGAGATCACACCGATGCCTCCGGCCTGGATCAGCAGCAGGATAACGACCTTGCCTATAACGGACCAGTGGGTAGCCGTGGTGACGGTCACCAGTCCGGTGATGCACACGCTTGTGACAGCCGTGAACATGGCGTCGGAAAACGTGGTCGTCTCTCCCGGCGCGGCGCAGAAGGGCAGCCATAAGATAAGGCCGCCTGTCAGGATCAGCGCCAGAAAGCCGCCGGCTATCATCTGGGAGGTATTCAGTTTTCGCATAAGACGCTTCCATCTCACCGGCATGGCGATACGTTCCAGCCTTTCTGATTTTTTTACATCATATCACAAAAAGGCGGGAATGACAATGGCACGGGGCAGGCAGTATATCAGAAACCAGGCTTTCAGGACAGCGTCCCAAACGAACGCCGTTCCTTTCACAGCATAATGATAACCTCATCCCCGTTGCAGGAATGAATGTGCAAAAGCTCCATGTGCCCAAAATCCCGGCGGGCCCGCTTCAGCTCCCGGCACAGTGCCTTGCCCAGCGCTTCCACCTCCTCCGCGTCCCCGCCGTCTGCCTTACTGCCGGATTCCGGCGCCAGCTTTTTAAGAGCCACAGAAAGAAGAGCCATGGGCAAAGGCACCGTAAATGACTTTCCTTCTGTTCGTATGATGATCTTCATTCTACCCAAATCTCCACATGATCGCCCTCGGCGCTTGTGATCTCAAGGATCTTTCCAAATGTACCCACCGACACAAGCGCGAAGATCTGATCAAAATCAATGTCCTGCAAGGCGTCCTTCTTCCCCATCTTAAATTTATGATCGCTTTGGAGTACGATCTTTGCAACGGAAATGGGCAGTCTGATATCTACTGTGTCTCCACAGCTGTCTACGTGCATGCGAAGGATAGCCTTTGACACGTCCACAACATCCGTGTCCACGGCCACGGGAACCTCCCGCTTCACGCCCAGCAGCTCGTCGGTGGTAACAGAAAAGATTTCCGCGAGGCGGGGCAGCAGCATGATGTCCGGCGTAGAGATGCCATTTTCCCATTTTGAGACAGCCTGCGGCGTGACGGAACATTTTTCCGCCAGCTCCTCCTGGGTCAGCTTACTGGTCTTGCGGTAATAAGTGATCCTTTCACTGAGTGTTTCCAACATGATAATGTACCTCCTTTTTTTGATGTCTTTATTGTAGACGAAATGCGGACCCCGTACAATCAAACATCAGTTGAAACAGGTAACCTGTCAGTTGTAAATAGGTAAACCGCCGGTTGTAAAAACCGCGTCAGAGCCATCGCAAAATTGCTCCGCAATTCTTGAGCAATCCACCTGCCCGGCTCACACACCTTCCTATTGCACAAAAAAAGGACCGTCTATCAAAATGACGGTCCTTTATGGACGGAGAAGGAGGGATTTGAACCCTCGCGCCGCTATTAACGACCTACTCCCTTTCCAGGGGAGCCCCTTCAGCCGCTTGGGTACTTCTCCATAGCTGATCAAAATCGCCCGCGCCGGATGATCGTCCGCCATCTGCCGGGCCTGTATTCTGTTGTTTCCTCGTAAAACGGAGAAGGTAGGATTCGAACCCACGGCCCCTTGCGGAGTCACTGGTTTTCAAGACCAGCTCCTTAAACCACTCGGACACTTCTCCACAGCTTTTTCTATGTCGGCGGGCCTCTCTGTCTTTACCGCAGAACAAAAGGTATTTTATCATTGTTGCCGCCGGTTGTCAATGGCTTTTTCCAAAAATGTAGCCGCCGCGGGAAGGTCCTCCGGAGTGGTCACTTTCAGGTTTTCGTAGGATCCCATAGTCAGATGAACGGCGTGTCCCGTCATCCTCTCCACTACCATGGCGTCGTCCGTCACAGGGACGGTAAGCGTCTCCCGCCGCTCCTGCAGTTTCCGGTAGGCGTCCATGATCAGATCATAGGAAAAGGTCTGAGGGGTCTGTATAGTCCAGAGGGTATCTCTGGCGGGGGTCTGCACCACATTGCCCTTCTGATCCGCCACCTTGATGGTGTCCTTCACCGGCACGGCAGCCACAGCAGCGCCGTATATGGCAGCGTCTTCCAGCGTCCGTCTGAGAATATCCTCCGTGACACAGGGCCTTGCTCCGTCATGGATGAGTACATAGCTGCAGGGCGGCGTCACTGAAAGGCCGTTGTACACGGAATCATACCGTTCCTTTCCTCCTGTCACCACTGCCAGTATCTTGTCCATGGCGTACTGCCTCACGAACAGTTCATGACAGTATGCTTCCTGCCCTTCCCCGGCCACGAGGATGATGCCGTCTATGCACGAAGCGTCCTGAAATACTCTGAGAGTATGGTACAGCAGGGGTTTTCCCGCCAGCTCCATATATTGCTTCGGCGTATCGCCGCCCATGCGGGAGCCGACGCCTCCTGCCGGCACCACCGCCACATTTCTTATGTTCATGTTCTTCCTTTTCCTGCTGCGCAGTTCATTTTGCTTCTTCCCCGGGA
>CANQHX010000085.1 GCA_947623905.1 uncultured Lachnospiraceae bacterium
TGGCCTGTACTGTGCCATTCTGCTCCTGCTGGTCTCTGGACGCAACGCGAAAGAGCACCTCCAGATTCAGATCCTCAATAACAGATCCGGCATCAAAATATGTATTTCCTTTTGACCATTCTCGGTCCTTATATAGAAGATGTACATTCATTGTTTACCGTCCTTTTGCACCTGCGCTCTGCTGCAGCAGTTCTTTCAGCTGGCTGTAAGTAAGCCTGTGCCGTTCTACGATGTCACTGGCATAACCGAAAGAAGCCGCCCTTCCCCGTTCCACTTTGTAGGTTCTGGTATGCCCGTCCTCTTCTATTCCTGCTTTCATGGCAACAACCTTTTCCGACACTTGAGCCAGTTCCTCCAGGTGAGTCACATAAATCCCCCTGCAGCCCCTGCTCATAAAATGATCCAGCACCCGCTTTCCCATTATGCGGGCGTCATAATTGGCCGCGGTGGTAAATAATTCGTTGAAGATCACAAAGGCCGGCGCTTCCGTCTGCTCCATCATAGGCTCCAGCCGCTCCAGCTCCTCCTTCAGCTTACCTTTTCCGGTGAGCACGCTTTCCTCCGCTGAAAAATGGGTCAGTATCGTCCGGTAAAAATGGACATTGGCCGCCCTGGCCGGCACATCAAACCCCATTTTCGCGAAATAGACCAGCTGCCCTACGCTTCTCGCAAAGGTCGTCTTGCCGCCCTGATTGGGACCGTTAACTACGAAAAACCGTTCGTCCGGTCCATAACAGAAATCATTTTCCACGACCTGTTCTCTGAAATGCCGGTTCTGATCTGCAAGAGCCAAATCGTACAGACCGGAGGCAGACATGTCCCTCTCCTGATCTTCCTCCGGCACGGCGAAGGAAAAGCCCAGCGCCTTCATAGTCCTCTCATATTTCAGAAATAACCGATAATACTGCAATTCCGTTTCAAACTGCAGGATAGTCTTATCCATAGGATCCGGCCAATCCCTGTAAAATGCTTCCAGCTCCCGAAACGCCTGCGGATCTTTTTTTGCCATAATGGAAATGATCTCCTGCTCCAGCTGGCTCAGCTGGGGCATCCCCAGAAAAGGACTCTTGCACTGCCATCTTTCTTCAGAGAAATAAGACCTGAGAGCGTTGTCATACCGCCTCCGGGTAGTGTCCCGTTCTACATACAGTTTATTGTTCTGAACTGACAATACCACGGAACTTTTGTAAAACACTTCCGCCAGCTTCGCCGCTCTGCTGCCCATAGCAATATACTGCGTACTCTGCCTGTATTGCTCTATATACTGTCTGAAACCGACCAGACCTGCGGCCTTCTGACCGGCCTCTTCCGACAGCAGATCCCATAAGCTGTCCACCGCCCGGCAGTATTGGTACGCTCCGCTTAAATGCCACGCCTGCTTCTGCACCTTATCGGTAACATCCGCCTCTTTTGCCCACGCCCTGTGAGCTTCTTTCATAGCGTCCGTGAACCGGTTCATGGTGTTCCACGCAGCGTCGCCCTTCAGCGCCTGAAGGACTTCCCTCCGATACTGTTCCTCCGCTTTTGACCTGGGAAACCAGCGATACATGGAACGCACCTCATAGAAGGAATCCCCTTCCTGTATGGCATTGACGATCTGATCGATGTTCAGATCCTGCATGGTAGTCTCCGAGATATTGACCCCCACCGCGGGTTCCCCGCAAAACAAAAGACTGTGCTCCACAAACATCCCTCCTCTCTGCCAGGCGTTCATCCCAGCTTCTCCCGCATACGCGCCAGGAACCGTTCCGCAATGGGCGTAAAGGCCTGACGTTTTTTCCACACCAGATACAGCTTCGCCTCCAGCCGGGGCCACAGGGGACGGAACGCAAGACCGCTCTCCGGACTGGTGTTGATGAGATGGTCAAAGGTGAGCAGATAGCCCAGACCCTCTTTCACAAAGAGCGAAGCATTGTACGAGAGCCGGAAGGAGCCTTCCAGATGAAGCTCCTCCATACGGTCATTGCACCATCTGGGAATGTCGATGTCCCAACCCTGCTCCGAACAAAACAGAGGCAGCCCCACAAGATCTTCTATGCACACGCCCTCTTTTTCCGCCAGTTCATCCCCTGCCGGCATGACCAGCCCCCACACGTCCGCCTCGGGAAACGGGAGGAAATTGTACCTGGCAGGGTCCGGATCCTCCACGAGAACGGCAAAATCCAGAAGCCCCTTGTCCAGCTTCTCCGTCACCTGCTCTGTGTCACCGCTGGTGATGTGATACCGCAGATCAGGATATGACATTTTAAATGCCCGTATCTCCCTTGCCAGGAAACGGATCTGCCAGGACTCTGCCAGTCCGAAATAAATATCCCCGCCGGTGACGTCGTCCAGAGCCGCAAACTCTCCTGCGATCTTATCCGCCATGCCCACCAGATCTTCGGCCCTTTTTTTGAGCAGCCTGCCCTCGTCTGTAAGGGCAATGCTGAAGCTGCGCCGCACAAACAGCTTTTTCCCCAGCTCCTCCTCCAATGACTGGATCTGCTTGGACAAGGTCGGCTGGGTCACGTGGAGCTGCTCTGCCGCCCGTGTCATATTTTCTTCCCTTGCCACCGCGAGAAAGTAGCGCAGTGTCCGTATTTCCATTTTGACCTCCGTCCCGGATTGTCCCAAAAGGTCTATCCATTATACCGTCTGCAATCAACGATCAAGGACTGTTATTCCAAAAAAGCATATACTGATATAAATTATAACCATTAGTAAAGACAGCGTCAAGGCGATATAATAGGATCAGATAATGATAGCATAAGATAACGATAGCTTAAATTTGCGATACGCCTGTTACAGGAAATCGCGGTTAGGAAGAAAGGAAGGTAGATCCATATGACCGAAACAATGCCTCTGCAACTTACCACAGAATGGGACAAGACATTCCCGAAAAGCCAACAGGTGGAACACAGGAAGGTGACCTTCCCCAACCGGTACGGCATCACGCTGGCGGCTGACATGTACACGCCCAGGAACGCTTCCGGCCCCCTGCCGGCCATCGCCGTGTGCGGCCCCTTCGGCGCCGTAAAGGAACAGGCGGCCGGACTGTACGCCCAGACTATGGCGGAGCGGGGTTTCCTCACCATTGCCTTTGATCCCTCCTTTACCGGCGAGAGCGGCGGACAGCCCCGTTACATGGCTTCCCCGGACATCAACACCGAAGATTTTCAGGCTGCGGTGGACTTCCTCTCTACAGAGGAAATGGCGGATCCTGACAGGATCGGCATTATCGGCATCTGCGGCTGGGGCGGCATGGCGCTCAACACGGCAGCCCTGGACACCCGGATCAAGGCCACCGTGGCTTCCACCATGTACGACATGACTCGAGTAAACGCCAACGGATATTTTGACGCCGAAGATTCCGCTGACGCCCGCTACGAAAAAAAGCAGGCTCTCAACGCTCAGCGCACCGCCCTTCAAGGCCGGCACCTACGCCCTGGGCGGCGGCGTAGTCGATCCCCTGCCGGAGGACGCCCCCTTCTTCGTAAAAGATTACTATGACTACTACAAGACCCCGCGCGGCTACCATCCCCGCTCTTTGAACTCCAATGGCGGATGGAACATCATCGGCTGCATGAGCTTCATGAACCAGCCTATCCTGCAGTACAGCAATGAGATCCGCAGCGCCGTGCTGGTGATCCACGGGGAAAAGGCTCACTCCTGCTATTTCAGCAGGGACGCGTACGCCGCCATGGTAAAGGACAATCCCCGAACGGACAACAAGGAGCTGCTGATCATCCCCGACGCCGTTCACACAGACCTGTACGACGGCGGCGAAACGAACGCCATCCCCTTTGACAAGCTGGAGCAGTTCTTCATGGAATATCTGAAATGATCCGGCAGACGCCTGGCAGATATTGAACATCTTTCCTTTTTATAGTATAATAACGTGGAAAATAGCCATGACGCTTGCGTCGATGGGCGTTTGACGACTATCCCCATCAAGACTTTCGTCGAGATGCTATAATACAATAAAAAGGGGAGGTACTCATGTTTAAAAAATTATTGCACCTGACCGCCGCGGTGGCGGCAGTAACCATGCTTTCGT
The DNA here is from genome assembly GCA_947623905.1 of uncultured Lachnospiraceae bacterium. GTDB lineage: Bacteria > Bacillota > Clostridia > Lachnospirales > Lachnospiraceae > CANQHX01. The sequence continues at coordinate 4,037 of CANQHX010000085.1, forward strand.
CCTGTTCCGCGGCCAATGTGACGCCCACACCCAGTCCGGAAACCACAGAAACCGCTTCTGCAGACGACGCGGAGGGGTTTGTGTCTCTTTCCGAGGCAGTTCCTGACGCGATCCTTGAGATCCGGTATTATTCTACCTACAACTTTGTGGGGGACAGGATCGACGGCTATGATGAGGCGTGCGCCCTCATCACAGAGGAAGCGGCCCAGGCCCTGAAGGAAGCCTCGGATGACGCGAAAGAGCAGGGATACCGGCTGAAGATCTACGACGCCTACCGGCCCCAGTCCGCCGTAGACAATTTTATCCGGTGGGCGGAGGATACCGACGATACCCGCATGAAGGATTATTTTTATCCTGAGCTGGACAAATCCGTATTGTTCGATCAGGGTTATATCGCCGAGAAATCCGGCCACAGCCGTGGAAGCACCGTTGATCTGACCCTCTTTGACATGGACACCGGCAAGGAGCTGGATATGGGCGGCACGTTCGATTATTTCGGAGAGCTTTCCCACCCGGATTACACCGGCGATCTGACAGAGGAACAGATCAGCAACCGGAACAAGCTGCGGGACATCATGGTGGACAACGGATTTAAGCCCCTGGACACGGAATGGTGGCACTTCACGTTGGAAAATGAACCCTATCCGGACACCTACTTTACTTTCCCGGTCAGCGAGGAATCCGTGGCGGAGCAGTGAGGGCTTTGCAAAAAAGATTGAAAGATCACACAGATGTGTTGGTCTTTCAATCTTTTTTTGCGGTCATTCTTCCAATCCGTCCGGAATATCCGTCGCCTCCAGCCTGAAGATCACAGGACGCAGCCCATCGTTGCAGCAGCTTATGGCGGTCCTGGGCTCCTTTGCCCAGTCGTTGAAGAAAAAGCCATTCTCTCCAGCGCCGTTGGCCAGAGCGAACACATACTGATAAATGCAGCTCCACGCCGTATCGCAAAAGCCTTCCGGCTTCTTCACGCCGCCGTAAAACACTTGTCCCTCAGCAAACCGCCGGCAGGGGCCAAGCTCCGGCCTGGCGTATGCCGCCGCGATCTCCTCATCAAACATCGTCTTCAACACCGTGATCTTTACCTTGTTCATACACGCATCCCCCCCCTTTAATACCAGTCGTGCTTCTCATTTCTGTTCAGCCTGCCCATCTCCGCCATTTCTTCCTCTGTGAGAGAGAAATCAAACAGGGAGATATTTTCCGTCATGTGGTCGGGATTGCTGGAACCGGGGATCACTACCACTCCGTTCTGCAGGTCCCACCTGAGGATCACCTGGGCAGCGGACTTTCCATGAGCCTGGGCGATCTTCTCTATCACCGGGTCGCTCAGCAGCTCGCTCTGGTGCCCTCTGCCGCCCAGCGGGTACCACGCCTGCATGACGATACCCTTCTGGTGCATGTAGTCGATGACCTCGCTCTCCTGATAGTAGGGGTGGATCTCATTCTGTACCAGAGCCGGTGGAATGTCCACCTGGGGAAGGAACGCCTCCATCTCCTCGATGTACCAGTTGGACAGTCCAAGGGAACGGATCTTTCCATCGGCTACCGCCTGTTCCATAGCCTTGTAGGCCGCCACGTCATTGTCGCCGGGATGGTGGAGCAGCATCATGTCAATGTAATCCACGCCCAGCTTTTCCAGCGCCATATCGATGGCTTCGACCGCGTCCCCGTACTGGTTGGGGTACAGCTTGGTGATGACGAACACATCTTCTCTCGGCACGCCGGATTTGCGGATGCCCTCCCCCACTTCCTTTTCATTGCCGTACATGTAGGCGGTATCGATCATGCGGAAGCCCCGCTGAAGGGCTGCCGCCACGGAATCCACGCACACGTCGTCCAGCAGGCTATACGTGCCGAGGCCCACGATGGGCATCTCGTACCCGCTGTTGAGAGTGACCACGGGAGCCTTTCCATTTTCCCCGGCGGCAAGGTCAAAGACCGATACATCCGGCATCTTGTTCAGATCCAGCCCCGCTATCCAGCTTTCCACCTCCTGACGGGAGACGCCGCTGCCAAACCGTCTCCCTTCTCTCCAGTTTGCTCCCGGAGCCAGATGGTGAAGGTTGTCGGCACTGGAACCGATACCGCTGCTGTGGGAGGTACAGAAAGGGATGATCGTCTTTCCCGCCAGGTCGTAACTCTCCAAAAAGGTACTGATGATCCTGGGGGCCTGGCTGTGCCAGATAGGGTAGCCCAGCAGGATGGTGTCGTACTGCTCCATATTATCTACCTGTCCGGAGATGGCGGGACGGGCGGAAGGATCGTTCTGCTCCCGGTCAGCCCGTCCGCCGGTATAATAGGCCAGGTCTTCCTCTGTATAGGGATCCTCCGGGACGATTTCATAAAGATCTCCTCCCAGTATGTCGGCGGCATACTTTGCCAATGTCTCCGTGGTACCGGTGCAGGAAAAATACACTACCAGTGTTTTTCCCTGTCCACCGCTGCGATAGGGCTCCCGCTTTGCGATGCCCACCACAGTTTTCAATATCAGCAGAGCGTCTGACACATCCTGCTCCCCGTCATGGTTCATATCCGCCAGCTGAAGGGCCAGAGAATCTGTGATAACCTGAGCGCCTACTACATGCTTTAATACCAGCAGGGCGTCTGACACTGCCACCTGTCCGTTACGGTCCACATCCCCGTAATACATAGTTCCCGTGGCAGACGTCTCTATGCTGCATCCAAAAAAACAGCCACATACAAGCAGGATGACCGCCAAAACAATACCTGTGATCTTTTCTGTTTTCTTCATCATTTTCTTTCCCTCCAGTTCTTAATACCAGTCGTGTTTCTCATTTCTGTTCAGCCTGCTCATCTCCGCCATTTCTTCCTCTGTGAGAGAAAAATCAAACAGGGAGATATTTTCTGTCATATGGTCGGAATTGCTGGAACCGGGGATCACTACCACCCCGTTCTGCAAGTCCCACCTGAGGATCACCTGGGTAGCGGGTACCATGCCTGCTTCCAGTTCAAACCGATCTCTCCATCTGAAATACGATGCACCTTTGTTTTTTCTCCTGTTCCTCCACAGGACCCATGACCCTGGCCGGCACGCCTCCCGTCACCACACCGGCAGGCACATCTTTTGTCACTACCGCCCCGGCTGCAATGACCGCATTGTCCCCGACGGTCACTCCCGGCAGGATGGTCACATGAGAACCTATCCATACGCCGTTACCGATATGGATGGGCGCAAAACAATTGTCCCTGCGCGCCTTCGGGTCCTTTTTGTGATTGATGGTGGCAAGCACCGTCTGGGAACCGATGAGCACGCCGTCCCCGATGTAAATGCCGCCCTGATCCTGAAAATGACAGGCAAAATTGATAAACACATTCTTTCCCGGAAAAATATTTTTCCCGCACTCCGTATAAAAAGGCGGAAACAGCCCGAAGGAAGCGTCCACCGGCCTGCCGATGAGTCGGGAAAAGAGCGCTCTGATCTCCTCCGGTCGGTGGTAGCCGCTGTTTAACTCCGCTGTTATCTTCATGGCCTCGCATGCAAGCTGGTGCATCACCTCATGAGCCGGAGACGAGTCCGTCACTGTCTCTCCCTTTCGCATGGCTTCCAAAACTGCTTCTGTTTTCATAAGCTGCCTCCCTGCATATGTGCAGACTCAGACACTTCGGAACGGCATGCCGCTGTCCTGCCGTGTCAACCGCAAATATACGTTTCTTTCTTCATTTTCTTTATTATACTTTCCCTCTGTTTTTATATCAAATAAATATAAAATATAATTCCTCATACTTGAAAGGTATTGAATGGTCTGCTATGATAGTATGCAGATATAAAACAGACATTCAAAATGGAGGATACAGATGGACATTCGGGTGTTACAGTATTTTCTCACAGTGGCAAGGGAGGAGAGCATCACAAAAGCGGCCAGAGTCCTGCACATGACCCAGCCGCCCCTGTCCCGGCAGCTGATGGACCTGGAAGCAGAGCTTGGAAAACAGCTTCTCGTCCGGGGAAGCAAGCGGGTCACCCTGACGGAAGACGGCATGCTGCTCCGCAGGCGCGCCGAGGAGATCATAGAGCTGGTGGAAAAGACAAAGACGGAGCTTGACAGCTCCAGTGAAAATATCACCGGGGAGGTCCACATCGGCGGCGGAGAGACAGACGCCGTTTCCTTCTTTGCCCGTGCCGCGAAAAACCTGCAAAAAAAGCACCCTCTGATCCGCTACCGCATTTACAGCGGGGACGCGGAGAGGGTGCTGGAACGGCTGGACAACGGGCTCATCGACTTCGGCTTGCTGATCGGTCCCGTTGACGTCGTAAAATATGAGTATCTGCGCCTGCCCATAAAAGACAGATGGGGGCTCCTGATGCCGGACGACAGCCCCCTGGCAAAAAAGGATACCATCTGCGCAGGCGATCTGACCGGCCTTCCGCTGATCCTGTCTCACCAGGCTGCCATCAGCAGTGATATGTACGCGTGGCTGGACACCGTGCCCGCAAAATTAAACATCGTCCTGCGGTACGATCTGATCTACAATGCCTCCCGTTTCGTGAAAGAAGGGCTGGGCTACGCCCTGGCGCTGGACCGGATCATCAACACCTCCGGCCAAAGCGGCCTTTGCTTCCGGCCCTTACAGCCGGCGCTGGAGGTAAACCTGTCTGTTGTCTGGAAAAAAGGACAAATTTTTTCAAAGGCAGCCGACGCTTTCCTGTCGGAGCTGAAACTGGAGCTGAACATGCAGTAAAAAGTGTTGCTATTGAAATTCCCTCAGTATCTTTCTGTAAGCAGCATTGCCCGCCAGAGCCTTCCATTTTTCATTCCGGGCTGTCTTTAGCCATTCTATATCCCATTGCAGCAGATCAGCGGTACCGTAAGTGCGCTCCAGCGCATCCGAAAGTGCCCTGTCTGTTCACCCACTGCGACAGGTAAGCCGGACTTAAACTGCCGTTTAAATTATTATGGAAATAAATATATTTTCTTCATCGTCATTGCAAATATAGGAGTCATCATTCAACGAGGCGTTGAAATGGGAAATTCAACGAATACTTGCTTTAAAAAATAAACGGATGTGCTAATATAAAAACAAGATAGGCGCTTAGTCAGAAATTATTTATCCGGAAAGAAGGGTGATCTATGCTTGACATGGATCAGATTGGTTTGAATATCTGCAGGCTACGGAAAGCCGCCGGTATGACGCAAACGGAACTTGCGGACAAAATGGAGATCAGTTTTCAGGCCGTATCCAACTGGGAGCGTGGAGTTTCCCAAAGTTAAAGATACCACATCAATCCCACGCGGACTTTTGCTCAACCGATACAGCCGGAGGGCTGGAT
>CANQHX010000086.1 GCA_947623905.1 uncultured Lachnospiraceae bacterium
CACTGATGTGCTGATTTTTCACACGGCTATTTGTGCCGGGGCGTCACAAATAGCACTGATGGCAGACGCGAACTGGATGTTCGCGTCGCCCCGTCGCGTAAACGCTCCGGAATGGAGAATTTTATGTTCCGCATGTGGGGAAAGATATTCAGAAAACAGCATATGCTGCGGGATATGGTGTACGAGGATGATTCCGACGACACCCGCACCCACAAGGTGTTCCGCGGCCTGGAGGAGATCTGCTATGCCTTTGATCTCCAGCGCCCCATCTGGCTGGACACCAACATCCGGCAGTTCCAGCAGGTGGCAAAGACCCGCTTTACCCGGGACAATTTCACGGAGACGATCTCTTTTGACTATCTGGAGATCCAGATCATCGAAGAAGATTAAACGCATACAACAAAAAGAGGGAGACCCCAAAGGCATTAGCCTTTGGGATCTCCCTGTTTTATGACCATCTATCCGATTCTTACCAGAAGGGCCACCATCCGCTGAAGGGATCGCTGTTCTGGCTGTTGTCTTCTTCTCCGCTGCCCTCCTGCCTGTCATCGTCCGGCCGGGAACCGGGAGATTCCTGGTCCTCCTGATCGTCGTCATCGGCATCGTCGTCAAGATCTGACTTGCGGTCCAGCGTCACGGAAAACGTCTGTTCCTTGTATTCGCCTCCCTCAAAGCGGGCCACTACCACATCTACCGTTTCTCCTGCCTTGTAGTACGTAAGCTGATCCACAAGACTGGTCCCGGAGGATATGGTCGCACCATCCAGCTTCACGATGATGTCGCCCTGCTTCAGTCCTGCTTTTTCTGCCGCGCCATCCTTAATGACCCGGGAAATATACGCGCCCGAGGGCATACCGTATATCTTCATGGCGTCGGATGTCACATCTGCCGCGCGGATGCTCAGCGCCGCGGCGTCATTCCCCTCTACCTTAGTGCGGGTCTCCCGGTTCATCAGCTCATCCAGGATGGGCTGTGCCGCGGAAATGGGGATGGCATACCCCATGCCCTCCACGTCTGTGGAAGAATACTTTACGGAATTAATGCCGATCACTTCTCCGTTGATGTTCAGCAGAGCGCCGCCGCTGTTGCCGGGGTTGATGGCCGCGTCGGTCTGGATCAGCTGGCTGGTGACTTCACTGGAGCCGGAGTTCTCCGCCTGTACGGTCACTTCCCGGTTCAGAGCGCTGATATACCCGACTGTTACCGACTGTCCGTATCCAAGAGCATTGCCGATGGCAATGGCGGGCTCGCCGATCTTCAGAGCGTCGGAATCTCCCAGGCGGGCTACCTTCACGGCGTTTTTCGTATCATCGGACATATCCGACAGCTTTACGGCCACTACCGCCAGATCCATCTCGCCGGAAGTACCCTTTACCACAGCGGCAACCTCCTGATCGTCCACAAAGGATACTTTCAGGCTTTCCGCTCCGCTGACCACATGATTGTTGGTAGCGATGAGCAGCTCCGTATCGTTCTGGCCCACGATGATGCCGCTGCCGCTGCTCTGGGACTCATAGGTCTGGGTGCCCCAGAAGGTCTGGACGGAAGCGGTTCCCTTATTATATATGGATACCATGGACGGCATGACATTTTCCGCCACCCCGGACACATCCAGTACCTTCGTGTCGGCGCCGCCGCTCGTCACGGTACTGGCGTCTATCTGGCTGCCGCTGTCCACCGCGTTGGTCAGAGGAGCGCTCTGCTGAATGGTAGTCGTCCTGGCGGGAAATGCCCGGTAGCCGCTGATGGCGTTGATGCCCCAGAAGCCGCCGCAAAGCGCCGCGCCGAACAGCACGCCTGCCACGGCATATTTTACAAACCAGCCAAAGCCCCGTTTTTTCTTTTCTTTCACCGGTTTGTCCGGAACCGGTGCCTCGGCTGTCTCCTCTCCCGTATCCTGCTCGTCAAAATTCCAGTGGGGAGAGGGGGCGGCGGCCGCCGCCTGAAAAGCATCTCCGTCGTCCTGCTGTGTCTCCCGCGTCTGTTCCGTCACAGGCTGTACCTCCTGCAGTTGTTCCGTCACAGGCTGCGCGCCGTCAGGATCTTCGGTCTCTGCTCCTGCCGGATGGGAACCGTCTTCCTCCGGACCGGGCTGCATAACAAAATTGACGGTGCTGTCCGTTTCGCTCTGCGGATGGGTGTCGGCGGGATCCGTAACATCTATCAGCTGTTCTGTGGTCTGATTTTCATAATTGCTTTTTTCTTCACTCATTGCTGCCACTCCTTTGTTTTTATGTTCCATAGTCTACCGTGGAATTGTGTAGGAATTGTGTCAATTCAATTAATAAAGTTTGTTATTTTTTTGGTGCTTTCGGACAAAATTATTTAACAAAAATGGGTTGTGATTTTTTCATATATCGTGTATGATGTAGGTTGTTATAAAATTAATATTTTATTAATGAAAACAGGTGATCCATTTGATAAAAAGCAATCAGCAGCGTCTCAACCGGGTCCATGTGGTGCTGGACGCTCTGTTTATTGCCCTGTCATACACACTTGCCTGGTATATCCGCATCGGCAGCGGTTGGATGAAGAACGAAGGAGAAGTGCTCCCTGCCCCGACTTATTTTATAGCTCTCTTGGCTGTGGTGCCGGGATATCTGATCCTCTACTCCATCTTCCATCTGTATACGCCCAAACGTACTTCCGGAAGAAGGGCTGAGATAGCCAATCTGTTAAAAGCCAACGGCATCGGCATCCTCAGTTTTATACTCATCCTGTATCTGTTCCACATCAGTACGTTTTCCCGGCAGATGCTGATCTTGTTTTTCCTGATCAACGTTTTCCTGGGGATCACATTCCGCATCGGACTGCGGTGGCTGCTGTACCGGATACGCCGCCAGGGCTTCAATCAAAAACATATCCTGCTGGTAGGCTACTCCCGGGCCGCGGAAGCGTACATTGACCGGATCCTGGCTAACCCCCAGTGGGGTTTTACCGTCCGGGGCATCCTGGATGACAATGTAGAGAGCGGCGTCACGGAATACCGGGGCATCAAGGTCATCGGCCGCATCGACAACCTGCTTGTGATCCTTCCGGAAAACAGGCTGGACGAGATCGCCATCACCCTGAGCATCACGGAATACTACAAGCTGGAACGGATCGTGGACATGTGCGAAAAATCCGGCGTCCACACAAAGTTTATACCGGATTACAACAATTTTATCCCCACGAAGCCCTACACAGAGGATGTGCTGGGTCTTCCGGTGATCAATATCCGCCATGTGCCCCTGATGGAAACCTTCAATTATATATGCAAGCGGACGGTGGATGTGATCGGCGCCCTCGCAGGCCTGATCATCAGTTCCCCTGTAATGCTGGTGGTGGCCATCCTTATCAAGCTCACCTCCCCGGGCCCCCTGATCTTCGCCCAGGAGCGCATCGGGCTCCACAACAAGCCCTTCCGCATGTACAAATTCCGCTCCATGGAGGTGCAGCGCCAGTCGGACGAGAAAAAGGCCTGGACGACGCCCCACGATCCCAGAGTGACCAGCGTAGGCAAGTTCATCCGCCAGACCAGCATCGACGAGATCCCTCAGTTCTGGAATGTGCTGAAGGGAGACATGAGCCTTGTGGGGCCCCGCCCGGAAAGACCATACTTTGTAGAAAAATTCCGGGAAGAGATACCCCGGTACATGATCAAGCACCAGGTGCGGCCGGGCATCACGGGATGGGCCCAGGTAAACGGTTACCGGGGCGACACCTCCATCCGGCGGCGGATCGAATACGATCTGTACTATATAGAAAACTGGACCCTCGGATTTGATTTTAAGATCATGTTCCTGACCATATTCAAGGGCTTTATCAACAAAAACGCTTACTAGACAGCGACAGCATGGAAACGGAGACAAAAAACATGAAGAGAAAGAAAAAAATACGGATGGTCATCAATATTATTCTGATCGTTCTCTGCATCCTCATCGTCTGCGGAGCGGTCTACGCCATTCCCAGACTTACCAGGATCGTAAACACGTTTAACCGCATAGAGCGGGATACAAAAGTTTCGGAGACGGGCGAGACGCCGGCTCCCGAACAGGATACCGGCTACTGGAACATCATGATCTTCGGACTGGACTCCCGTGACAATACTACGCTCAACACCATGAATGTAGGGGATTACGGGGACAAGCGCTCCGACTGCATGATCCTTGTGAGCATCAACCGGGAAACCCACGCGGTAAAGCTCATGTCCCTGTACCGGGATACGTTCCTGTACATGCGCAAGCGCAATTACTACGACACCGAGGGCCACACCTTTTCCAAGGCCACCCACGCGTACTTTTACGGCTCCGCCAACCTGCTGCCCAACGACTCTTCCAGAGACGCGGGTCCCACCTTTGCCATTGACATGATCCAGAATAACCTGGACATCGAGATCGACAATTTCGTATCGGTGAACTTTGACATCGTCTCCGACGTGATCGAAGCCCTGGGCGGCGTGGACATGGAGATCACGGAAGCCGAAGTGAAATATATCAACCAGTATATCGACGAGATCAATTCCATCAAGGGTTCTCTGTCCAACCACATCCTCACGCCCGGCATGCATCACCTGGACGGCGTACAGGCCACTGCCTACGGCCGCATCCGCCACACCACCGGCAACGACTTCCGCCGGACGGAACGGCAGAGAGAGGTGCTCATGCTCACGGCGCAAAAAGCCCAGACCGCCGGCCTGGGAACCCTTATGGATCTGTTTGAGGTGGTGGCGCCCGAGGTCCGCACCGATCTGACCAACGACGAGATCCTGTCGCTGATCCAGCAGGTGAAATCCTTCAACCTGTCGGAAGAAAACCAGACCGGTTTTCCTTTCGATATCTATACCGATACGGAATATGTATATCCCAACAATCTGGAAAAAAATGTGATCCAGCTCCATGAATATCTCTACGGAGAGCAGAATTACGAGGTTTCCGACCTGTGCCACCGGATCTCGGAGGCTATCCGGGAGGGAGATGGCAACGCCATCTGGTACATGGATGAAGACTCGGATAACGACGAAGAACCGGAAGAGACCGAGTCGTCTTCCTCCGGCAGCAGCAATTACAGCGACGACGACTATCAGTATTACTCAGACAGTTCTTCTGACGATTATTCTTACGATACCGACACGGATTATAATGATGACGGCGGTTCGGACTACAACAGCGACAATACCGACAGCGGTGATTACGACGAAAACGACTACGGCAATGACGACACCTATGAGACGCCTTCCGATGATACGGGAACCGGATGGGAGCAGGATGAGCCCACTGTACCGGAAACGACCGTCACAGATCCGCCCGAGGACTATACGGGACAGGAAGACGGCAGCAGTGACTACACCCAGGAAAGCCCCATGGAACCTTCTGACGGAGGTGAGTAAATTGAAAAAAATACTGCTTTTTCACCTGTCGGACTGCCCTTACTGCCATTATGCCAGAAGAGCCCTGAAAGAGCTGGCGGAGGAGGATCCGGCCTACGGCCGGGTCCAGGTAGAATGGATCGAGGAGCGCCGGCATCCGGAGATCGCCGACCGGTATGATTACTATTATGTTCCCACTGTATTTTACGAAGGGACAAAGCTCTACGAGGCACATCCTTCCGAAACATATGAGGACTGCAAACAAAACATAAAGGCCGCGCTGGACAGAGTGCTGGCCGGCTGAAAACGTACAAGACTATTCGGTCAGCCGGTCAGCCGGCCGGCGGCCTCTTTCAGAGCGGTCAGCCGTTCCTCCGCATCCTCCCGGCTGCTGCCCTTTACGCCCATATACAGCTTGATCTTGGGCTCCGTGCCGGAGGGACGCATGCACATCCATCCATCCTCCTCCAGCTGATAATACAGCACGTTGGACCGGGGCAGCCCGGTCTTTTCCGCGTCCAGATAATCTGTCACACAAAGCACGTTCCACGTCCCCAGCTTCCCAAGAGGATTCCGCCGCAGCCGTTCCATGAGCGCGTTTATCTTCTCCGCCCCGTCGGCGCCTTTATAAGTGACGGACATAAGGTCCTCCCGAAAATACCCGTACGTTTCATACAGCTTTATCATCTGGCTCCAAAGGTCCGATCCCTGCGACCGGTACCAGGCGGCTGCTTCGCACAGCGCCGTCACCGCCACTACCGCGTCTTTGTCTCTGGCGTACGTGCCGATGAGGCAGCCATAGCTTTCCTCATATCCGAATACATACGTGTGGGCGCCTGTATCCTCATATTCCCGGATCTTCTGCCCGATGTACTTAAATCCCGTGAGAGTCTCGTCCACATGGACCCCGTACGCCTCCGCCGCTTTCTTTGACATATTTCCCGTGACAATGGTCTTCACCACGGCGGCGTTATCCGGCAGCCTGCCCAGGGCCTTCCGCTGGGACAGTTCATATTCGCACAGCAGCATGCCGGACATATTGCCGGTAAGCATATGATACGCCCCGCTGCCGTCCCGTACAGCCACCCCCAGCCGATCCGCGTCGGGGTCCGTAGCCAGCACAAGGTCCGCCTGCTTTTCCTCCGCCAGCTGCATGGCAAGGGCAAAGGCCGCCTTTTCTTCGGGATTCGGATAGGGAACCGTAGGAAAATTCCCGTCGGCGACAGCCTGCTCTTTCACCACATGGACGTTGCAGAAGCCCAGCTCCCGGAGCATACGGGTCACCGGGTACAGGCCGGTGCCGTGAAGGGGCGTGTAGACAATGGACAGCTTGTCCCCCATGGCCTCTATGACATCCGGGCGGAGGATCTGCTTCTTTACCGCCTGGATATACGCGTCATCCATCTCCGGGCCGATCATGTGGAGCAGCCCTTTTTCCAGCGCCTCCTGCCGGTCCATGGACTTCACTGCCTCATATCCCGGCACGGCATTGACCCTGGCGATAATGGCGCTGTCCTGGGGCGGCGTGATCTGGCAGCCGTCGGACCAGTATACCTTGTAGCCGTTGTACTCCGCGGGATTGTGGCTGGCGGTGATCACGATCCCCGCCATGCAGCCCAGCGTCCGCACGGCAAAGGACAGTTCCGGCGTGGGACGGAGCTGGGGGAACAGATACGCCTCAATATGGTTGGCGCACAGGCAAAGGGCCGCCCCCAGGGCAAATTCCTGAGACCGGTTCCTGGAATCATAGGCGATGGCCACCTTTTTTTCACCGGACTGTTCCCTGATATAATCTGCCAGCCCCTGGGTGGCTTTCCCTACCGTATAGCGGTTCATCCGGTTGGTGCCCGCGCCCAGCATGCCCCGCAGGCCGCCGGTGCCGAAGGACAGCTCCCGGTAAAAACGGTCCCGTATCTCAGCCTCATTTCCTTCTATCTCCCGCAGTTCGTCTTTGGTCTCCTGATCAAACAGGGGGGAAGTAAGCCAGTAAGCGTAGGTGTCTCTGTATGTGTTCATAGATATGTCCTTTCTGTCTTTATCGTTATATAGGATAAATAACTCGGCAGATGCCCGCGCGGCCGGCAGCCCGCCTTTTTTCATTATACACCGCTCTTGCTTTATTTTCCATAACATGTTACCATGAATGTCGTATTACGGATCTGCCGGAGATTGCGCGGGCAGACATGGAAGGAGTATCTTATGCGTATCGGAATGGACATATCCGCCCTTGTGAAGGAAGCCGCCGGCATCGGCCAGTGGATCTTAAATGTGATCGAAAATATGATGAAGCTGGACAGGGAAAACGACTATTTTCTCTTTACCTACGATGAAGTAAAGCTGCCGTTTCCCCTGGCGCCCAACTGGCAGATAACGGATTACGGCGGCCCGGATCACAAGCAGCTCCATTATCTGACAAAGCTGCCGGGCATCCTGAAGAAAATGAACATCGACATGTTTATAGGCACCCGCCATTACCTGCCTCCCTTCAACAAAAAGATCACCTACGTGGCCATTGTCCACGATCTGATCCCCCTGTATATGCCGGAGCTGTTCACGGATGAGCACAAGCTGCGGTTTAAAGTATTTACGGACATCTGCAAATATCAGGCGGATAAGGTAGTGGCCGTATCGGAGGCTACCAAAAAAGACGTGATCAAATACATGAAGATCCCCGAACCGAATATCCGGGTGGTGTACGAGGGGGCCAACCCCATGCTCACCAGCGAGAAGGACCCGGAGGGCATCGCCGCCGCCATGGCGAAATACCATATCGACTCCGATTACATCCTGTGCCTGTCCACGGTAGAGCCCCGGAAAAACATGCTCCGCACCATCCAGGCATACGAGCAGTGCGTCCTGTCCGACCCGCAGCTCCCCTACAAGCTGGTCATCGTGGGAGGCAAAGGCTGGAACAACGGAGAGATCTATGACTACGTGCAGGCCCACCGGCTGCAGCCGTACGTGATCTTCACCGGATATGTCACCGAGGAGGAAAAGCGGAACATCTACGCCAACGCCACCCTGTTTATCTACGCCTCCCTGTGCGAAGGCTTCGGCATCCCCATTCTGGAGGCCATGCAGAGCGGCGTCCCCGTCATCACCTCCAACACGTCCTCCATGCCCGAGGTGGCGGGAGACGCGGGAGTGCTCATCGATCCCTACAGCACAGAGCAGTTGAAGGAAGCCATCCTCTCCGTGCTGAAGGATCCCCAAAAGCGCAGGGAAATGTCCCGGAAGGGTCTGGAGCAGGCAGCCAGGTTCAGCTGGGAAAAATGCGCCCGGGAGATCCTGGAATTTATATTATAAAAAAAGTGTCGCCCGGCGGCGATTCCTGTGAAGGATCGCCGCTGTTTTTTCTGCAGTTTTATAAAATATCCCCGGATTCTCGCTCTGCGAGAGAAAATTACGGTCTGCGGGGTGGTGTTTTTTCCGACGATTCTGTAGAATACACCCAGGATCCAACCACCGCACCGGATATCCGGCGCCAGAAAAGGAGGAAAAACATGAATCAGAAATCCATGGGACAATTTATCGCCGCTCTTCGGAAAGCAAACGGCATGACACAGAAGCAGCTGGCGGAAAAACTCAACGTATCAGACAAGGCGGTAAGCCGGTGGGAGCGGGATGAAAACGCTCCGGACCTGTCTCTCATCCCCGTCATGGCAGAGCTGTTCGGCGTCACCTCCGACGAACTGCTCCGGGGAGAACGGAGAAACCCCGATACCGCCACTTCGGACGCAAGCAGCAGCCGGACGGAAAAACAGCTGGAAAAGCTGCTCAACACCGTGCGGTCCAAAAGCCTCACAGGCCGGATCATTGCCATAGGTCTCGCCGCGGCAGGCCTGCTGATCGGCCGGTTTGCCTGGATAATCCTCAACTCCCAGGTGGTCCATATCATTCAGGGAGCGCTCAGCTGCGCCGCCATTATTTTTGAGATCGTAGTCGCGGTAAACCTGTTCTTTTCCGTGCATACCAGC
>CANQHX010000087.1 GCA_947623905.1 uncultured Lachnospiraceae bacterium
TCATCGAATAGGCGCAAGGATAGAGGTGCATCTCGTGGAGGTCGCGGAAGGTATACAGATTGGTCATGATCCGGCGGCTGAAGGGATTTTCTTTCAGCTGGCGGAGCACATAATCCATCTGGTCGATCTCCTCGCCCTTGTACAAAAACTTTCTGCCCACTACCCATCCGTAGCAGGTACCTATGGTCCCATTCTCATCCGCCCAGGCATCCCAGATGTGGGTACTGAGTTCATGGATGTCGTTGGATTTTTTCTGATAGATCCAGAGGATCTCCTCCAGGGCGCTTTTCACGGACATCCGGTGGAGCGTCAGCACAGGAAACTCCTTCCGCAGGTCGAATCGGTTTACCACGCCGAATTTCTTGATGGTGTAGGCTTTTTCTCCCGTGTCCTCCCACGTGGGCCGCACTGCTTCTCCTTTTGTATCCGTTCCATTTTCCAGGATATCCCGGCACATGTCCTTAAACACCCGATCCGCGTAGCTCATAGCGATCCCTTCCTTTCTCCGGGCTGTCCAAAAAAAGCCCATATCTGTATACAGTGTAGCACAATCTTCGTAATTGTGCAAATCTGTCAGATAAATACATCACGATATATCTCATAACAGAGGAAAACGGCGGCGTTGAAATATCGGATCTCTTATGCTATAATCATAAAAAAGCAGATAAAGTGGGGAAGATCATCATGAAAATTCAAAAATCAGCGGAAGACTATCTGGAGACGATCCTGATCCTTGGCAAGGGAGGACAGCCTGTGCGCTCCATCGACATCGCCACCGCCCTCTCCTTTTCCAAGCCCAGCGTCAGCGTGGCCATGAAAAATCTTCGGGAAAACGGATATATCACCGTGGACGGCAGCAACCACATCGCCCTGACAAAAAGCGGCCGCGAGATCGCCGAGACCATTTACGAGCGGCACATGGTGCTGACCGACTTTCTGGAAGGCATCGGCGTGGATAATATCCAGGCGGCGGAGGACGCCTGCAAGCTGGAACACGCCATCAGCCCGGAAAGCTTCGCGAAGCTGAAGGATTATGTAAAAGAACATTTCTAAAAAAAGCAGGCTTTTGAAGCCTGCTTTTTTCTTATGGGGGACACAAGCCTTCCGGCCGGTGCTTTTATTCGACTGTCACGGATTTGGCCAGGTTTCTGGGCTGGTCGGGGTTGAAGCCCTTGCCCACAGCGGCGAAATACGCGATAAACTGCAGGATCACCACCGAGGGAAATACGGTAAATGCGTCCGGCAGATCGGGAATGCGCAGCTGTACGTCGCAGATGGACGGATCGCTGATCTTTTCGTCCCTGCTGAGAAGGATCACGTACGCGCCCCTCGCCTTGACTTCCCGGATATTGGAGATCACCTTGCTGTATACGTGGGACTGATTGGCGATGGAGATCACCGGAACTCCCTCGCTGATCAGGGCGATGGTGCCGTGCTTCAGTTCACCGGCAGCGTAAGCTTCCGCGTGAATGTAGGAGATCTCCTTTAATTTCAGAGCGCCTTCCATGGCCAGGGAATAATCCAGTCCTCTTCCGATAAAGAAGGTATTCTGGGCGTTGGTCATGCGCTGGGTCAGTTCCTCGATGTCGTCTGCGGTGAGCAGGATCTGACGGATCACGTCCGGCACCCGCTGCAGATTGTCCACAAAGGCCCGCGCGTCCTTCTCCGTCATTTTTCCTGTGACAAGTCCCAGCTTCACCGCCAGCAGGAAGAAGGTGGCCACCTGAACGGTGTAAGCCTTTGTACTGGCCACGGCGATCTCCGGGCCCGCGTGGGTGTACAGCACGTAATTGCTCTCCCGGGCAATGGATGATCCCTTTACGTTGACTACCGCAAGGGTCTTCTTTGTGTAGCGGTTTGCCAGCTTCAGCGCCTCCAGCGTATCGATGGTCTCGCCGGACTGTGACACTACGATGACCATGGATTTCTCTCCGATCACCGGCGCCTCATACCGGAATTCCGAGGCAATGGCTACTGTCACGGGTATCTGAAACATATTCTGAAGGAGCGATTTTCCTACCAGACCGGCATGCATGGCTGTGCCGCAGGCAACGATAGTGATATCGGAACAATCCTCAAAAAACGAGTCATCGATGCCGTCCTCGGTAAAGTCCGGCAGGCCGTTTGCCAGCCTGGGAACGATGGTCCTGCTGATGGCCTCCGGCTGCTCGTTGATCTCCTTGAGCATAAAATGGGCGTAGCCCTCCTTCTGAGCGGCAGTCACATCCCAGTCCACCTCCAGATATTCCGGCTCCGCTGTCTCACCCTCCAGAGACGCCATGGTGATGCCGTCGGGCGTCATTTTCAGCAGATGGTATTCCGGCACGATAAAATAGCGGTTGGAATAAGAGATAAATGCCGTCAGATCGGACGCGATAAAGGAACCTTCCTCGCAGTGAGCAGCTACCATAGGGCTCACATTGCGGATCGCGTAGACCTCGCCCGGATGATCGGCAAACAGGATGCAGAAAGCGAAAGAACCCTTAAACAGCTTGACGCCCCTGCGGATGGCCTCCTCCGGGTCGCCGTCATACAGTGCCTCAAAGACAGCGGCGGCTACTTCCGTATCTGTCTCGGATTTCAGTTTTCCTCCGAGATGGAATTTCTCGATCAGTTCATGATAATTCTCAATGATGCCGTTGTGGATCAGCGCCACTTTCCCTACTCTGTGAGGATGGGCGTTCACATTGCTCACGCCTCCGTGAGTGGCCCACCTGGTATGTCCAATACCGCATACGGAGCTGTTGTTGTCATCACAGATAGCCCGCAGATCCGCTACTTTCCCGGCAGTCTTTCGCAGAGAAATATGCTGTTCCTCCTTGAAATACGCGATACCCGCGCTGTCATAGCCTCTGTATTCCAATCTCTGGAGTCCGTCAAGCAAAATATCCTGAACGGGAATGTTTCCTGTAAATCCGATAATACCGCACATATACAAATCCTCCGCAACACAATGTCCCGTGTTTTTCTTTTTTATTATTTTATGCCGTCTCAAGCCTGTGTGGCTTCAAACGCTAACATTGTAACAAAATCAGACACAAATTGCAACCCGCATAAAAAAACAATTATGTGCATTTATGTGTTCTTTTTTGCACCTGATGAATAAGGTGAATTGAAAACGGTCAATTGAAAAAATGAATTTTTTTGTTGACATTCCGCAGGCATTACGCTATAATAGCCAATGTACTGAAACGGTACGCGCGAGTGGCTCAGAGGT
Organism: uncultured Lachnospiraceae bacterium; assembly: GCA_947623905.1. Classification (GTDB taxonomy): domain Bacteria; phylum Bacillota; class Clostridia; order Lachnospirales; family Lachnospiraceae; genus CANQHX01. The sequence goes on from CANQHX010000087.1 coordinate 3,218, forward strand.
GGAGTATCGCCTTGCCAAGGCGAGGGTCGCGGGTTCGAATCCCGTCTCGCGCTTATAAAAACCCTTATTTTATATAGGTTTCAGCGTTACAGAAATCCTTAACCAATCAAACAGGTTAAGGGTTTCTTTTTAATTCTGATATGATAAACGATACCCCTCCTTGTAAATCATAGTCTCCCTACAGTTCAGGTAAAAATAGCCCTACCTTCCGATAGGGCTTGATTTTTTTATAGGTCACATGTACAAGGGGCCCCCTTTCACTAAATAAAGAACCCTGACAGGACACGCTGTGTGTGCCCTGTCGGGGCTCTTATTACGCAATAGGAAAATGGCGAGCCATTTCTACAGGTACATTATTTTATCTCTGCGGAAAATTCCGGGATCACACCGGCGACCATTTTGAGGACATTCAAAGCGTCGGATACATCGACCTCTCCATCGCGGTTCACATCACCGAGTTTGATCTGTACATCGTCAAATTTCGCCGTTGCTACCACGTATTTCAATATGTTCAGCGCGTCATACACAGTGATCTTGGAATTGCCGTCCACATCACCCAGCGGATAATTGAAATAAGAATAGGTTCCTCCTGCGACGTCTTCAATACAGTGAACAGCCATCTCTTTCTGACCGCTCAGCATCGGATAGCCTGCTTCTGTCAGATCCTGCCCCCATACCTGGGCGCCGTCTTCCTGCGCCTTCTGGAGCAGCCATGCAACCTCACCGGACACAAACGCCGTCTTTTCGGCGGAGATCACCTTTTCGGGATCAGCCTCCGCATTTCCTATAACCGCAGCGCCAGTACCATCAAGGTAATAGATCGTTTCAAACACAGAAGCACTATCTGTATTGCCGATGACCATACCGCTGTTAGCGCCTGTGCCGGTCACTCCTCCTACGGTATAGCAATTTTTCACATGACTTTGTTCACTCTTGCCCATGAGACCACCGGCGTCAGGCCACTGGGCAGAGTCAACAGACCCCTGATTCCAGCAATTCTCCACAGTGATCTCTATACCATGACCGACAACGCCGCCGACGCGGGCGCTGTCGGTGGATCTGCTTGCGTTGCGGGAGACTGCTCCGCTGTTTCCGCACTTTGCGATCACATTGCCTTCCAGTGCATAGCCAACGATACCGCCTGCGCAGGCGCCGTATTCCGAAGCAACGTCTCCTGTATTGACACAGTCTTCGATCAGATTGCTGAAGCCTCTATACCCTGAGGAGCTGTGTCCGGCGATACCGCCCACATAATCTCCGGCGACAACCTTTCCATGGTTCTCACAGTTGATGATCCGCGCGCCGGCCTGACCATTGTAGCCAACGATACCGCCCACGTTATCGCTCTTGCGAAGCCCGTCAGACGTGAGTTCTCCAAGGATCGTTCCGTCGTTGACGCAGTCCTCCACCGTGGCGTTTTCAAAGCCCGCAGCGTAGCTGCCGTTCTCGCCTACGATACCGCCCATTTTGGCTTCGCCCGTTACCGTACCGAAAAATGCGCATCCCCTGACCGTGCCGGAATTGTAGCCGACCACGCCGCCTACTCCGCCAATGGATCGTGTTAATGTGATGTCGCCGGAAACAGTACAATTTTCAACGGTTCCTCCGGCGTTTTGGCTTGCTATGAATCCGGCAGAGTTCACACCGCCGCTTATCGCGGCGTCTTCCAGCTTTATGTTTTTCACCACGCCGCCCTTGCCGACCCGGCCGAATAAGCCTGCATACGCAGATGTGCTATATGAGTTCTCAGACGTCACCGTCATATTGAAAATAGTATGATCCTTGCCGTCAAAGACGCCCACATAATTTTTTAATCTGCACATGGGTTCCCACGCGGCGCCTGCAAGGTTAATATCGGCTACCAGCTCTGCGCATGCGTCGACATTTCCGTTGCCCACATGCTCCGCGAACCAGAGCAGCTCCTTCATGCTTCCGATCTGGTAAGGCGATTCCGCCGTGCCTTCTCCAAATTCCTCATACTGATATTCCAGCGTGAGATCGCTGTCCACTGTTCCCTGCCAGAAGGTGCGGGACCCGTCTGCTCCTACTACATAAAACCGAATACTATATCCGCTCTTTTCCGGAATGTTGAAAACCTTCGCCAGCTCTTCCGGCGACAACGTCATCCTGTTGCCGAAACAAACGGCCGTCCCCTCGGGATCCGTCACGCGGCGAACGATGTATGTTTTCCCGCTCAACAGTTCGGGAAAACTGGTTTCATCCGAAAGATCCTGTGCCCATCCCGGGCTGCTGTTCCGTCCGCCTCTGAGCAGCCATGCCACCTCGCCGGAGTGGAACGCGGTTTCCTGTTTTGCGATCACAGCTTCGGGCGCTGTCTCCACGTTTCCTACAGCCCTGTCATAAGAGCCTTCCAGATAATAAATGTCCGACAACACAGAGTTCTCGTCAGCCATGCCGATGGCGGCGCCGGTATTTGCACCTGTGCCGTTCACTTTGCCCACGGTGTAACAGCCCGATATCGTGCTTCCATTACTTTGTCCGACCAGTCCGCCTGCCTCGGTCTTATCCGCGGTCTCTATGGTTCCCTGGTTCCAGCAGTTATCGATGGAGGTTTCCTTTGCCACGCCGACAATACCGCCTGCCAGCGCAGACTCGATTCCCTCTGCGTTGCGGAAGATGGTGCCGGTATTGCCGCACTCTATAATACTGGTGCCGGACCCCGTCTCGCCTGCGATGCCGCCCACGCGATTGGCGTACTCGGCGGATACACTGCCTGTGTTGACGCAGTCTCCGACAATGCTGTCTCCTCTGATGATCCCTGCAATGCCGCCCACCTGGCTGCCGCCGGTGACAGTGCCCTCGTTCCTGCAGTCGATAATGAGGCTGTCCTGATCATCGCCGACGATGCCGCCCATGTAGGTGCCCATATGCAGGCCGTCCCTACTGAGTTTTCCTTCGATCGTTCCTTTATTGACACAATCTCTGATTGAGCCGCTGTTCTCCCCGGCGATGCCGCCGACGGCGCCGCCAGCAGGAGCGGTTATCCTGCCGGCAAATGTGCATTCCTTTACATCCCCACTGGTGCTGCCGACGATACCGCCGCCGCCTGCGGACAGGAACAGGCTTGATGCGCTGAGCGTGCCGCTGACATTGCAGCCGATGATGTGTCCGCCGTCACTTCGTCCCGCGATAAATCCCGGTATGTAAAAACTGCCGTCCGCCACAGCGTTTTCCAGATTGATGTTCTTTACGGTGCTATGGTAGCCCAACACGCCGAACAGACCTTCCGGACGACTCACACCATCTGAAGTGAGCGTCAGGTTGGAAATGGTGTGCTCCTTGCCGTCAAACGTGCCGGTGTAGGCATTTTTCTCCGCGATGGGCGTCCACACCCGATCTTTCAGATCAATGTCCTCCGTCAGTATGGCGCATGCGCCGGTATTTCCCTGGTTGACATGATCAGCAAACCAGAACAGCTGTTCCACCGTACCGATCTCATAGGGAGATTTCGCCGTGCCGCTCCCCGCAGGCGCGTCCGAGCCTGCTTCCGATGCGTAGATCATCATGCCGGGATCAAACATCGCAAACAACATGCACAGACTCATAGCCAGCGCAAGCACACGGTTTACAGAGTACTTTTTTCCGCTACATTTTTTCATGTCATGTTCCTCCATCTCATTTTTACTGGATGAAAGCCAGCCCGCAAAGAAGGCCCGGCGGAGATGAAATCCCCTGATCCGTTTCCCTGTCTCACATGCAGGTGTGCTCAGTATCGAGAACATTATATCACAATTTCAGATATTCTTGTATAAAACAACATTAACGTTTGTGTAATCAAACCTGACTTTTACGTAATCCGTGCCGCCCGGCGCAGACAAAAAGTGTCGCCCGGCGGGCGCAAAAAATGTCGCCTGACGGGCACAAAAAATCAGGAAAGCCGTCGTAAATGGCTTCCCTGATCTTCTTTTCCTGTCATCGTCTGCGAAAATAGTATTCCGCGTCAGTTGTTGATGAGCTTCTCATCCTCATTGTTCCAGCTGTACAGCTTTCTGATCTCCTTGCCGATGGCCTCTGCGGGATGCTCAGCAGCCTTCCTGCGCATAGCGCGGAAATGTACCTGACGGCCTGCGGGAGACATATCCAGCAGGAACTCCTTGGCAAACGTGCCATCCTGGATCTCAGCCAAGATCTTCTTCATGGTCTTCTTTGTCTCCTCTGTGATAAGCTTGGGGCCTGTCACATAATCGCCGTACTCGGCCGTATTGGAGATTGAATAACGCATGCCCTCAAAACCGGACTGATAGATCAGGTCAACGATGAGCTTCATCTCATGGATACACTCAAAGTAAGCGTTTCTGGGATCATAGCCGGCCTCTGTCAGCGTCTCAAAGCCTGCCTGCATAAGAGCGCATACGCCGCCGCACAGCACAGCCTGCTCGCCGAACAGGTCCGTCTCAGTCTCCGTGCGGAAGGTAGTCTCCAGCACGCCTGCCCTTGCGCCGCCGATGGCCAGAGCGTAAGCCAGAGCAATGTCCAGCGCCTTGCCGGTGGCGTCCTGTTCAACAGCTACCAGACAGGGCACGCCCTTGCCTTCCAGATACTCGCTCCTTACCGTATGGCCGGGGCCCTTGGGAGCGATCATGGTAACGTCTACGTTCTTGGGAGGTACGATACATCCGAAATGGATGTTGAAGCCGTGGGCGAACATGAGCATATTGCCCTCTTCCAGGTTCGGCTCGATGTCCTTCTTGTACATATCGGCCTGCTTCTCATCGTTGATGAGGATCATGATGATGTCAGCCTTCTTTGCGGCCTCGGCTGCAGTATACACCTCAAAGCCCTGCTTTACGGCCTTGTCCCATGAACGGCTGCCTTCATACAGTCCGATGATCACGTTGCAGCCGGATTCCTTTGCGTTCAGCGCATGAGCGTGGCCCTGGCTGCCATAGCCGATCACTGCGATGGTCTTGCCTTCCAGAAGGGACAGATTGCAGTCTTCCTGATAATAAATCTTTGCCATTATTCTTTCCTCCATTTGTTTTTAATTAATATTTTTACAGCGGACGATCCCGCTGCCGCAAGCTTGTCAGTCCAGATACGTCACGTTCCGGGTGCCTCTCGTAAGTCCCGTCAGGCCGGTGCGGGCCAGCTCCAGTATCTCGTAGTCGCTGAGCAGATTGATAAAGGCGTCCAGCTTCTCCTGATTGCCGGTAAGCTCTATGGTCAGGGCGTCCTCAGCGCAGTCCACGATCTTCGCGCGGAAGATATCCGCCGTGGAGATCACTGCCTGGCGGTCTGCGGCCCGAGCCTTTACCTTCAGCAGGATCAGTTCTCTGTACACAGCCTGTCCGGGCAGCAGGCGCTTGATCTCCCACACGTCCTCCTGCTTGCGCAGCTGCTTCTCGATCTGTTCCAGTATCTCCTCGTCCTCATCTGTTACAATGGTCATGCGGGAATATCTGGGATCGGCCGTCACACCTACCGTCAGGCTGTCGATATTATAACCGCGGCGGCTGAACATACCCGCGATGCGCCCCAGCACGCCGGCCGTGTTGTCAACAAGCAATGAAAATACCGTTTTCATGCAAAATTCCTCCAAAACATTTTTTCTCACGTAATGATGATCGCTTCAACTTTATTTATTGTAGCACATGATGATTTCTTGTCAAGCAAAAAATGCCGTTATCTTCCATGTACAAAAGGGGCGCGCGCCGCCGTTTTCCTATTCCGGCGTCACCTGTCTATCAGTACCGCGCCATACCTCAGCGCCACCTGCAGCACTACCGGATCGGTGACTTCATCGGTAATGATGCCCGCCCGCCCCGGATATCTGCGCAGGGCAACTTCCATAAGCCCCTCGTCGTTGGTGGCGAACGCAAGGGGAATCCCGCTGTTGCTGACACAGGTATCCACTGCCAGCTTCATGGCTTCCAGGGCATCATCCACCCCGGGCGCCTCCACCGACAGTACGATCACATCCGCTTCATCGTCCTCCTGCTCATCCAGAAGATCCAGAAGCTCATCCACTTCTCCGGCCGCAAGCTCTTTTGCCAGCGTTTCGTTCTGTACGGCGGCGATCACACCGATATTCAGGTCGGTACCTGCGGGAA
>CANQHX010000088.1 GCA_947623905.1 uncultured Lachnospiraceae bacterium
GTAACGGACCAGCTGGATGAGGGCGTGGATTTCGTATCCGCATCCGACGGCGGTACAGAGGAAGGCCATGTGGTAACATGGGATCTCGGCAAGCAGCCCGCAGGAGCCAGCGGAACCGTGACACTGACCGTAAGGGTCAACGACAAGGCGAAGCTTGAATGGTCTTACGGTGAGGCAGATGTACCGGTAACCGGCGAAGGTAAGGATCATCAGGTTGTGAACCGCGCGAAGGTGATCGTGGACAACAACTCCAAGTACACCAACGAGGTGGAGAACCCGATCCCTGAGAAGACAGAAGTAACACCGGGCGACGGAAAGCAGGTAGATGTGGATCAGAACATCACCTACGAAGTATTCTGGGAGAATGTACATGATAAGAATGCAGATGTGATCGTAACGGATCCTCTGGATATCGGTGCAGACTTCGTCAGCGCATCCTTCGGCGGTGTGACACTGAATGCAGATGCGGCGGCAGATCCGGAAAACGCAAATGTGATCAGCGTAAGCGGCGCATATCAGGCTGCTGAAGGTGAGACAGTTCCGGTAGACGGAAATATCACGATTGCGTATAACAGTGAGACCCGCACAGTTTCATGGACGTTTAAAGCGCTTGCCAATACAAGCGGAAACGTGGCTCTGACGATCAAAGTCAATGAAAATGCGGTACAGACATGGTTGTATGACGAAGTGCTTGATGCAGGAAATCCCGGCGAAGGCATGGATTACGAGGTGCTCAACCGCGCCAGAGTAACGCTGGATAACAGAGGCGTATTTACGGAGATCGTGGAAAATCCTCTGCCGAATCCGGAGCCTACGTCTACACCGGAGCCTACGTCTACACCGGAGCCTACAGCTACACCGGAACCGACAGCTACACCGGAACCGACGCTTACGCCGGAACCGACAGCTACACCGGAAGCAACGCCTACACCGGAGCCTACAGCTACACCGGAGCCTACACCGAGCCCGGCACCTACACCGAGCCCGGCACCGACGCCGAGCCCGGCACCGACGCCGAGTCCGGCACCTACACCGGCTCCTTCAAAGACACCGGCGCCTACGCCGTCTCCTTCGGAGAGTTCGGTAAGGCAGAGCACACAGACGCCTCCGGACAGCAATTCGACTAATTCGACGAAGACCGGCGACGACAACAATGTAGCACTGATGGTAACGCTGCTCTGTCTGTCACTGGTGACTATGAGCGCAACAATACGGTCATTGAGAAAAAAACGTGACTGACAGAAAAGAAGCACAACTGAACTAAAGTAAAACCGGCGGCAGGGTAACCTGCCGCCGATTTACGTTGCAGCGGGGCCTGCAATGGTTGCAGCGGGGCCTATAATGGATATAACCCGGAGCTGTGAAGGCTGGAACAGCGCGGCAAAAAGGGACTGCGGAAAATTATATTGTCATTATCAAAAATTTTGATTGAAATTACTGCATATTCATGATAGAATAGGGAAAAATTAGAAAATTTTTACAGCAAAAACATAAAAATCGGAATTGTCAGAATTTCACATAAAGTATAGATGATATACAGATCATATACGAGGTGGACCGGATGACAGAACAGTATACATTATATTTTGAGGAAACAGACGCGGATAAGCGGAAAGCCCTGCTGGACGCCATCGGGAAGGAAGAAGGCGACACGCCTGCCTGCAGGCTTTGCGGCCGGCTCTGGGAGATGCGCTATGTGGATCCAAAGAGCGGCCGGCGGGTGGATCTGTTTCTGTGGGAGCTGGTGGAACTGCTCTGTCTGTACAGCACCGCCGGGCTGATGAAAAAAGGCAACAGCCGCGACGCGAAAAAGGCGCTGGATGCTATGGGGATTTCCGAGGCGGCGCGGTACGGCGCGGAAGGAGAGGCGGTCTTATACGAAGAATTGTGCAATGCCGTCAGGCTGTACCTGCGCACCTGCGACAGCAAAAGCTACCACAAGCGGCTGCTGGGCCTTATGGAGATGAAAGAGGCGGAGTGGCAGCAAAAGGTGGCACGGGACATGTGGCGGCTGTCTGTGGGATTGCCCCGGCGGCTTGCCATGGAGGAGGAATTTTCCCCTTTGGCAAAAGCGGTGCGGGACGAGTTCTGCCGCAGCTTTGAGAACGGGAAACAGCTTCTGGAGGAAAGGGAGGAGAGAGAAAGACGTGGAAAAGATAAAAAACAATAAATTTGTAAAGATCGTCGGATTTAACCGGCTGGTGCTCATGGGCGTGATCGTCCTGCTGTACATCCTCTTTGCCGTGCTGACTCCCATTCTCCATTCGGGGGCTACCTTTGTCAGCTACGAGAGGATCATGAGCGCTCTCAATTACGCGTATTTTATCGGGTTTATGGCGCTGGGCGTGACCTTCGTCATCGCCACCGGCGGCATTGATTTTTCCGTGGGACCGGTGATGTTCGCCTCCGCGCTGATCTCCGGCTTCTGTCTGACAAAGTATAATATTCCCCTGCCGGTATGCCTGCTCATCAGCCTGCTGGTGGGACTGCTGTTCGGCGTGCTCAACGGATATTTCGTGGCGTACCGTTTCCTGCCGTCCTTTATCACCTCCATGGCCAGCATGCAGATCGCCAAGGGCATCGGCTCGGTGTTCACAAAGACCCAGTCGGTCACATGGCCCGGCTCGGGCAGCGCCAATTCCTGGTACCGGTACCTGGTGAAGTGGAACAATATCCCCACCGGTTTTATCCTGCTGTGCCTGGTGGCCGTGATCTGCGCGGTGGTGCTCCATAAGACGAAAGCGGGCCGGTACATGCTCTGCATCGGCAGCAACAAGGAAGCGGTGCGGCTCTCCGGCGTCAACACGAAAAAGTGGGAGATGCTCGCCTATGTCATCTGCGGACTTCTGGTAGGGATCGCCGCTATCTTTTACGTAGGAGCTTACACGACCGTTCAGCCGGGGCTGGGAGATACCTTCAACAATGAAGCCATCGCGGCCTGCGTCATGGGCGGTACTTCCATGGCGGGCGGCCTTGCCTCTATACTGGGGGCGGTCATCGGCGCCGTGATCGTGGCCCTTATGCAGGAGGGCATCCTGGCAATGGGCTTTACCATATCGTATCAGTATGTGCTCACCGGCCTGATCGTGCTGGCGGCAGTGACCGCCGACATTATGAGCCGGAAGAGAAAGAATTAAGGAGGGGTGCCGCATGGGTGAAGTAATCTTAACGATGAAAGGGATCGACAAATCCTTTCCCGGCGTGCGGGCTCTGGATAAAGTGGATCTGGAGGTGCGCAAGGGAGAAGTCCTGGCTCTCATGGGCGAGAACGGCGCCGGAAAATCCACGCTGATGAAAGTGCTCACGGGCATTTATACGCGGGATGCGGGCACCATTACGTATGAGGGGCGGGAGGTCACCTACCACAATCCCCGGGAGGCCCAGGCGGACGGTATCGTTATCGTTCACCAGGAACTGAACATGATGGGTCATCTCACCGTGGCCCAGAACATTTTTATCGGACGGGAGTTCAAGAAAGGCCCCTTCATCGACGACGCGAAGATGAACGAGGAAGCAAAGAAGCTGTTTGAGCGGCTGAATATCCACATCGACCCCAGGGCCACCATGAGCGACCTGACCGTGGGCATGCAGCAGATGTGCGAGATCGCCAAGGCCATTTCCCACGACGCCAAGGTGATCATATTTGACGAGCCCAGCGCGGCTCTGACGGAGACGGAGATCGACCGGCTCTTTGAGATCATCCGCAGCCTGCGGGAGCAGCAGATGGGCATTGTGTACATTTCCCACCGCATGGATGAGATCAAGCGGATCACCGACAGGGTGACCGTCATGCGGGACGGCGCCTACGTGGGCACGCTGATCACAAACGAGTGTACAAAGGACGACATCATCAACATGATGGTGGGCCGTGTGATCTACGAGGATCCCAAGACGGAGAGCCAGGTGCCGGAGGACGCGCCGGTGGTGCTGAAGGTAGATCACTTAAACGCCGGCCGCATGGTGCGGGATGTGAGCTTCGAACTGAGAAAGGGCGAGATACTGGGCTTTGCCGGCCTTATGGGCGCCGGCCGTACGGAGACCCTCCGTGCAGTGTTCGGAGCAGACCCCAAGGAGAGCGGAGACATTTATCTCAATGGCAAAAAGATTCAGATCAAAACTCCTCAGGACGCGGTAAACGCGGGCATCGGCTATCTGTCCGAGGACCGGAAGCGCTATGGCGTGGTGCTCCAGAAGACCATCACGGAAAACTCCACACTGGCCTGCCTGGGCCAGTATGTGAAGGGACCGTTCATTGACGGAAAGAAGGAGCGCAAGGCGGCGAAGAAGTATGTGGAGCTCTTAAAGACAAAGACGCCCGGCGTGGACCAGCTGGTGATGAACCTGTCCGGCGGCAACCAGCAGAAGGTAGTGGTGGCCAAGTGGCTTGTGAACAACTGTGATATCCTCATCTTTGACGAACCTACCCGCGGCATCGATGTGGGCGCCAAGCAGGAGATATATGAGCTCATGAACAAGCTGGTGAAGGAAGAGGGAAAATCCATCATCATGATCTCCTCGGAGATGACGGAGATCCTGCGGATGAGCGACCGGGTAGTGGTGATGTGCGAGGGCAGAAAGACCGGGGAGATGGATATTTCCGACGTCACCCAGGAAAAGATCATGCACATGGCTACCATGCGGGACTAAAGAGAGGAGGCAGGCCACATGAATAAAGAAAAAGGCGGATTCTTACAAAAGATCGATCTGCAGAAAGTGGTGATCATCAGCGTACTGATCATTCTGACTGTCTTCTTCAGCATTGCAAGTCCCGCGTTCAGAAAATATACGACGATCGTGACGCTGTTCGGCTACATGTACTATATCCTGCTCATGGCCATCGGCGTGACGTTCCCCCTGATCACGGGAGGCGTGGATCTGTCCATCGGCACGGGCCTGGTGTGCTACTCCATCGTGGGCAGCTATCTGATCAACCATCAGGACATGCCCATCTGGGTTGGCATCCTTGCCACCCTGGCGCTGGGCACGGCGATGGGAGCTTTTAACGGGTTTGTGGTATCCGTTCTGGAGCTGCCGCCCTTTATCACTACCCTGTGTACCATGATGATCGCCAGAGGACTGGGCTCCATCCTGGCGGGAGGCCTCACCGGCGTGTGGCCGGCGGCAGGCACAGAGGGAGGCTGGGTGCGCAGCGTGTTCCGGATGACCCTTCCCGGCGGCACCATCATCCCCATCGGCATGATATGGATGCTCATTCTCATCGTGATCATGTCCCTGGTGCTCACCAAGACCAGGGTCGGCCGGTACACCATCGCCATCGGGTCCAACAGAGAGGCCCTGCGGCTTTCCGGCGTGCGGGTGGTGAAGTGGCATGTGATCGCCTATATGATCTCCGGATTTTTCGCGGGGCTGGCGGCTCTGGCTTACGGCTGGACCTTTACGACCATTACCCCCGGTACCGGGGCCGGATTTGAGCTGGACGCCATCGGCGCGGCCATTATCGGCGGCACCTCCATGACCGGCGGCAAGGGCTCCATCGTGGGTACCTTCCTGGGCGTGCTGCTCATCTCTCTGTTAAAGACGGGCCTGCCCAACGTAGGGCTGCAGGCCAACTGGCAGCAGATCATCACCGGTATCGTGCTCATCTTAGCCGTGACCATCGACATGATGCGGTCCAGAAAGAGATGATGGCCGGGAGCGGCGGACGCTCTGCTCCATATGAAACGGTGGAGGCAGATGCCCCGTTTCCGTAAAAGAATGTACGGCTTTTTAAGCCTTACAGATAAAATATTTCCCAAAAGGAGGAGAAGGAACATGAAAACATTGAAAAAAGTATTGGCTGTAATGCTGGCGGTTCTCATGGTTCTGTCTTTGGCTGCATGCAGCTCAGGCAGCGGTGACGACAAGACGTCTTCCGGCACAGAGAAACCCGCGGAAAACCAGACTGGTGACAACAGCACCACCCCTTCAAAGGACACTTACAAATTTGAAGTGGTATCCAAGGGCTTCCAGTCTACTTACTGGCAGGCAGTTTACAAAGGCTTCCAGGCAGAGATCGAGAAGATCCAGTCCGACAACGGCGTGACCATCGAGTACAATTTCGTTGGCCCCGACTCCGAGACTGATATTGCCGTACAGGTACAGGAATTTGAGTCTGCTGTAAACGCACAGCCCGACGCCATCGGCCTTGCCGCTCTGGACGTTGACGCTCTCAACGACAACATCGAGGCAGTAAACGGCAAGACTCCTATCATCGGTTTTGACTCCGGCGTGCCCAACGCTCCCGCAGGCGCAGTTCTGGCAAACGCATCAACCGACAACTACGCAGCAGGCCAGCTGGCAGCTGAGAACCTGTATGAGAAGATCAAAGACCGCATCGGCGACACCCAGGTTCGCATCGGTGAGGTAAACCAGGACGCTACTTCCGAGTCCATCACAAACCGCGGCCTTGGCTTCATCGACAAGATGGTAGAGCTGCTCACCGCTGACAGCAAGACCGTATGTGTGACCGGCAATGACAAGTATGTTGGCGATTCCGCTGATTCCACAGCTGACGAGGCTTCCGCAAATGTGATCATCGAGGTACGCGTACCCGCCCAGACCACCACAGAGCTGTGCGCTACAGAGGCAGGCGTTATCCTTGACGAGGAAGACACCATCGCCATCTTCGGTTCCAACCAGGTTGCAGCCGAGGGCGTTGTGACCGCAAACGAGACACGTAACGTATGCGGTTCCGAGGACACCCAGATCATCGCAGTTGGTTTTGACTCCGGTTCCGTTCTGAAGGCTGCTGTTTCCGCAGGCACGATGTACGGCGCTGTTACCCAGGCTCCCGTATCCATCGGTTCCGTTCTTGCAGATCTGATGTACGCGGCAGCTAACGGCGAGACAGTAAAGGATACTGACACAGGCTGCCAGTTCTACACTGCCGAGAACATCACCAGCGAGGAGATCGCGCAGAACCTTTATGACTAATACTTCTTTTTCATAAAGTCTCTTTTATAGAAAGTCCCGCAGATTTTCTTTCGGAAGGTCTGCGGGATCTTCTTTTCCCGGATACAAGATAATTTTCTTTCCCGCCCCAGTCTTTGTCCGGCCCGTTGAGTGAGCCCGCCGGGCAAAGACAAGGCCGGGAAGGAAAAAATATCTTGCATTTGGGAAAGATATATGGTAAGATAAATCACGCTGTCGGGTGGTCTTGTTCCCGGCAAATGTATAAGAGGCCCCATGGTCAAGCGGTTAAGACATCGCCCTTTCACGGCGGTAACACGGGTTCGATTCCCGTTGGGGTCATTTGAGATGGGGTATGCCGTATATTGGGCTGCCCCGTATTATATTGCACGGATCAAGCCCGTTGGTTGTTTTTGTTTCGGGAAAGGGGAAGGATATGTATAACATTGTTTCCAAGCTGCTGATCTACGGCGATATGCCGAAGGATTCCATTCTTATGGAGCTCAGCGACATCTACAAGAAATTCCGGGAGGGAAGCCAGTCCTCAGATGAATTGCGGACCCGTGTGTATACCCAGATCAAGCATCTGCTCCAGGTGGCCACGGATTACGGATTTGACCGGAATCTATGGCACAATTATCTCACATTCCTGCTGATCACCAGCGAGAACCCTTTCAGCATTACCTGCGAGAAGGTGGGAGCCAACGACGGCAGCGTCAACTATTTTGCGGAGAATGATTTCCGGGCGTTCCAGCAGCTGTTCCGGTTCGACTTTTCGGAGCTGGAAGAGAAGCTGGGAGTTGACTGCTTTACCCGCATTTCCAATTATAAGGCCATCGGGAAAAAAGAACTCATGTACAACAAGAATGTCAGCGAGAAGGTACAGGCCCTAAGCGGCCGGCTGGAGCAGGCAAAGGACGAGAAAGAGTTTTTTGACTGCGTCACGGGATTTTACCGGGACTACGGCGTGGGCATGTTCGGGCTGAACAAGGCGTTCCGCATCGCCTCCTCCTCGGAGGACAGGGTGGAGTTCTGCGCCATCAACAACATGGACACCGTCATGCTGGACGATCTTGTGGGATATGAGATACAGAAAAAGAAGCTGGTGGACAACACGAAAGCCTTCGTGGAAGGCAGAAAGGCCAACAATGTGCTGCTCTTTGGCGACAGCGGCACAGGCAAATCTACCAGCATCAAGGCCATCGTCAATGAATTTTATCCGGACGGCCTTCGTATGATCGAGATCTACAAGCACCAGTTCCGGGATCTGTCCAACGTCATCGCCCAGATCAAAAACAGAAATTATCGTTTCATTATATACATGGACGATCTGTCCTTTGAAGATTTTGAAGTCGAATACAAGTTTTTAAAGGCTGTCATCGAGGGCGGCGTGGAGACACGGCCGGACAACATCCTGATCTACGCCACGTCCAACAGGCGGCACCTCATCAAGGAGAACTGGAGCGACCGGGACGACATGGAGACCGGAAACGGCATGCACCGCTCCGACACCATGGAGGAAAAGCTGTCCCTTGTAAACCGGTTCGGCGTGACCATCAGCTACTCCAAGCCTTCCCAGAAGGAATATTTCCACATCGTCACGGAGCTGGCAAAAAGAAACGGCATCACCATGGACGAGGCGGAGCTCTGCGCCGAGGCAAACAAGTGGGAGCTGAGTCACGGCGGCATCTCCGGCCGCACCGCCCAGCAGTTCATCAACTACGTCATGGGCACCATGGGACGGTGACTTGCTCAGCCGCGGTCTTTCCGTCCTTTTCGCAGCCACACGGCAAAGCAGGCGGACAGCGCGGCGGCCATGAGGATGAGGATCATCACGAGACAGTGGAGGAAAAAGGCCTCCGGCAGGATGTTGATCACGGGATCGGTGACGGGATCAAAGATCCAGTAGTTGTTTCCGAATACGATATCGTGGAACAGGACGAAGCCCTGTTCCCAGTTTGTGAGCATATAGATGCCAATGGCAGCGGATGGGATCAGTACCGCCAGTACGGTCCACAGCAGCCATTGGTATTTTTGTCTGTATGGCACGACGCCGGGCACATCCTCCCGGGGCGGGGCGAATGCGCAGCGCCGCCGGTAGAGCAGCAGGATCACAAGAAGCGCGCCGCTTATGAGGGCGGCATACTGAAGCGCCGTGAATATATGTTTTACCTCCGCGAAATGCTGCCGTCCGGTGTCAGACATGGGAAAGTCGGGAAATTCCAGGGGACCGGCGTGCCAGAACATGTTGTAGTCGATGAGCGCGTTGTAGTTGTCCAGGCAGACGTCCCGGGACAGCCCCGCCCGCTCCGGGATCTG
>CANQHX010000089.1 GCA_947623905.1 uncultured Lachnospiraceae bacterium
TATTATTCAGGGCAACATTTATCGTGCGGATGCATCAGATCGAATAACCGGTATTTATCTGGATCAAGATTCCGATAGTGGAGACATCGATGCAGTTATTTCGGTCTATGCATACAATAACTTATTCGATTTTCCGGCTATTCTGAAAATATTTAAAGATGCAGAATCTGCTGTCTGCGCGGCACAAAAGAAGAAAAGCAGTGTTCGTAAAGAGTTGAGTTCTGTTTTGGATGACAATGAGTTTAAAATATCGCCAGCAAGACCGTTGAAAATTCGCTTGATTACCAATTATAATCCAAAAACTGTTGGTAACAAACGGGCAATAACGAATGCTCTGCAAGCTATGAAGCCTGAACATGAGTATGTTACTTACCATATTTCTTTTGGACTTGATATTGAGTATGAAATCATGGAGATAGAAAATCCAAAGGAATATGTGGATGAGGCAATTATTAAGCTTGACGCACCCGATAACTTTATGCGCTTTGGTACGGAAGAATCTTTGATTGTAAACATATCCGCATTATCACTGAAAAATCTATATGAGCAGTATGGATACCGAGGATTGTTCGCTCAGAATTTGAGGTACTATGTAAAGAATGCTAAAATTGATGGAAATATCATTGAATCCATCCAGGAACAACCAGAAAATTTCTGGTACTATAACAACGGCGTTATACTTATCTGTGATAATTATGTCGTCAAAGGGGATAGTATAATTGTTCATAATTTTTCTATAATCAACGGCGGACAAACAACTAAACTTGTTGGTGAGACAGAGTTTACTCAAGACTTCTATATTCAATGCAAAATTATTAAAAACAAGTATGAGTCTGTTGACGATCGTCTGGAGTTTATTGTGAATGTCGCCGAAGCTTCAAATACGCAAAAGCCAATAAAGGACAAAGACCTGATTGCAAACCGCATTGAACAGCGACTATTGAAAAAGCAGCTTGCCGATGTCGGTATTTTCTGCCAGATTAAGCGTGGAGAAAAAGTTAACAAAAAATTGTATCCTGCGGCATGGCAGAATACAACTAATGAGGAGTTGGGGCAATTCTTGCTCTCTTTTGTTTATCAAAAGCCCGGCACTGCGCGTGGTAGCAAGGCATCTATTTGCGGCAATAAAGAGCGATATAATTTACTATTCAATAAAAAGTACAACAGCGGTTTTCTTGGCGACTTGCTTAAAATAAAAGCCTTTTACAAACTTTGGGCGAATCAGATCAAAAAGACCGATGACGGATCCGACCCTTACAAGGTGGGATTGGTGAATAACGGTATGTTTTTCATGACATCTATTATCGGTGTTGTATGCAAGATTTACTATCGTCATAATGTGATAGAGCAAATTACGAATTCAGTTATGTCTGAGCAAAAACTTGAAGTGGTGGCACAGCATGATATAGATCACCCAATTTTCCGCCTTGATCTTGAGAAAAAAGAACAGTTCTTTGCGTTGTTTGAATATTGCTATACCAAATTCTATAGACCTGGTTATGAGTTTTTGAAGTCATTCAAAGAAAAGTATAACAATTATTCAAACTTTACCAAGATCAACAACAACTATACGAACTATGTTTTCAGACAGATTGAATTTGAATATCGCCAAGGTATTCCTGCAGATGATGTGAATTTCCTTAACGATATCCTTTATTCAGCATCCGAGGAAGATATTCTTCGTAATGAGTCTCTCCTAGAGAAATATGTCAATGTTGTATATACTGACGCTACTGCCGAAAGCGATATCCCAGAAAGTGTCTCAGCGGTGATTAAGGAAGCCCTCGTTGCATATAGAACAAAAACATATAAGTTAAACCATATTAAGGCATATGAGGTGTTTAAAAATGTCTCCTGCGATAGAATTGCCAAGTTTGCCCCAACAACTTTGGAAGACTTAAAGGCATTACGCTGTTTAGACGAAGCACAGCTCACGTTGTACGGACAGGATATAGTTGACATTGTGAAGCAATATGTAGCACAATAAAAAATGAAATTATTTTGTGTAGCTCGTGACTTGAAATGCTTTTGAGGAATAGAATGCTTCCACAATAGTAGCGGTCTTGTCTCGAAGAAATAATATATTGTCAGAACAAAAGCTAATTTTGGAGTATAGTTCTCTGTAAGTCATGCGAGTATAATATCTATTCCCAGTATGGCTGAGGGATATCTGGCTGAGATGTTCAGCAGCTGAGAACGGGCGTTATGGTTTTTATAGAAACTACCCAGTAAAAGAATCAGACATATCCGGTCAATAAACCGGATATGTCAGACTGTAGACAAAGTTGGTGCCGGAGACAAGCTCCGGCGCCATTTTTCTATCCGTTGTCCGATCTTTATCCAAAAACTTAAATTTTGCTTTTTTAGTGAAGCAGACAAATGCTCTTTTTCCTTGATAGCCAGCATCCTTGCCAGCTTTTTCAGGTTCATGCATGCATAGGTAAGCCCGGCTTTCATTTCCATCCGTGCTTTCCCTATGTATTGCGTATACCGAAATCCATGATGCTCCTTTGCCGTACCGAAGATCCGCTCTATTGTTTCCTTCCTCTGCTCATATATCTGCTTGTTCCCCAGCGTATGCCGGATCTCCTCCGCCATCTCCATGTATTCTTCCCATACATGCCGTGTCACTGTCTTAACATGGTCTTTGCCTTCCGTACATTTCTTCAGGTTCGGACAGCCGGCACACATTTCCCCACAACTCTTGTATTCTTTATACCCGTCACGGTTTGTCGTGCGGTATTTTAAAATCCTCCCTTCAGGGCAGATATAGCAGTCATAGTATTCGTCATATGCGTACTCATACTTAGGGAAAAATCCCTGCTTCGTCATCGGCCTTTTGTATGGGAACAGTGGTTCAATCCCGTCCTCTATCAACTCCCGGGCGATCGCCGGCGTGCGGTATCCCGCGTCCGCTACCACCATCTCCGGTTGGAAACCCCTGATCTTCTCATACAGCGCTTTGAATGTCCGGCCATCATTCTCATTCCCCGGGTGTACTGTATACCCCAGGATCCATCCATGGCGATCACACGCGGTTTCTACGGCATAAGCAAAAACATGTTTATGCTCACCTTTGCGGAACCATCCGCTCTCCGGATCCGTTGTGCTGCATTTTTGAGCCCCGGCACTCGGAGAGACTTCCTCTTCCGCGGTGGGACCGCCTTGTCCGCTGCCACCGGAAGCTGGCGGCTGTTTATCCTTCAATGGTTTCTTCCCATGGGCTTCTCTGTCCTTTGTGATCTCCTTCTGCAGTTCTTCCTCGTACCAAAGTGCCTGTTGGCGGGCTACCCGTTTCCGCATCTTTTTGCTGTTGGCACATGCCTTTACATGGGTAGAGTCTATGAATATACGCTCTGTGTCTACCAGATGGAATTTCATGCAGTCTTCCAGGATGCGGGCAAATATCTGTTCAAAAAGGTCGGTATCTTTAAAACGGCGTGTATAGTTTTTCCCGAATGTGGAAAAGTGCGGCACCGGATCCAGCATGTCCAGACCCAGGAACCAGCGGTAGGCAACATTCACTTCAATTTCCTTTATCGTCTGACGCATGCTTTTTATACCGTAAAGATACTGGATGAACGGGATCTTGATCAGCATGACGGGATCCATGCTCGGCCGTCCGTTATCGGCACAATATTTATCTTCGACCAAGTCATAGATGAAGTTCCAGTTGATCGCCTTATCGATCAGACGCAGCATATGATCTTTCGGAACCATGTCGTCCATACTGAACATCATCATCTGTTCCCGTTTTTTATCCGCATCCCTTGTCATCATAAAAAACACCGCCTTCCTGATATGATAATTATACCACGAATGCGGTGATCCGTATAGAAAAGCCCGGGCTTTTTTGCCCGGGACTTTGTCTACAGTCTGACATATCCGGTCAATAAACCGGATATGTCTGTTCTCATTTGTTGCACCCCTGTTTGGCAGCTACCCAATATCAGTATTGTTTTGATACTGTCTTATTGGAAGCCGCCCTCGGGCGGCACTTTTTTCTTGACTTACCTTCCTGTTTGTTATATGATGAATATAACAATTAGAAAAAGCTTTTTAGATACTACAGAAAGGCAGTTGATAAAATGCTGTATGTTGAAATAGATTTTAACAGTGATGAAGCCATCTATATGCAGCTGCGCAACCAGATCATACTGGGGATCGCCACCTCCCAGCTGCGGGAGGGGGAAACGCTGCCCAGTGTGCGGCAGCTGGCAGAGAATATCGGCATCAACATGCATACGGTAAACAAGGCCTACGCGGTGCTGAAGCAGGAAGGTTTTCTGAAGCTGGACCGCCGCAGGGGAGCGGTGATCGCGCTGAATATTGATAAGCTGCGGGCGCTGGAGCAGATGAAGCAGGATCTGAAGGTGCTGCTGGCCTGGGGCCGCTGTAAGCACATCGACAAGGAAGACGTTCACAAGCTCATCGACGACATTTATGAAGAATATGGAGAATCCGGGACCCGGACCGAAGATTATGAGGAGGTTTACCCGGAGGATCGGGAAGGATTGGAAATTTGAGTATGCAGTTTACTTCTCAGGCAAAGACCGCGCTGCAGTACGCCAGGACTTATGCCGGTGAAATGGGGCATCCCGCAGGGACGGAGCATCTGCTCCTGGGACTGTGCAGGGAGCCGGAGGGCACGGCGTCACAGATACTGAACAGTGCCCGGCTGGATATCGAACAGATATCAGAATACATGCATGATATGCTGGGAGGCGCCGTTGAACCGGTGCCTGCCGGGGAAGTTACCTTTACCCCCAGAGCCGAAAAGGTTCTGGAACAGGCGGAGGGGGAGGCGGTATCCTTTCACTCCCGAATGGTGGGGACGGAGCACATCCTGATGGCGCTCCTCAAGGATCAGGAGAGTATGGCGGTACAGATCCTCCACAAACTGGATTTTTCTACGAGAAAGCTTTACGCGGCCCTTCTGGTGGCCATGGGACAGAGCCGTCAGCTGAACAGGGATCCGTTCATCACAGGGAAAAACAAAAAGCGTCCCGGCGGGCAGAGCGTACTGGAGCGGTACAGCCGCAACCTGACAGAGCTGGCCGCGGCCGGCAGCCTGGATCCGGTCATCGGCAGGGAGAGCGAGCTCATGCGCATGATGCAGATCCTTTCCCGGAAGACAAAGAACAATCCCTGTCTCATCGGCGAGCCGGGGGTAGGCAAGACCGCTATTGTAGAGGCGCTGGCCCAGCGCATCGCTTCAGGAGACGTGCCGGAGCCCATGCAGAACAAAAAAGTGGTGACCCTGGATCTTACCGCTATGGTGGCGGGCAGCAAATACAGGGGCGAGTTTGAGGAGCGGATCAAGGGAGCCATCAATGAAGTCATGGCGGCAGGAAATATCCTCCTGTTTGTGGATGAGATCCACACCATCATCGGCGCGGGAGGCGCCGAGGGCGCCATGGACGCCTCCAACATTTTAAAGCCGTCCCTGTCCAGGGGAGAGATCCAGCTGATCGGCGCCACTACCATTGACGAGTACCGAAAGCATATTGAAAAGGACGCGGCCCTGGAGCGGCGGTTCCAGCCGGTGATGGTGGAGGAGCCTGACCGGGATCAGACGCTGGCCATTTTGAAGGGCCTGCGTCCCCGCTATGAAGAATATCACCGCATCCACATATCCGACCAGGCGCTGGAGGCGGCGGTATCGTTGTCCCAGCGGTACATCAGCGACCGGTTCCTGCCGGACAAAGCCATTGACCTGATGGACGAGACGATGGCGCAGGCAAGCCTGAAAGGGTATACCCAGACGCCCCGGGCCGCCGGACTGGAAGCGGAAGTGGAACGGCTGGAGGAGGAAAAAGAGCAGGCTATCATCCGGCAGGATTTTGAGGCGGCGGCCAGATACAAGCAGGAGCAGGCGGCTGCGGAGGAAAAACTGAAGAAGAGCCGGCAGCACCGGGGCGGCCGGCAGACGGTTGTGGAGGAGGAGCAGATCGCGCAGGTAGTATCCCAGTGGACCCGCATTCCCGTCAGCCGCATGGAGCGGTCGGAAGGGAAAAAGCTGATGCAGCTGGAAAAGACGCTGGCAAAGCGGGTAGTGGGCCAGTCGGAAGCGGTGCAGGCAGTGGCCCGGGCTGTGCGCAGAGGGCGGGCCGGCCTGAAGGATCCCGCGAGGCCTACCGGTTCTTTCCTGTTTCTCGGCCCCACGGGCGTGGGAAAGACGGAACTGACAAAAGCGCTGGCAGAGGCGGTGTTCGGCTCGGAGGAAGCCCTCATACGGGTGGATATGTCCGAGTATATGGAAAAACACAGCGTGTCCAAGCTCATTGGCGCGCCTCCCGGATATGTGGGCTACGACGAGGGCGGACAGCTCAGCGAGAAGGTTCGCAGGAGGCCCTATTCCGTGGTGCTGTTCGATGAGATCGAGAAGGCGCATCCCGATGTGTTCCACATGCTGCTGCAGGTACTGGACGACGGGCATCTCACAGATGCCCAGGGCCGGAAGATTAGTTTTAAAAATACGATCATAATTATGACGTCAAACGCCGGCGCATCTGCTATAATGGAACCGAAGAGGCTGGGTTTTGTCGCCGAGGAAAGCCGGGAGGCGGATTACCAGCTGATGAAGGACCGGGTTATGGAGGAAGTGCGCAGGCTGTTCCGGCCGGAATTTTTAAACCGTATTGATGACACGATCGTGTTCCACCCCCTCACAAAGGAGGACGTGAACCAGATCGCGGGCATCCTGCTGAAGGGCCTGCTGGTCCGCTGCAGGGAGCAGATGGACATTGTGCTGAAGGTACAGCCGTCTGCCAGGGATCTTCTGGTGGAAAAAGGTTTTGATCCCAAGTACGGCGTCAGACCCATGAAACGGACCATTCAGAATCTTCTGGAGGACGCCCTGGCGGAGGAGATCCTGTCCGGCAATGTGGGCAGGGGCCAGACGGTCACCGTGACAAAGCGGGGCGAGAAGCTTGTCTTTCGGGGGAAAGACACGGAAACGACAAAGCAGATATAGCAGAAGGAGGAAAATCATGGCAATCGTGAAAGAACTTATCAGGACGGATGACACAGGCAATATCAGTTTCGGCGACTATACGCTGGATACAAAGACAAAGATAGACGAGTACCCTTATCAGGGGGATCTTTATAAGATCAAGACATTTAAGGAGATCACAAAGCTGAAGAAAAACGGCATGCTGGTATACGAATCCGTTCCCGGCACTGCCGTGGAAAACCTCCGGGTAACGGACAAGGGTATGAAGTTTTCCGTGTACGGCACCGGCAGTGCCCAGATCACGCTGGGTCTGGAGGAAAATGCGGAATATTACATATATGTGGACGGCGTGGCCAGCAGTACCATGAAGACAAAAATGGGCGGCAAAATGCCGATCAGCGTGGATCTGAACCCGGACCATGCAGTGGAGATCAAGATCAGGAAAAAATAGAGGTTATGGCTGGTAAAGAAAAAAAGACAATTTTCTTCTGTCAGAATTGCGGGTATGAATCCGCCAAATGGCAGGGGCAGTGCCCCGGGTGCCGGCAGTGGAACACGTTTGTGGAAGAGACGGTATCCGCCAGGACCGCAAAGAGCGCGGGGAAAAGCCGGCCGCGCGCGGCCGGAGCCGAAGGAGGCCGGGTAGTGCGCCTGTCGGAGGTAAAGACAGCGCAGGAAAGCCGTATCCTTACCGGGTATCCGGAGCTTGACAGAGTGCTGGGCGGCGGTATCGTGGACGGTTCCCTTGTGCTGGTAGGCGGCGATCCGGGTATCGGCAAGTCAACGCTCCTCCTGCAGATGTGCAAGGAGCTGGCATCGGCAGGCAGAAAGGTGCTTTATATTTCCGGGGAGGAATCCCTGCAGCAGATCCGGATGCGGGCGGACCGCATCGGCCGGCAGGCGGATCTTTCTCTTCTGTGTGAGACAAACCTGGAGCTTGTGGAGAATGCCATAGAGCGGGAAAAGCCGGAACTGGTGGTGATCGATTCCATTCAGACCATGTACAGCGAAGATGTATCCTCCGCCCCCGGAAGCGTATCCCAGGTACGGGAGGCTACGGGCGCGTTTCTTGCCATTGCCAAGGGCATGGGTATCCCCGTGTTCCTGGTGGGGCATGTGACAAAGGAAGGCGTAGTGGCGGGCCCCAGAGTGCTGGAGCACATGGTGGATACGGTGCTGTACTTTGAGGGGGACAGCCACGGCACCTACCGGGTGCTCAGGGCAGTGAAAAACAGGTTCGGCTCTACAAATGAACTGGGCGTGTTTGAGATGGCGGAAAACGGCCTCGCGGAAGTAAAAAATCCGTCGGATTATATGCTGAACGGCAGGCAGCCGGGAGCCTCCGGCTCTGTGGTGGCCTGTACTATGGAAGGTACCCGCCCCATGCTCCTGGAGGTGCAGGCTCTTGTGTGCAAGACAAATTTCGGCCTGCCCAGAAGGACGGCGTCCGGAACGGACGTAAACCGCGTGAACCTTCTCATGGCAGTGCTGGAGAAGCGTCTGGGCCTCCCCCTGTCCAACTGCGACGCCTATGTGAACATCGCGGGAGGTCTGCGGATCAGCGAACCGGCTCTGGACCTGGCCATTGTGCTGGCGGTACTGTCCAGTTACCTGGACGTGCCCGTATCAGACAGGACCATTGCCTTCGGAGAAGTAGGATTGTCGGGAGAAGTGCGCAGTGTCAGCCAGACACAGCAGCGTATCCAGGAAGGGGTAAAGCTGGGCTTTACCAACTGTATTCTGCCCCGGGTATGTGAGGAGCAGACAGGCCATGTAAACGGCATGGGCCTGACAGGTATTTCCTCGGTACGGCAGCTGTATGGCTTGCTGAAAAAATAAATGTCACTATTGTAGCAGCAAAAAGGAAGGAGACAGCCGGATGGCTGCACCATCCGACGCGAGCGCTGCCCCGAAGGGGCAAGCTCAGCAAAGAAAGGAGAAAAGATGAAAAAGAGATTGATCTCCATGGGCCTTGTAGCGGCTATGGCACTGGCGATGCTGGCAGGCTGCGGCGGCGGCAGCGGCAGTACGGGAGGAGACGTGCAGGAGGATCCCGAGGCAAAGAAATTCCCTGAGGAAGGGAAAGTGGTAAGCTGGTGGCTCATGGGCGGCACCGATGAGTATTATCAGTATTACTGGTCGGAGATGAAGGGCCTCCAGGCCATTCAGAATTCCGTAGGCATCCAGATCGATTTCCAGGTGGCGACAGG
>CANQHX010000090.1 GCA_947623905.1 uncultured Lachnospiraceae bacterium
GTTCGGCTTGTCCATGAAGGTCCGGGCTATGCTGGATCAGGAGCGGGAGAAGAAATAAATAACCCTGTATTGTCAAAAACCCCTGCCGGTGTTCGCCCGGCAGGGGTTTTCTGTTCTCTGTCATCCTATCTGGCTATCTGCAGCCCGCTGCCGCCGCTGACGATGAAGCCGACATCCGTCACACTCTGCCCCGGCGCGAGGGCCCCGTTGTAATCCATGGATGTGATCCTGAGTTTTGTCCCGGACACGGAATACCTGCCGTTCCACCCCTGGGACAGGGCAATGGCGCCGCTGAAGGGCACTTCTATGGACCAGCCCCGGCAGGCGGCGTTTCCTTTATTGGTCACCGTCAGGCTGTACTGATAAAAATACTCGTTCCCCGACTGCCAACTGTTTTTCAGTTCCGCCATATAGCCCATGGAACCGGAAGTACCCGTCGTTGTGCCGCCCGGCGTCCCGGCAGAGCCGCCCGGTGCCGCGGTAGGACTCTCCGGCGCGGCAGTCGGGTTCCCCGGCTCCGCGGTGGAACTTCCCGGACCGGCAGTGGTCACAGGATCCGGCGGGATGTGAGCGGTTCCCGTGAGCATTTTGAACAGCCATCTGCCAGTGCTGCTCAGATCTCCATCGGCAAACCCGGACGTCTTTGTGCAGCTGCTGTTGAGCACGGAGGCTGCCTCCGCTTTGTTGCACAGGCTCCACATCACATAGCTGACCCCGTACTTATCCATGGTCCTGATCCACTCATTGGCCTGCGCCTCATTGACAGCGCCGTTTCCGCTGGCGTCACAGATACCGTACTCCGTCACAAAAACAGGCAGGCCCTTCTGGATGGCGCTCACCATAGTGCTGCGCAGATCGTCCCTGTGGGTATCCGCGTAGAAATGCAGGGCGTACATGATATTATTGTATCCCGTAATGGGATCGGCCGCCGCCTGGTCCACATACTGGGACCAGTTGGGCGTACCCACGATGATGATCCCGTCCTTGTCATAAGCACGGATAACGGAGATCACTTCCATGGCGTAGGACTTGATCGCTTTCCAGGATGCGCCCCCATTGGGCTCATTGCAGATCTCGTAGAGCACATTGTCATAATCCTTATATTGAGAAGCCATCTCCTTAAAAAAGGCCTTTGCCTGGGATTTGTATGTGTTGGGATCGCCGTCAGACAGAATGTGCCAGTCGATGATCACGTACATATGATTGTCCGTGGCGTATTGTACGCCCCTGCGGACCAGATCTTTCAGATCCTTCTGGCTGCCGCCGGTGCAGTAGCCGTTGGATTCCGCCGTGTACATGGCAAGGCGCACCACATTCATCTTCCACTTGTCATGGAGTTCTTTGAAACAGGCGGCGTTTACATACTGGGGGAACCAGCCGAGACCGTGGGTGCTGACGCCCCGCAGCACTGCCGTCTTGCCGCCGGCATCCACCAGGCGGCTGCCCTCCACATAAAGCGCCATGGACGTAGGCTTCTGCGACGGCTCCGCGTCAGGCTGAGATGTGGGCTTCGCGGAAGATCCCGGCGCAGGGGCAGGCTTCGGCTGAAACTGATCGTCCACAGATCCTATTACATATTTTAAGATCAGCAGAGCGTCTGATACATCCACCTTACCGCTGCCGTCCACATCGGCCAGTCCGGTCTGTTCATCGTCCAGAGAAAGGACTCCCACCACATTTTTCAACACACACAGGGCGTCCGATACCTGCACTTTCCCATCCCGGTTCACATCCCCCGCGTGATAACCGGTCTTTCCGTCAGCCGCCCACACAAACAGGCCGCATACAAGCACGATCACCGCGCATATACATATGATCCACGTCTTCTTCATACGCTCACTCCCATCTGTCCGTTATCTCTTTGCTTATGATTGTACCGTACCCTGTTTGAATTGACAATGAACTTTTTTGAAAAATCCTTGTTTTTCTCTTTCTTTTTCTCCCATTTTCTGTAATAATAGACCCAGCAGTATGCCGCCCGGCGGGCGGCGCTATCACAACACAGGAAGGAAAGATAAAATATGTCGCAGAGAACAGATATACACAAAGTACTGATCATCGGTTCCGGCCCCATCATCATCGGACAGGCCTGCGAATTTGACTATTCCGGCACCCAGGCATGTAAGGCGCTGAAAAAGCTGGGCTATGAGATCGTACTGGTCAACTCCAATCCGGCCACCATCATGACGGACCCGGAAATGGCGGACGTGACCTACATCGAGCCGTTAAACGTGGAGCGTCTGGAGCAGATCATCGCAAAAGAACGCCCCGACGCCCTGCTGCCCAATCTGGGCGGCCAGTCCGGCCTGAATCTGTGCGCGGAGCTTTCCAACGCCGGCGTGCTGGACAAGTACGGCGTGAAGGTCATCGGCGTGCAGGTGGATGCCATCGAGCGGGGCGAGGACCGGATCGCATTTAAAAATACCATGAACTCCCTGGGCATTGAAATGGCCCGCAGCCAGGTCTCCTACAGCGTGGAGGAAGCACTGGCCATCGCCGACGAGCTTGGCTACCCGGTGGTGCTCCGCCCCGCCTACACCATGGGCGGCGCGGGAGGCGGCCTCGTATACAATAAAGAAGAATTGAAAACCGTCTGCGCAAGGGGCCTCCAGGCCAGCCTTGTGGGACAGGTGCTGGTAGAAGAATCCGTCCTTGGCTGGGAAGAGCTGGAGCTGGAAGTTGTCCGGGACAAGGACAACAACATCATCACCGTGTGCTTTATCGAGAATATTGACCCCATGGGCGTCCACACGGGAGACTCCTTCTGCTCTGCCCCTATGCTGACCATTTCCGAGGACGTGCAGAAACGGCTTCAGGAGCAGGCCTACCGCATCGTGGAATCGGTGCAGGTCATCGGCGGCACCAACGTGCAGTTCGCCCATGACCCGGTAAGCGACCGGATCGTGGTCATTGAGATCAATCCCCGCACCTCCCGCTCCTCGGCGCTGGCGTCCAAGGCCACCGGATTTCCCATTGCCCTTGTATCCGCCATGCTGGCCAGCGGCCTGACGCTGAAGGAGATCCCCTGCGGCAAGTACGGCACTCTGGACAAGTATGTGCCTGACGGCGACTATGTGGTGATCAAATTTGCAAGATGGGCCTTTGAAAAATTCAAGGGCGTGGAGGATAAGCTTGGCACCCAGATGCGCGCCGTAGGGGAAGTCATGAGCATCGGCAAGACTTACAAGGAAGCCTTCCAGAAGGCCATCCGCAGCCTGGAGACCGGCCGGTACGGACTGGGCAACGCAAAGAATTTCCGCAGCCTGTCCAAGGAAAAGCTGCTGAAAAAGCTCATCACGCCTTCCAGCGAACGCCATTTCATCATGTATGAAGCGCTGCGCAAGGGCGCCACTGTAGAAGAGATCCACGACATCACAAAGGTAAAGACTTATTTTATCGAACAGATGAAAGAACTGGTGGAAGAGGAAACGGCACTGGAAGGCTGCAAAGGCGGCCTGCCGGCAGACGACCTGCTCATCTCCGCCAAAAAAGACGGCTTCTCCGACAAGTATCTCAGCCAGATACTGGAGATCCCCGAAGAGGACGTGCGGAACAGACGTATCGCTCTGGGCGTGGAGGAATCCTGGGAGGGCGTCCATGTCAGCGGCACCCAGGACAGCGCCTACTACTATTCCACCTACAATGCCCCTGACAAAAATCCTGTGCGCACGGACCGTCCCAAGATCATGATCCTGGGCGGCGGCCCCAACCGCATCGGCCAGGGCATCGAGTTTGACTACTGCTGCGTCCACGCCTCCCTCGCGCTGAAAAAGCTGGGCTTTGAGACGATCATCGTCAACTGCAACCCGGAGACCGTATCCACTGACTACGATACATCCGACAAGCTGTACTTCGAGCCCCTCACCCTGGAGGACGTGCTGAGCATTTACAAGAAAGAACAGCCGGCAGGCGTCATCGCCCAGTTCGGCGGACAGACCCCGCTGAATCTGGCGGCGGATCTGGAGAAAAACGGTGTGCGCATCCTGGGCACTTCCCCCGCTGTTATCGATCTGGCGGAGGACCGGGACCAGTTCCGGGCCATGATGGACAAGCTGGGCATCCCCATGCCGGAATCCGGCATGGCCACCACCGTTGCGGAAGCCCTGGATATCGCCAAAGAGATCGGTTATCCTGTTATGGTGCGCCCTTCCTACGTGCTGGGCGGTCGGGGCATGGAGGTCGTATACGACGATGAGAGCATGACCGAATATATGCAGGCCGCCGTGGGCGTTACCCCGGACCGCCCAATTTTGATCGACCGCTTCCTGAATCACGCGATGGAATGCGAGGCGGACGCGATCAGTGACGGAACGCACGCTTTCGTCCCCGCTGTCATGGAGCATATCGAGCTTGCCGGCGTTCACTCCGGTGACTCAGCGTGCATCATCCCCTCCGTCCACATTTCCCCCGAAAACGTGGAGACCATCAAGGAATACACCCGAAAGATCGCGGAGGAAATGCATGTAAGGGGCCTGATGAACATGCAGTACGCCATTGAGAACGGCAAAGTGTACGTGCTGGAGGCAAATCCCCGGGCGTCCCGCACCGTTCCCCTTGTATCCAAGGTGTGCAACGTGCGCATGGTGCCCATCGCCACGGATATCATCACCTCGGAGCTCACCGGAAGGCCCTCTCCCGTTCCCGCCCTGGCAGAGCAGCACATTCCCTACTACGGCGTGAAGGAAGCGGTATTCCCGTTCAACATGTTCCAGGAGGTAGACCCGGTGCTGGGACCTGAAATGCGTTCCACCGGCGAAGTGCTGGGACTGGCTGAAACATACGGAGAAGCCTTCTTCAAGGCCCAGGAAGCCACCCAGACAAGGCTGCCCTTAAAGGGTACGGTGCTCATCTCCGTGAACCGGAAGGACAAGGCGGAAGTAGTGGATGTGGCAAGACTGTTTGCCGAAGACGGTTTCCGCATCCTGGCCACCGGAAAGACCTACGAGCTGATCCGGGAGGCAGGCATTCCCGCGGAAAAGGTGAAAAAACTGTCCGAGGGCCGTCCCAACATACTGGACATGATCACCAACGGAGAGATCGACCTGATCGTCAACTCCCCCGTGGGCAAGGACAGCGTCTCCGATGACAGCTACCTGCGGAAGGCTGCCATCAAGGCAAAGATCCCCTACATGACCACCATCGCCGCGGCCACCGCCACGGCAAAGGGCATCCGTCAGGTCAACACGGCCGGGAACGGCCCCGTGCGGTCGCTGCAGGATCTGCATGGGAGGATTACGGATAAATAAATTTTCATACTGCCCTAAGATCAAACCATTTTAAAGATACGCGCACCGGCCTCACAGGGGGCCGGTGCGCGTAACGTAAAAGAGGAACTGATCTTAGGGCAGTATTTTTATTCTTATCTCATTCAATCCGCCACGGCCTTGAAGGCTTCGTCCAGATCCTGAATGATGTCGTCGATGTGCTCCGTGCCGATGGACAGGCGAATGGTGTTGGGCCGGATACCCTGGTCCAGCAGTTCCTCCTCGGTGCACTGGCTGTGAGTGGTGGTAGCGGGATGGATCACGAGGGATTTTACGTCCGCTACATTTGCCAGCAGGGAGAACAGCTCCAGATTGTCGATAAAGTCCTTTGCCTTCTGGGCGTCGCCCTTGATCTCAAAGGTGAAGATGGAGCCGCCGCCGTTGGGGAAATACTTTTTGTACAGGGCCTTCTGGGTCTCGTCCTGTGCCACAGCGGGATGGTGCACTGCTTCCACCTGAGGATGGCGGCTCAGATAGTCCACTACCTTCAGGGCATTTTCCACGTGACGCTCCACCCGCAGGGACAATGTCTCCAGGCCCTGAAGGAAAAAGAACGCGTGGAAGGGAGAAAGAGTAGCGCCCGTGTCTCTCAGCAGGATGGCGCGGATCTTTGTGACAAATGCCGCCGCTCCTACCGCCTTTGTGAAGCTGATGCCGTGGTAGCTGGGATTGGGCTCCGTGAGAGAAGGGAATTTGCCGGAGGCTTCCCAGTCAAACTTGCCGCTGTCCACGATGACGCCGCCGATGGTAGTGCCGTGTCCGCCAATAAACTTGGTAGCGGAATGAACAACGATATCCGCGCCGTATTCTATGGGCCTTACAAGATAAGGTGTGGCAAAGGTATTGTCCACCACAAGGGGAATGCTGTGAGCATGGGCAATCTTTGCCACAGCCTCAATGTCCACTACATCGGAATTAGGGTTGCCCAGCGTCTCGATAAAGATAGCCTTTGTGTTGTCCTGCACGGCGGCCTCTACGGCGTCATAGTCAAAAATGTCCACAAAGGTGGTGGAAATGCCGTACTGGGGCAGCGTGTGGGCCAGAAGGTTGTAGGAGCCTCCGTAGATATTCTTGGCGGACACGATGTGATCGCCGTTCTGCGCCAGATTTTCAATGGTATATGTAATGGCAGCCGCGCCGGAAGCCACCGCCAGAGCCGCCACGCCGCCCTCCAGAGCGGCAATACGCTGTTCAAACACATCCTCCGTAGGATTGGTCAGCCTTCCGTAGATATTGCCCGCGTCCGCCAGACCAAACCGCGCGGCGGCATGATCGCTGTTGCGGAACACATAGGAAGACGTCTGGTAAATGGGCACCGCCCTGGCGTCCGTCACCGGATCCGGCTTTTCCTGCCCCACATGAAGCTGCAACGTTTCAAATTTAAAATTTCTGTTTTCTCTTGTGATCTTCTCGCTCATTATATCCTCCATTCCAAACACATACGTGTTTTTTATTCTGTAAACAGCGGGGTGGAATAATACCGGTCCCCGGTGTCAGGCAGCAAGGCCACGATGGTCTTGCCCTTATTCTCCTCCCGCTTTGCCAGCTGGATAGCGGCGTGGAGAGCAGCGCCGGAGGAAATACCCACCAGCACACCTTCCTGCTTCGCCAACAGTTTGCCGGCGGCAAAAGCGTCGTCATTTTCTATGGGAAGGATCTCGTCATAAATGGAAGTGTTGAGCACCTCCGGCACAAAGCCCGCGCCGATGCCCTGGATCTTGTGAGGGCCGCTCTTTCCCTGTGAGAGCACGGGGGAACCGGCAGGCTCCACGGCCACGATCTTCACGTCCTTCTTCTGCTCCTTCAGATATTCTCCCACGCCGGTAAGGGTGCCGCCGGTACCTACGCCGGCAATGAAAATATCCACTTCTCCATCGGTATCCTTCCAGATCTCCGGTCCCGTGGTCTTTCTGTGCATCTCCGGATTTGCCGGATTTGTAAACTGGCCGGGAATAAAGCTGTTCTCAATCTCCTTTGCCAGTTCGTCGGCTTTGGCGATGGCGCCGGACATGCCCTTCGCTCCTTCTGTCAGCACCAGCTCCGCGCCGTATGCCTTCAGTATATTTCTCCGCTCCACGCTCATCGTCTCCGGCATAGTAAGAATAATGCGGTATCCCTTGGCAGCGGCGATGGCAGCCAGGCCGATGCCGGTGTTGCCGGACGTGGGCTCTATGATCACGGAACCCTCCTTCAGGATCCCTTTTGCCTCCGCATCCTCGATCATGGCCTTGGCGATACGGTCCTTCACGCTGCCGGCGGGATTAAAATACTCCAGCTTTGCCAGAATCCTTGCCTCCAGGCCCAGGGCCTTCTCCACGTTGACAAGCTCCACCAGCGGCGTATTGCCAATGAGCCCTAATGTTCCCTTATAAATGTTTGACATATTTTTTCCTCCTACTTTTCCTACTAGATTAGTATGTTTATGTCGTTGTTGCCATTATATGACAGACCAGGCAGTTTGTCAACTACTATTTTGTATTTCTTTCGGACAAAATAAAAAAAGTGAAACCGCTGTGTAGAGTGGTCTCACTTTCTTATCCGGCAGGCGCCGGAAATCCAGCAGTCGTAAGTGCTGTTACCTTTATCACTCAATAACAGTTTCCTCCCCGCTGTTTTTTCATCTTGCGGAAAGGGATTCCCTGATCTCATTGAGCTGTTCCATGGTAATATCCGTCAGCTCCATGATCTCTTTGTCTGACATATTGAGCTTCAGCATGTTTCGTACCACCCTGCGGATGCTTTCTGACCGGCCAATCTCCATGCCTTCCATGCGGCCGGATTTCTGCCCATCCAGCCATGAACTTTTCATGTAGGCGTCATGGTCCCTCTCCGCCTTCTCCCTGGCTTCATACTCCAGCCGCGCCATCTCATCCGCGCTCAGCTTCACTACCTGCCGGTATGCTTTCTCGATGTATGGATCCTTTACTGCCATAGATTGCATCTCCTCCCTCGTGTTGCTGTTTAAAAACTTCGCCCAGCGCAGCAGCTTACTCTCCGGGTATGCCCTGTCCTTTACCTTGGGCAGCTCCAGCACGTGGACTTCCAGCTTGTCCGTGTACACCCGCCTCCTTGTGTTCTCCCACAGGTGAAAGCGGGAATGGTACGCTTCGTCATCAAACAGCTTAAAGTCCAGCACTCCGATATGGATGCACTTCTGCAGCTTTTCATACCCGTCCCCTTCGTGGAGCTGTCCCGTGTACATCCTGCACAGGTAGAACAGGCTCCGCTCCGTCCACGTTTGAAGCACACATCCACCCGGGGCCGCATGATGAAATCCGCCTCCGGCGGCTGCGAAAAACGACTATCACTACCGACACTATCCGACCGTTCTGTGCCGCCGGTAAGCGCCGGGAATTCATTAGGATCTTTCTTATCACTCAACAACAGTTCCCTCCCTCGTATTATAAAACTGTAAAAAAAGGGTGTAAATCAACGGATGGTTTAAAAGAATTTTTACGTGTAAATGATTGAAAAGAATTTTTTCAAGGCTTACGGAACAAGTCAGAAACGCACAGGCATTAGTTGCCGGGACAGGGACAAGCACCATGTCTGGATGAAAAAAGTGATATGCAACATAAAAATTTTTAGTTTTGTTACAATCTTTATATTGCATTCTTATTATAAAATAAAAGCAAGGATTTGTCAAGCATGTATATTGGAACGTGACGCCGTGTCCGGGGATGGTGATTTGAATGAATATTAAAAGCTTGACAAACCGCACAGCTTTCGGCAAAATATAAATGTGCAGACAAAGATACGATCGGTTCAGCGGAGGCGTTGCAGATGGGAAAAATGACCGTTTATCACGGCGGATACACTGCCGTCAAACATCCCAAAATAATCA
>CANQHX010000091.1 GCA_947623905.1 uncultured Lachnospiraceae bacterium
GCCCGCCTTCAGGTTGGCCTCCACCTCTTCCCTGGACAGATGGAGACAGTGCTTGTCGTAGAACGTGATCTCCTTTCCCGCCACCTGCTGCTTTAAAGAGTCCAGCCGTTCCTTGTCACAGAAGCAGTAATAGGCCTCTCCCTTGTCGATAAGCTGCTTCGCGTATTTCATGTACAGTCCGGACGCTTGGCGCTCACTCTGTACGTAGGGTCCCACGCCGCCGTCCCTGTCGGGTCCTTCGTCGTGCTTCAAGCCGGTCTGCTCCAGGGTGCGGTAAATGATATCCAGGGCGTCCGCTACGAAGCGTTCCTGATCCGTATCCTCAATGCGGAGAAGGAAATCCCCGCCTGCATGCTTGGCGATGAGGTACGCGTACAGGGCTGTGCGGAGATTGCCCACATGCATGCGCCCTGTAGGGCTGGGCGCGTATCTGGTCCTTATTCTGTTCATGTTTTCACCTTTCCTTTCTTATCGCTTGACCCCTTTGGTATCCCGCTTTCCGATCTTCATGCGGTTTAAATGGGTCTCTTTTCCGTTATGATCGATGACAATATCCATATCGCTGAGCACATAGGCTTTCGCCAGGCTGTCCGCGGCGGCCAGCTTCATACCCCGTACGCCCACCGCGCCCTTCTTCTTTTCCGGAACGTTGTCCGCTATGACAAACCGGAGGAAATAACCTGCCTCGCTCTGCAGGACCAGATGCTCCCCTCCCGTGACGGTATCCGCCAGAAGAAGGCTGTCCCCGTCGCCCAGCTTTGTGGCCGCCACGGTCTTTTTGCTGGCAACATCAAATTCACTGCCGTCCACGATCTTGACCATGCCCTGTTTTGTGACAAACAGGAGCTTGCTGCAGACGGCATAGGACAGGGCGCACACATAGACGATCTGTTCCTTCGCGCTGTCATAGTTGCTCACGTTGTCAATGGGCGTTCCCTTGTCCCGGAATTTCCCGTAGGGAATATCCTGGGCCTTGACGATATGCATCCTGCCTGTGTCCGTAAAGACGCACAGCCGGTCGGTATTCATCATCTGGAACACGTATTTGTTCTCCGCGATGGCGCTGTCCCGGTTCCGCTCAAATGTGGGCACATCCACCGTCCGGCTGTATCCGAACCGGTCCATGAGGAACACGATGGGCATCTCTTCCATCTTTTTTTCCTCAAACACCGCTTCCCTGCCGTTTTCAATGGCGGTACGGCGGGGCCTTGCGTACTCCTTCGCAAAAGCCTTCAGCTCTTTGATGATGGCGCGGGTCATGGCGCTGTGGGAATTGAGGATCTCTTCATAGGACGCGATCTTTTTCAGCGTCTCCTCATGCTCGGCCATGAGCGCCTCTACCTCCAGTCCGATGAGGCGGTACAGGCGCATCTCCAGAATGGCATTTGCCTGTTTTTCCGTAAACCGCAGCTTTTCGGCCTGGCGTTTGGAGGCGGCGGACTTGAACCGGATCCCGTCGGTGGCGCCGGTGGTAAGACAGGCCCGCACATTTTTGATATCCTTGCTGCCCCGCAGGATCTCGATGATCAGGTCGATGACATTGCACGCCTCGATAAGGCCCTCCTGGATTTCCCTGCGCTCCTGTTCCTTACCCAGGAGGTAGCTGTATTTTCTCGTGGCAAGGTCGTACTGGAAATCCGTGAAATGCTCCATGATGGTCACAAGCCCCATGGTCTCGGGCCGTCCCTGGGCCACCGCCAGCATGTTGACGCCGAAGGTATCCTCCAGCCGGGTCTTCTTGTAGAGCATGTTGATGAGATTTTCCGTGTCGGCGCCCTTCCTGAGCTCCAGCACGATTCGCATGCCCTCCTTGGAGGATTCGTTGACGATATCCACGATATCATTTGTGGTCTTTGTCTCCACCAGCTGGTACACATCGTTCAAAAACTTTCCGATCTTCACGCCGATCATGGTGTAGGGGATCTCCGTAATGACCAGCTTCTCCCTGCCGCCTCTCGCCTTTTCCACTTCTACTCTGCCCCGCAACCGGATCCTGCCCGTGCCCGTCTCATAGATGTCCCGCAGCTCGTCCTTGTTGATCACGATGCCTCCTGTGGGGAAATCCGGTCCGGGAATATACCGCATCAGTTCGTCCAGCGTCATGTCCGGTTTTTTCAGAAACGCGATGGCACCGTCAATGACTTCCTTCAGGTTGTGGGTGGGGATACTGGTAGCCATACCCACCGCGATACCCTCCGCGCCGTTGATGAGCAGGTTGGGTACTTTTACGGGGAGCACCTCCGGTTCCTTTTCCGTCTCGTCAAAGTTGGGCATGAAGTCTATGACCTCTTTGTCCAGGTCTGCCAGAAACGCCTCCTGGGTGATCTTCTCCAGCCGGGCCTCCGTATAGCGCATGGCGGCGGCTCCGTCTCCCTCAATGGAGCCGAAATTGCCGTGGCCGTCCACAAGGACCTGTCCCTTTTTGAACTCCTGGGCCATGACCACCAGCGCCTCGTAGATGGAGCTGTCGCCGTGGGGATGGAATTTACCCATGGTATCTCCCACGATGCGGGCGCATTTCCGGTAAGGCTTATTGTACGTGGTGCCCAGGATGTGCATATCGTACAGAGTACGCCGTTGCACGGGCTTCAGGCCGTCCCGCACATCCGGAAGGGCCCGGGACACGATAACGCTCATGGCATAGTCGATGAACGACTGCTGCATGACCTCGGAATATTCCGTTTTGATGATCTGCTGTTCCATGTATTGTAATCCTCATACCTCTGTGAAAGATCTTCTGTCTGTATGATCCTCACAGTTTTTTACCTGTTTGTTTCCCGTCAGATATCCAGCTGTGCCTGACGGGCGTGTTTATAGATAAACTGCCTTCTGGGGGGCACGTCCGTACCCATGAGCATCTCCGTCACGTCAGAAGCCATGCGCACGTCCTCGATCTCCACCTGCTTCAGGATGCGGGTCTCCGGATTGAGGGTGGTCTCCCACAGCTGGTCCGGGTCCATCTCGCCGAGGCCCTTGTACCGCTGAAGGGTGAAATTGCTCTTGTGGGTCTTCCGGTAACGGTCCAGATCCTTGTCATTGTACAGGTACAGCTCCTCGCCCTTCGATGAAGAAGGCATCGCCTTGTAGAGCGGAGGCATCGCGATGTATACGTGTCCCTCGTAGATCAGCTCCGGCATGAACCGGTAGAACAGCGTCAGAAGCAGCGTGGAGATGTGCGCGCCGTCCACGTCCGCGTCGGCCATGATGATGATCTTCTCATAGCGCAGCTTCGTGATGTCAAAGTCATTGCCGTATCCTTCCGAAAAGCCGCAGCCAAAGGAATTGATCATGGTCTTGATCTCCGCGTTGGCCAGTATCTTGTCAATGCTTGCCTTCTCTACGTTAAGGGTCTTGCCGCGGATAGGCAGGATCGCCTGGTATTTCCGGTTCCGGGCGTTTTTGGCGCTGCCGCCGGCGCTGTCGCCCTCCACGATAAAGATCTCGCATTTAGAAGGGTCCCGGCTCTCGCAGTTGGCCAGCTTGCCGTTGCTGTCGAAGGAAAATCGGCTCTTGGTCAGCAGGTTCGTCTTGGCTTTTTCCTGGGCCTTTCGGATCTTCGCGGACTTTTCCGCGCAGCTCAGCACGGATTTCAGCTGATCCAGATGCTTGTCAAAATACAGGACCACCTGCTCGCCGGTGACCTTGCTCACCACCTTGGCGGCGTCCTGGTTGTCCAGCTTTGTCTTTGTCTGTCCTTCAAAACGGGGATCGGGGTGCTTTACGGAGATCACGGCGGTCATGCCGTTTCGGATATCGGCGCCGGTAAAATTGGCGTCCTTTTCCTTCAGCACGCCCAGTTCTCTGGCGTAGGTGTTCATCACCGTAGTGAATGTGGATTTGAAGCCGGTCAGGTGGGTGCCCCCTTCTCCGTTGAAGATATTGTTGCAGAAGCCCATGATGTTTTCCGGCACATCCTCCACGAACTGAAAGGCGATCTCCACGGAAATACCGTCACCTTCTCCTTTGAAGTATACGGGTTCATGGACGGCTTCCCTGTTTTTGTTCATCTCCCGGATGAAACCGATGATGCCTTCTTCTTCATGAAATTCCTGTATCTCCGCCGGATCCTTCCGGCGGTCCTCAAAACGGATGGTCAAGCTGGGATTTAAGTAAGCCGTCTCGTGGAGCCGGCTGATGATCTCCTCCTCCCGAAATACCGTCTTGTCAAATATCTCATCGTCGGGCAGGAACCGGATGCGGGTGCCTGTCTCCTTTGTCCGCTTCAGGGTGGGCAGCAGGCCGTCCTCCAGCTCCAGCGCGGGAACGCCCCGCTCATACCGGTCATGGTACACATAGCCGTCCCGGCTCACCTGCACGTCCAGCCACGCGGACAGGGCGTTGACCACAGACGACCCCACGCCGTGCAGGCCGCCGCTCGTCTTGTAGGACTGATTGTCAAATTTGCCGCCGGCGTGGAGGGTGGTGAACACCAGCCGCTCGGCAGATATCCCTTTCTCATGCATGCCCACGGGAATGCCCCGGCCGTTGTCTGTGACGGTACAGGAGCCGTCCGCCTCCAGGATCACCTCGATCCGGTCGCAGAACCCTGCCAGATGCTCGTCCACCGAGTTGTCCACGATCTCATAGATGAGATGATTCAGGCCCTTTGTGGACACGCTGCCGATATACATGCCCGGCCGTTTCCGCACCGCTTCCAGACCTTCCAGCACCGCGATGCTGCTGGCGTCATAATTGTTTGCCGCATTACTTTTTCCCATATCGATCCTCATTCCGGATTGTATTTCCGTCTGTTATCATGATAATCTTATAACTGCTTCAGCACACCGCACAAAAAGGCGAACACCCGCTGTGTGCTCGGTATGGACAGGCGCTCGCCGGGCGTGTGGATATGCGGGATATCCGGTCCGATGGACACACAGTCCAGCCCGGGGATCTTCTTTACAAAATAACCGCACTCCACTCCCGCGTGGATGGCGCCCGTCCGGGGTTCGCTGCCGTACTGCTCCCTGTATACCCGTGTCATAACGCGAAGAAGCTTTGAATCCGGGTCATACTCCCATCCGGGATAATCTCCTTCTATGGCAGTGGAAAAACCGCAGGATGCCGCCAGGGCCTTCCACTTGTCCAGCTGTTCTTCTTTTTTGCTGTCAACGCTGCTGCGGACAGACACAAGCACATAAGCCTGCTCCGTGTTCATCCGGACGATGCTCAGATTCTGGGACGTCTCCACCAGATCGATCTGTTCGCACCGGGAGATAACACCGTCGGGCATATCCCGCAGCATCCGGATACATTGTTCCGTGGCAGCTTCCGTATAGCATTCCCAGTCCCCTGTCCCGCCAAAGGAACAGGTAATGTCCATCTCCGGATCCGTTGCTCCGTACTGTTCCTTCACGGCACGCTTCCGGTCCTCCACACAGGATCGGACAACGTCCTGCCCGGAGGGGTCGATCACCAGGCGGGCCACGCATTTCCGGGGGATGGCGTTGGCTTTTGTGCCGCCCTCCATCCCGACGATGACCCCACCGGCCTTGCTCCCGAGGCCGGCCAGGAGCCGTCCCATGATCTTATTGGCATTTGCCCGGCCCTGATGGATCTCCGCGCCGGAATGCCCGCCTGTAAGGCCGCTGACGGCAAGCTCGCACAATAATCCGCTTCTCTTTTCCGTTTCGGGGCTGCAGGTCATAACGGCGTCCGCTCCGCCGGCGCAGCCGCAGAGCAGCAGCCCTTCCTCCTCGGAGTCCAGATTGATCATGGTGCGGGCCCTGCAGCAGCTCACGTCGATATGGGCCGCTCCCAGAAGCCCTATCTCCTCGTCTACGGTAAACACCAGCTCCAGAGGCGGATGGGGATATGCGTCATCCTCCGCCAGGGCGAGGCCCATGGCAAGGGCGATGCCGTCGTCGCCCCCAAGGGTGGTGCCGTCCGCCCGGATCCAGCCGCCGTCCGCCACAGGCGTCACTCCCTGGGTGAGAAAATCGATCTCGTTTCCGTCTTCCTTCTCACAGACCATATCCATATGGCCCTGGAGCATCACAGGAGGGTGATCCTCGTATCCCGGCGTGCCGGGACAGAACAGGATCACATTGTTCTGCTGATCCTGCCTGCAGGCGAAGCCGTGCTCTCTGGCGTAATGGACAAGATAATCGCTGATCTGCTCCGTATGGCCGGAGCCATGGGGAATGGCGCAGATCTGCTCAAAATATTTCATAACCTTTTTGGGTTCCACATCGGAAATCATAACATACCTCCGTCAGGAATAGGTTTTTAACAAGGCGTCTTCCGAAAAGAAGCACTACCATGAAAAATATACATGTTTTTGTGAAAAAATGCAAACAATCTTTTTTGATCCTGTTTTTCTTCGCTGTTTTCTTTCTGCTGTTTACCCAGAACCGGCTGATCACGGAAGGAATACAGGACGGCCTGCTGCTGTGGTACAACGGTCTTGTGCCTTCTCTGTTTCCCTTTCTCATGCTCACCCAGTTTCTCCTCACCACAGACGCGATGGATGGTCTGGCACACTTTCTGGAAACGCCATGCAAAAAGCTGTTCGGAGTCGGCGGCCAGGGAGCCTTTGTGATCCTCTGCGGCTTTTTCTGCGGTTATCCCATAGGAGCCGCCACCGCGTCCCGCCTGTGGAAACAGGGCCGCCTGTCAACGCCCGAGACCCAGCGGCTTCTGTCCTTCTGCAACAATACAAGTCCCGGATTTCTGCAGCTCTATGTATGCGGCACATGTCTTGCGCATCGGATCCCCGGGTGGATGATCCTCCTTCCCGTCTACGGCGCCGCCCTGCTCATCGGACTGATAAAGGGGCGAAGGCCTTTGCCGCGGACAGAAGAAAACGGCGCGGCGCCGGCGGTCCCTTCCGGCAGAGGATGGATGGAGGACAGTATCCAGTCTGTGCTCATGCTGGCAGGATATACGGTATTGTTCTCCATTATCGCAAAAATGGTAACAGCACCAACAGGCGATGTTACCATTTTACAGTCATATGCCACAGGAATACTGGAGATCACCACCGGTACACGGTACATCAGCCGCATACAGCCGCTGTACCTTCCTGCCCAGGCGATGCTGATATTTACACTGGCATTTGGCGGAATATCCTGTATTTTCCAGACCAAAGCTTTTCTGACAGGCGCCAATCCAAAAGGAGAGACCCTCTCCGTCTGCCGTTATGCCGCCGACAAACTGGAAAATGGCGTCCTGGCTGTTATCTTGTTCCTGCTGCTCCGCTTTCTGACCGGCCGCCTCCTGTGAGCCGGACGGGCAGGGACCGGAGGATCAATCTTCTGATTCGGATCCCTGCGACGGATCCTGCTGGGGATGGAGCTCGGCACGATTGGAATTTACCACGTCATAACAATCCTGAAGAGATTTCAGCAGATTGCCGTATTTTGCCCCGGCGCTGTCGATGGTATCCCCGATGATACCCTGAAGGGTAGCAAGCAGATCGTCGGTATAATCAATGGCGCCGGTGCGGATGGTATTTGCCTGAGCGGTCGCTCTGGCCAGGATCTCTTCTCCCTGCTTCTTGGCAGTGTTCACGATCTCCTCCGCCATGGCGGCGGCATTCTTTGTGATCTCATGCTCATTGGTCAGCTTTTCGGAAGTCTCCTGGGCCTCCTGCACCATAGCCTCCGCCTTCTGCTCCGCGTCGGACAGAATGGCGTCCCTGTTGGCGATGATCTTCTGATACCGCTTTACTTCCTCGGGGGTCTTCACGCGAAGCTCCCGGACCATATCCTCTATCT
Source organism: uncultured Lachnospiraceae bacterium (assembly GCA_947623905.1). Lineage (GTDB taxonomy): Bacteria > Bacillota > Clostridia > Lachnospirales > Lachnospiraceae > CANQHX01. The sequence goes on from CANQHX010000091.1 coordinate 7,719, forward strand.
CTTCCCGGTTCACGATGATCTTCGTGTTGGAAAGAGGCTGGTACTTGCAGGACGCAATGTACTCTTCCATCTCGTCAATGATTTCCTCGATTCTGCTGCTCATGGCCGTTCCTCCTTATCGAACCTGTACAAACCGCACGGCGGCGTTATCCTTTTGTGCATTTCTTCCATCAGGATCTCTCGCAAAATTTTTCTCTTGTTTTCCGCGCTACGGCCGGGACTACAAAATGACTGATGTCACCGCCCAGCATGGCCACTTCCTTTACGGTGGAGGAACTCAGATATGAATACTCCAGACTGCTGGTAAGAAACATCGTGTCCAGACCATGCTCCATGATACGGTTGGTCTGGGCCATCTGCAACTCATACTCAAAATCCGTAATGGCGCGAATGCCGCGGATGATCAGCCTGGCGTCTACCCTTTTTGCAAAATCTACCAGTAATCCCTGAAAAGAAGTAACGATCACGTTGGATAATGTCGCGGTAGTCTCTTTCAGCATTTCAACACGCTCCTCAACGGAAAACAGCGGATTTTTCTGCTGATTGTTGAGGACCGCCACGTAGAGCTCGTCTACGATATTGGCGGACCGGTGTATAATGTCCAGATGTCCCAGCGTTACCGGGTCAAAGCTGCCCGGATATATAGCTCTTGTTGACATGTGCGCTCTCCGATCCTGTCGCTGCCGCTCTGCCGGACAGCTTTACATAACGTTGGCATTGTATCATACAATTCTTAAAAAAATATGAACATTGGTTTTATATTGCTTTAATTTTTCTACCGTGAATCCCGCTTCCCGGACGAAGTCCAGAGACGTGCGGAGCGCGGCCTCCACCACAATGAGGCTGTCCCCGTCCACAACGCCGCTTTCCCGCAGAGCCTTCAGTACCTGTCCCTCCGCGCCGGCGGCATAAGGCGGGTCCAGAAACACTACATCGAAGGGCGTTCCCCCGGCCAGGCGGCCTATGGCAGCCAGTACGTCGCACTCCATGATCTTCGCCCTGTCCATCAGGCGGGTAAATACAAGATTATCCCGTATGCAGGCGGCAGCCCTTCTGTTTTTCTCTACAAATACGCTGTACCGGGCGCCCCGGCTCAGCGCTTCGATCCCGATGGCGCCGCTCCCGGCAAACAGATCCAGGAACCGGCAGTCCGGAATATACGGCATAAGGATATTGAAAAGAGTTTCCTTGATCCGGTCCGTGGTGGGACGGGTCTCATTGCCCGGGACAGTCTTCAGCGGCAGACTGCGGGCAGTTCCGGCGATCACGCGCATAATATCTCCATTCCGGCAGGATCATCTGCCCTCCGCGGGAGTCGGGGAAGGAGACGTCTCCGGCTGCGGAGTC
>CANQHX010000092.1 GCA_947623905.1 uncultured Lachnospiraceae bacterium
TTTAAAATGATATGTCCGTCCTCCCGCAGGAAGTCAAAGATCTCGGTCTTGGCCCGCAGAATCCCGTCGCGGTCCCCCAGATTTTCCAGATGGGCCTGGCCGATATTGGTGATCACCGCGATATCGGGCCGCGCTATATTTGTCAGGCGGGTCATCTCGCCAAAATGACTGATCCCCATCTCCAGCACGGCGATCTGGTGCTCCTCCCGGATGCGCAGGACTGTCAGGGGAAGCCCGATCTCATTATTAAAATTGCCGTCCGTCTTCAGCACATTATATTTCTGTGAGAGGACTGACGCGATCATTTCCTTTGTGCTGGTCTTGCCCACGCTGCCGGTGATGCCCACAACCGGGATGCGCAGGGTACTGCGGTAAAAGGCAGCGATATCCTTCAGCGCCTGAAGGGTAGAAGCTACCTGGATATATGGGCCGGGACAGTCCGGCACGGGACGCTGGCCGAGCGCGCAGAGGGCGCCCTTTTCAAAGACGGAAGGAATGTAATCGTGGCCGTCGCTGCGTTCCCCGACGATGGCGAGGAACAATCCGTCTTTTTCCGCCGTCCGGCTGTCTGTGGTAACAGAAGATACTTCCCGGGACAGAAGGGCGGCGTCGCCGTGATAAGCTCCGCCGGTGGCTGTGATGATGTTTTTCAGAGTAAGCTGTTTCATGATCGTCTCCGTTTCCTGCATTTAAACATAGTATCCTTATCATACAACGGCGGACAGAGAATGTCAATTGAAGCGATCTGCGGCGGGATACACGGAAGGAACGGGTCTCTGATTGGGCTTCAGCACAAAAATTCAAAAAAACATGAAAAAACAAGCCTTGAATTGTTCTTGAAACATACGATCGGAGAGAAAATTCGATGCAAAGTCTGAAAATAGTAATTTAAAATATAAATTAACAAAATATCTGACAATTTAAAGAATTTTACGCTTTACATCGTTAAAAAATAAGTGTATAGTATTCGTGGAAAGAAACCCGGGAGAAGGCAGGCGGAAGTGACATGCAGCCATGTCCGCATGCCCTGTGGCACCGGGAATAAATGATGGAGGAAACGATATATGAAAAATTACGGCGTGGACGGCTTTGAAAGCCGCGGCTTGTATGATCCCCGGTTTGAGCATGATAACTGCGGCATCGGTTCTGTGGTGAACATCAAAGGCATCAAGAGCCGTGCCACGGTAGAAAATGCCCTGAAGATCGTGGAAAATCTGGAGCATCGTGCCGGCAAGGACGCGGAGGGGAAGACCGGCGACGGCGTTGGCATCCTGCTGCAGATCTCCCATAAATTTTTCTCAAGGATCGCAAAGGAGCACGGTGTATCTCTCGGAAAAGAGCGGGAGTACGGCGTCGGCATGTTCTTCTTTCCCCAGGAGGAGCTGCGGCGGAACCGCGCGAAAAAAATGTTTGAGATCATCGTGCAGAAGGAAGGGCTGGAGCTTCTGTTCTGGCGGAAAGTCCCCGTGGATCCTTCTGTTCTTGGCAGCAAGGCGGTAGAGTGCATGCCGTTTATCATGCAGTGCTTTATCAAGAAGCCCAGAGGGGTGGCAAAGGGTCTGGAATTTGACCGGATGCTCTATGTGGCCCGCCGGGAATTTGAGCAGTCCAATGAGGATACCTACGTGGTGTCCCTCTCCAGCCGTACCATTGTATATAAGGGAATGTTCCTGGTAGGACAGCTGCGGCTGTTCTTCTCCGATCTGCAGCAGCCGGATTATGAGTCGGCCATCGCCACAGTCCATTCCCGGTTCAGCACCAACACCAACCCCAGCTGGCAGCGGGCCCATCCCAACCGGATCATCGTACATAACGGCGAGATCAATACCATAAAGGGCAACGCGGACCGGATGCTGGCCCGTGAGGAGACCATGCAGTCCGAGTTCCTGGAGGAGGATTTCTCCAAGATCCTGCCGGTGGTGGACCCTACCGGTTCCGACTCCGCCATGCTGGACAATACTCTGGAATTTCTTATGATGAGCGGCATGGATCTGCCGCTGGCCGTGATGATCACCATTCCCGAGCCCTGGGACAACAACCATATCATGGACCAGAAGAAGCGGGATTTTTATCAATATTACGCTACTATGATGGAGCCCTGGGACGGCCCCGCCTCCATCCTGTTCTCTGACGGCGACGTCATGGGCGCGGTCCTTGACAGGAACGGCCTGCGGCCTTCCCGGTATTATATTACGGATGACGATACGCTGATCCTTTCCTCTGAAGTGGGCGTGCTGGACATCGACCCTTCCAGGATCGTTGTGAAGGAGCGGCTCCACCCCGGCAAGATGCTGCTGGTGGATACCGTGAAGGGCAAGGTGATCTCCGACGAGGAACTGAAAGAAACCTACGCCGGCAAGCAGCCCTACGGCGAATGGCTGGACCGGTATCTGATCACCCTGAAGGAGCTGAAGATCCCCAACCAGAGATCCGAGGAGTACAGAGGGGAGCGTCTGCAGCAGCTGATGCAGGCCTTCGGCTACAGCTTTGAGGAGTATCGTACGTCTATTCTCACTATGGCAAGGGACGGCAGTGAGGGCATTGCGGCTATGGGTATCGATACGCCCCTGCCGGTGCTTTCCAAGGCAAAGCAGCCGCTGTTCAACTATTTCAAGCAGCTGTTCGCCCAGGTGACCAACCCGCCCATCGACGCCATCCGTGAGAAGATCGTCACTTCCACTACGGTGTATCTGGGCAGCGACGGCAACCTGCTGGAGGAAACTCCGGAGAACTGCCAGGTGCTCAGGATCAACCATCCGATCCTTACAAACACGGATATTTTGAAGATCAAGACCATGAACATGCCCGGCATGCACGTGGAAGTGATCCCTATTATCTATTACAAGAGTACCAGCCTGGAGAAAGCCATTGACCATCTGTTCGTGAAGGTGGACCGGGCCTATGCCAAGGGAGTCAACGTGGTGATCCTGTCTGACAGAGGCGTGGACGAGAACCATGTGGCCATCCCCTCCCTGCTGGCGGTGTCCGCCCTGCAGAAATATCTGGTGCGGACAAAGAAGCGCACGAGGCTGGCCCTTGTGCTGGAGAGCGGCGAACCCAGAGAAGTGCACCATTTCGCTACTCTGCTGGGCTACGGCGCCAGCGCCATCAATCCCTACCTGGCACAGGAGGCCATCCGGGATCTGGTGGACAACGGCATGCTCAACAAAGACTATTACGCTGCCGTGGAGGATTACAATACGGCGGTGCTGTCCGGTATCGTGAAGATCGCGTCCAAGATGGGTATTTCCACCATTCAGTCCTACCAGGGCTCACAGATCTTCGAATGCATCGGCCTGAGCAAGAGCGTCATCGACAAGTATTTCACCGGCACGGTGTCCCGCATCGGCGGCATCGACATCAATGACATTGCCCAGACGGTAGACGAGCTCCACTCCAGAGCGTTCGATCCTCTGGGACTGGAGAGCGACCTGACCCTGGACAGCATCGGCCGCCACAAGGCGCGCAGCAGCGGCGAGGAGCATCTGTACAATCCCACCACCATCCATCTGCTGCAGCAGTCCACCAGGCGCAACGACTACGCCATGTTCAAGCAGTATTCCGACGCCATCCATCAGGAGACCCATATCGGCAACCTGCGGGGCCTCATGGGCTTTAATTTCCCGGAGAAGGGCGTGCCCATTGAGGAAGTGGAGAGTGTGGACTCCATTGTTACCCGGTTCAAGACCGGCGCCATGTCCTACGGCTCCATCTCCCAGGAGGCCCATGAAGCGCTGGCCATCGCCATGAACCAGCTGAAGGGCAAATCCAACAGCGGCGAGGGCGGCGAGAGCCTGGAACGTCTGGAGATCGGCAAGGACGGCCTGAACCGCTGCTCCGCCATCAAGCAGGTGGCTTCGGGGCGGTTCGGCGTTACCAGCCGGTATCTGGTCAGCGCCCAGGAGATCCAGATCAAAATGGCCCAGGGAGCCAAGCCCGGCGAGGGCGGGCATCTGCCCGGCAAGAAGGTATATCCATGGATCGCGAAGACCAGACACTCAACGCCGGGCGTAGGGCTCATCTCGCCCCCGCCTCACCATGATATTTATTCCATCGAGGATCTGGCACAACTGATCTACGACCTGAAAAACGCCAACCGGGACGCCCGGATCACGGTGAAGCTGGTGTCCGAGTGCGGCGTGGGAACTATCGCCGCCGGCGTGGCCAAGGCAGGCGCTCAGGTGGTGCTCATCTCCGGCTATGACGGAGGCACCGGCGCTGCCCCCAGAAGTTCCATCCACAACGCGGGACTTCCCTGGGAGCTGGGACTGGCGGAGACCCACCAGACGCTGCTCATGAACGGCCTGCGCAACAAGGTGCGCATCGAGACCGACGGCAAGCTGATGACCGGCCGGGACGTGGCCATCGCCGCTTTGCTCGGCGCGGAGGAATTTGGTTTTGCCACGGCGCCCCTTGTGACACTGGGCTGCGTGATGATGCGGGTGTGCAATCTGGACAGCTGTCCCGTAGGCGTGGCTACCCAGAACCCGGAGCTGCGCAAGCGCTTTGCCGGCAAGCCGGAGTATGTAGTGAACTTTATGCGGTTCGTGGCACAGGAACTGCGGGAGTACATGGCAAAGCTGGGCTTCCGCACGGTGGACGAGATGGTAGGCCGTGTGGATATGCTCCACAAGCGGACAGATCTTCCCGCCGCGCACGCGGAAAGCGTGGACCTGTCCATGATCCTGGATCCCAGCTTTGTAGATCCCGGCCATATGATCTTTGATGAAAAACAGGTGTATGATTTCCATCTGGAAAACACCCTGGACGAGAAGGTGCTGCTGAAGAAGCTTTCCGGCGCCCTGGAGAAGGGGCAGAAGAAACGCCTGGAGCTGGACGTGTCCAACACGGACCGCACCTTCGGCACGATCTTCGGCTCGGAGATCACGAGAAAATACCACGACAAGCTGGAGCCGGATACCTTTGTGATCCAGTGCAGCGGCGCGGGCGGCCAGAGCTTCGGCGCGTTCATTCCCAGAGGCCTGACCCTGGAGCTTATCGGTGAGAGCAACGATTATTTCGGAAAGGGACTGTCCGGCGGCAAGCTGATCCTGTATCCGCCCAAGAGCATCAAATATAAAGAAGACGAAAACATCATCGTGGGCAACGTGGCCCTTTACGGCGCTACCAGCGGCGAGGCATACATCTGCGGCGTGGCAGGAGAACGGTTCTGCGTCCGCAATTCCGGCGCCATTGCCGTAGTGGAAGGCGTAGGCGACCACGGCTGCGAGTATATGACCGGCGGACGGGTGGCCGTTCTGGGCAAGACGGGCAAGAACTTTGCCGCGGGCATGAGCGGCGGCATCGCCTATGTGCTGGACGAGGACAATTCCCTGTATCAGAACATGAACAAGGCCATGGTCTCTGTGGACGTCATCAGCGACAAGTACGACATCGCGGAGCTGAAGGATATGATCAAGGCCCATGTGCAGTATACCAACTCCAAGAAGGGCAAGGATATCCTGGACAATCTGGATTATTACCTGCCCAGGTTCAAGAAGGTTATGCCAAACGACTATGCCAAGATGCAGGCCAGCATCATAAAGCTGGAGGAAAAGGGTTTGAGCGGCGACCAGGCCGCCATCGAGGCATTTTACGAGGCGATCAAATAGAAAGGGGTGTATGAAGCATGGGAAAACCTACGGGATTTTTAGAGTATAAGAGAGAGACCAGCGAGGCGGTAAAGCCCAAGACCAGGATCCAGAATTTCAATGAATTCCACACCCCTCTCACGGAGGAGGAGCAGAGGACCCAGGGCGCCAGGTGTATGGCCTGCGGCGTGCCCTTCTGCCAGTCCGGAGCTATGGTAGGCGGCATGGTTTCCGGCTGTCCGCTCCACAATCTTGTGCCGGAATGGAACGATTTTGTGTACCTTGGCAACTGGGAGCAGGCATATTACCGGCTGCACCGTACCAACAGCTTTCCGGAGTTTACCTCCAGAGTATGTCCCGCCCTGTGCGAGGCAGCCTGCACCTGCGGTCTCCACGGAGATCCGGTGAGCGTAAAGGAAAATGAACACGCCATCATCGAGAAGGCATACGAGGAAGGCTGGGCGGCCGCGAAGCCTCCCAGAGTGCGCACCGGCAAAAAGGTAGCTGTCATCGGTTCCGGCCCCTCCGGACTGGCGGCGGCGGACCAGCTGAACAAGCGGGGGCATTCCGTGACCGTATACGAGCGCTCCGACAGGATCGGCGGCCTGCTCATGTACGGCATCCCCAACATGAAGCTGGAGAAGCACATCGTGGACCGGAAGGTAAAGATCATGGAGGCGGAAGGGGTGGAATTTGTCACCGACGCCAATGTGGGTGAAAACGTGGACGCGGCGAAGCTCATGGAGGAATACGACCGGGTGATCCTTGCCTGCGGTTCCTCCAATCCAAGGGACATCAAAGCACCCGGACGGGACGCAAAGGGCATCTATTTTGCGGTGGATTTTCTGAAGGCGACCACCAAGAGCCTGCTGGACAGTGATCTGAAGGATGGCAAATTCATATCCGCAAAAGGAAAAAATGTGGTGATCATCGGCGGCGGCGACACCGGCAACGACTGTGTGGGCACCTGCATCCGCCACGGCTGCAAGTCCGTGATCCAGCTGGAGATGATGCCCAAGGCGCCGGACCAGCGGGCAGAGAACAATCCCTGGCCCGAATGGCCGAAGATCTGCAAGACAGACTACGGCCAGGAGGAGGCCATCGCCCTGTTCGGCCACGATCCCCGTATCTACCAGACGACGGTGAAGGAATTTGTGAAGGATAAGAAAGGCAACCTGAAAAAACTGGTGACGGTAAAACTGGAGAGCAAGAAGGACCCTGCCACCGGACGGTTTGTCATGAGCGAGATCGAGGGCAGCGAGGAGACGATCCCCGCGGAGCTGGTGCTCATTGCCGCAGGCTTTCTGGGCAGCCAGGACTATGTGACAAAAGCCTTCGGCGTGGAGGTCAACGAGCGCACCAACGTAAAGACCGCGCCGGGAGAGTACCGGACCAACGTGAAGAACGTATTTACCGCAGGCGACATGCACCGGGGACAGTCCCTTGTAGTCTGGGCCATCCGGGAGGGCCGTGAGGCAGCCCGGGCGGTAGATTACGACCTCATGGGCTTCACCAACCTGCAGCCCCAGTAAGCAATATCGGGGTCGTGAGAGCGTTTTTCCCTGAAGGAGAGACTGCTCTGTCGGAAAATCTTTACAGAAGTAAAAACAAAGATAAAGGAAAAACGCAGGTATTCATCCCGAACCTGCGTTTTTCTTGTTGTAAATATTTTTTATCTGTCATATAATGGGAGAACGCGGCAGCGCTTGGCCTGTCTGGGGAGAAAAATAGACAGGGTGCAGCGGTGAAAAAACCTGCGGGAGGTCTATGGAAGAGAAAGGACTGATCGATATGTTATTTTTATGTTATCCCAAATGCAGCACATGTAAGAAGGCGAAGAAGTGGCTGGACGAGCATCATGTGGCCTATGAGGAGCGTGACATCAAGGAGGATAACCCCACCTATGAAGAACTGAAGGAATGGTACGGGAAAAGCGGCCTGGATCTGAAAAAGTTTTTCAACACCAGCGGCATGGCGTACCGGGCAATGAATTTAAAAGACAAGCTGCCTTCCATGTCCGAGGAGGAGCAGCTGCGGCTTCTTGCTTCCGACGGTATGCTGGTGAAGCGGCCCCTTATGGTAGATGGGGACCGTGTGTTCACAGGCTTCAGAGAGAAGGACTATCAGGAGCTTCTGGGAAAGGATTGAGACATGGCCCGGATCATTGAGGTTGACAATTTCGACGCCGAAGAACTGGAGCCTTACAGGTGCAGGTCGGAGGTGCAGCTTTTGCGCCGGTATGAGCCTGCGCCGGGGATCTTCATTGCGGAGAGCCCCAAGATCATACGGAGGGGACTGGACGCCGGTTATGCGCCCATTTCTTTTCTCATGGACAGAAAAGTGGCGGACGGACAGGCGGCGGACATCCTGGAACGGTGCGGCGATGTACCCGTCTATGTATCTGACGGGGAGGTGCTGGGACAGCTTGTGGGGTATAAGATGACCTCCGGCGCCCTGTGCGCCATGAGAAGGCGTGCGCTGTGTAACGCGGAGGAGGTCTGCGCCGGAACGTCCCGCATCGCGGTGCTGGAGGATATTGTCAATCCCATCAACGTGGGGGCGATTTTTCGCTCTGCCGCCGCGCTGGGCTTTGACGCGGTGCTTCTGACGCCGGCTTGCTGCGATCCCCTATACCGCCGGGCCCTCAGGGTGAGCATGGGCACTGTCTTTCAGGTGCCGTGGACCTTTCTGGACGATCCGGGAGAGGCTTACGGAAAAAAAGAAAAGCCGTGGAGGGAAGGCCCCAAGGACAGGAAACGTCTGGGGTACAAAAATTATGTGGAGCGGTTAAAGGCTATGGGCTTTGCCACTGCCGCCATGGCGCTTAAGGAGGATTCCGTGGGCATCGACCATCCGAAGCTTATGGGAGAGGAGCGGCTGGCGGTGATCCTGGGTACGGAGGGAGACGGCCTAAAACCGTCCACCATTGAGAGCTGCGATTACACGGTAAAGATACCTATGTCCCACGGCGTGGATTCCCTCAACGT
>CANQHX010000093.1 GCA_947623905.1 uncultured Lachnospiraceae bacterium
GGCATGGCAGATCAGTGAGAAGAGTCTGCTGTGCCGTTTTTTTGGCGTGTATTTAGAAAAATATCTAAATACTCGTTGACAAATTACAGGGATTATGATAGAAAGTATTTAGAAAGATTTCTAAATGCTTAGCAAAAAGGAGGTGCCCAATGGGCTTCGCGGAGACATTTAAGGCACTGTCCGATCCGGCGCGGCGGGAAATACTGGTGCTGCTGAAGCAGGGGCAGCTTTCCGCCGGAGAGATCGGCAGTCATTTTGATATGACGGGCGCAACTATATCCTATCATCTGAACGTATTGAAGAAGGCGGAGCTTGTGCACGAGTCAAAGTACAAAAATTTCGTGTACTACCAGCTGAATACCACTGTGGTGGAGGAAATCATGCTCTGGTTTTCGGACCTGAAGGGGGAAAATGAAGATGATCAGAAAAAACAAGATGACCATTATCCTTACAAGCGTCATAATCCTGATCCCTTTGCTGGCGGGTCTGGTGCTGTGGAACCGGCTGCCGGACACCATGGCGACGCATTTTGACAGCCAGGGTACGGCGAACGGCTGGAGCAGCAAGGCTTTTGTAGTATTTGGCATGCCCTTTTTCATCCTGGGGTGCCACCTTCTCTGTGCTTTTGCCACGGCGGCTGATCCCAGACGCCAGAATATAAGCGAAAAAATGTACCGGGTGCTATTGTGGATCTGCCCTGTGATCGCGGTGATCGTGGCGGTGACCGTGTACGGCGCTGCATTGGGCTTTCAGATGAACATGGCTCTGTGGGCCCGAGTGCTGGTGGGCGTGCTGTTTGTCATTGTGGGCAATTATCTGCCCAAGTGCAGGCAGAATTATACCGTAGGCATTAAGCTGCCCTGGACGCTGGATGATGAAGACAACTGGAACCGCACCCACAGGCTGGCCGGAATGCTCTGGGTGGCGGCAGGCCTTCTGGTCATGATCAGCAGCCTCCTGCCTTACGCCGGGATCATTTTATTTGTGTCCCTTATGACGGCGGCCATTGTGCCCTGTGTGTATTCCTTCTGTCTGTACTTGAAAAAAAGAACCCGGTAATGCACTGATGTATTGTTCCTGTCAGAGCAGGTACTATCATGAACGGCTGCGGTTGTTTTGAAAAAATAAAAAAACCCTTGAAGATCAAGGGTTTTTTAAGCTGGTGACGGGACTCGGACCCGTGACCTCCTCACTACCAATGAGGTGCGCTACCGCCTGTGCCACACCAGCATATGCAGGGAGAGATAAGCCGCTCCGTGCGTACTTTGCAATTCTAACATAACATGGTGGGAATTGCAAGCAAATCTTTCAAATATATATAAAAATTTCTGATTGCATTTTCTGAAATATATGATATAATAACAGGCATGGAAGCATAGCTCAGCCGGGATGAGCGTTCGCCTCACACGCGAAAGGTCAGGAGTTCGAGCCTCCTTGCTTCCATTTTTTGTTGCCTGAAAACAGATCTGCCAACCCCCTTCCCGTTCATACGCTCTGGAAATAACATCATATTGCTTTTTGCTTAACTGAAGAATAAAATGAGGATTGTTCCCGAGAAAAAGGCAATCTGACCGAAAATTTGCGGATACAATAAACAGGAAGGAGCGTATGTATGCGCAGAATAAAGAAACTAACTGCTTTTTTGCTTGTTTTCTGTATGCTTACCGGCATTTGTTCCATTTCGTCTTTTGCCGCAGGCATGCCTACTGAGCAGGAGGCATATGAGCGGATGATCGCTCTCAAGGAAAAATATCCGGAAGGTATGCGGTGGACAAACAGCAATTATTATGCGTGGAAAGGCGGTATTTACAGAGGGGGTTACGGCTGCGCCGGGTTTGCATATATGCTCAGCGACGCTGCGTTTGGGGATCTGCCCGCCCGGAAGATCGCGCCGGTATCATTTGACAGCATCCGTGTGGGAGATATTCTCAGAGTCAACGGGGATACCCATTCGGTGATCATTTTGCAGGTGAAAGAGGACGGAGTGGTGATAGCCGAGGGAAATTATAACAGTTCTGTACACTGGGGCCGTACCATGACGGCCAGACAGACGGAACAGGCGAATTATATGCTGACCCGTTATCCGGCGTCTTCCATCACACCCAGCCCTACCAGGACGCCCGCGCCCGTCATGACACCAGAACCTGTAAAAACGCCGGAGCCTGTCAAGACACCCGCACCCACCAGGACACCGACGCCTGCGCCTGTAAAGACGCCAGAGCCTGTTAAGACGCCGGAACCTGTCAAGACCCCTGCCCCCACCAGGACGCCCGCGCCGGTAAAGACACCGGAACCTGTCAAGACACCCGCGCCCACGAATAGGCCCGGGAATCAGTATGGCGATTTCAACGGCGACGGCAGCGTCAGCGTACGGGATGCTCTGGAGCTGCTGAAGTGTGTTGTAGGACAAGCCGGAATACCGGATGATTTACTTTCCCGTGGGGACGTGAACGGTGACGGAAAGGTAAACGTTCAGGATGCCCTGGCCATTTTAAGATATGTAGTGGGAAATGTCACGGTACTGTCTGCAAAAAACTGAACGACAATCCCGCGTAAAGCATGTATAAAGAGAAGAGGTTTGATGCAATCTACGCCCTCCGATTTGGAGGGCGTTTTTTGTGAAGCCGGAAAAGGCTTGTTTGCTTGAAAGGATAAACTCGATCGGGTTTCATGCGCCCTTGTCATACGAGAATTTCCGGGTGAATTAGAGAGCGTTGACGGATAAGAGGAGGAAATAGGTTGAATTTATCCTAGAATTGACGTATACTATAATTATCAAAACGATGCGGAGGTATATACAATGACAATAGACACAAATACAATGATTTCGATTACAGAGGCAAACCAAAATTTTTCAAAAGTGGCCAGACTGGTGGATGAGCATGGAACAGCGGTAATCCTGAAAAACAATGTTCCACGATATCTTGTGATTGATTTCAGCAAAGCAGAATCAGAGAGTGAAGCGGCGGACGAGGATGTATTGAATATATCAAAAAAAATATTGGCAAAGAATAAGGAAGCATACGAGGTATTGGCACGATGATCAGACTGACGAAGAAACAGATTTTGATGCTCCACTCCCAGTTGATCAGAACTTACGGAGGCAGTGACGGGATCAGAGACGAAAAACTGCTTGAATCCGCATTGGAAAGTCCTTTTCAATCCTTTGGCGGTAAAGAACTATACCCCAGTATTCAGGCGAAAGCGGCGCGGTTATGCTATGGGCTGATAAAAAATCATGCAATGATAGACGGCAACAAAAGAATTGGCGTTCATGCTATGCTGGTATTTATGGAAATAAATGGATATGATCTGGAATATTCACAAAAGGAACTGATAGATCTGATACTCGGTGTAGCAGCAGGAAAAAAGGATTATGGGGATATTTTGCATTGGCTGATTGAACATCAGAAATAATGAGGGGTGTGCATTTCCGGATTTTTCCTCAAAATTTTGCCCGAAAACTGGGATAAAAACTATGCGGGGAAAACCGTATACAGGTATTTCAAAGATTGGAAAGGTGTGGACAGCGTATGAATGAAAAACCATAAATCTGAAATATTTCTTAATATTTGACCTTTCTACTTGCTTAATAGGAAGAGGAGTCTGCCATCGCGACAGGCTCTTTTTTCTATTGCATCCTTTTTACCCCTATTTTACAAACAGACGGATGGTGATTTTACATGGATCTGCTACCCTGTTATCGACAAGGAAAGCAGACTTGTTATGAGCATAAGATATGCGAAGGAAAGGAGAAAGTTATAAACATGAAAAAGAGAATTTTGGCACTTGCATGCGCGGGTATTCTGGCATTGACAGCATTGACGGGCTGTGGCTCGGGAGGAAATGGCGGGACTTCAGAAAAGGATAGTTCCGGCGGCGGAAGCGGCACTCAGAGCCAGGCGGACAGTACAGAGAGCGGAAGCAGGGGCGCCAGCGGAGATATCGTAGTAGTGTCCCGTGAGGATGGTTCCGGTACAAGAGGAGCGTTTATCGAGCTTACCGGCGTGGAGGCGGAAGATGACTCGGGTGAAAAAGTAGATAACACTACAGAAGACGCAAAGATCACCAACAGCACCTCCGTTATGATGACTACCGTGGCAGGAGATGTGAATGCCATCGGCTACATTTCTTTGGGCTCCCTCAATGATTCCGTCACCGCCGTGAAGATGGACGGTGCGGAGGCTACCGCGGAAAATATCCTGTCCGGTACATACAAGGTAGTACGTCCTTTCAATATTGCCACAAAGGATACTGTCAGCGACGCGGCACAGGATTTTATCAACTTTATCATGAGCGCTGACGGCCAGGCGGTGGTGGAGGAAAACGGCTACATTCCCGTAAGCGACGAGCCTGCTTTTGAGAGCAGCAACGCCGAAGGCAAAGTAGTTGTGGCAGGTTCTTCTTCCGTGACGCCTGTTATGGAAAAGTTGAAGGAGGCCTATGAAAAGATCAATACCAATGCCACCATCGAAGTGTCTCAGAGCGATTCCACAACGGGCATGACTTCCGCCATCGACGGACTGTGTGACATCGGTATGGCGTCCCGCGAACTGAAAGACAGCGAGACAGGAGCGGGACTCAAGGCTACGGTGATCGCTCAGGACGGTATTGCCATCATCGTGAACAATGACGCAGGCGTTGAGGAACTGACCACGGAACAGGTACGCCAGATCTATACCGGTGAGATCACTGAGTGGGAAGAAGTAAAATAAATGAGGTTTTTATGAAGATAAAAGAAGTACTGATGAAAGGAGTCTGCATGGCTGCCGCCTGCACTTCTGTGCTGGCGGTGATCCTTATATGCGCCTTTCTGTTTGGCAACGGCATTCCGGCTATAGGAAAGATCGGCGTGTTCGATTTCCTGGCCGGGGTGAAATGGAAACCGGGCAATGACATTTACGGCATCCTGCCCATGATCCTCGGCAGCATCTATGTGACAGGACTATCTTTGATCATGGGAGTACCTGTGGCGCTGCTTACTTCTGTCTATATGGCATTTTACTGTCCCAAAAGGGTATACGGCCCATTCAAAGCGGCCATCAACCTGCTGGCGGGCGTGCCTTCGGTAGTTTACGGATTTTTCGGTCTGGTGATCATCGTGCCTCTTATGCGGCAGATGACCGGCCGGGATGGCAGTACCATGCTCACCGCGTCCATTCTGCTGGCTATCATGGTGCTGCCGACGATCATTGGCGTGACGGAAACTGCCCTGCGCAGCGTGCCTGCCGCATACTATGAAGGCGCCGTGGCTATGGGCGCCACCCATGAGCGGGCGGTATTTACCGCGGTGCTGCCGGCCGCCAGGTCAGGCGTGATCGCGGGCATCGTGCTGGGTATGGGCCGTGTGGTGGGAGAAACCATGGCGGTAGTAATGGTGGCCGGCAACCAGGCCCGTATCCCCGACAGCATTTTTGAAGGGGTGCGCACCCTCACATCCAATATTGTCATGGAGATGGGGTACGCGGCGGACCTTCACCGGGAGGCGCTTATCGCCACAGGGGTAGTATTGTTTGTGTTTATTCTCATTATCAATATGGCTGCGTCTGTCATAAAGAACAAGGCCATAAAATATTAGAATGGAAAGCCGCCTGTGGCGTCTTTGAAATGGAGGAAACAATGAGTCAAGTAACCATGACAGTCCCTGCGGAGGGGAGAAATACCCAGACGGCCCTCCAGAAGCTTCGGGACTTGTCCAGAAAGCCGGGCAGCCTTGCCGCGGCGGTGCTGGTGCACCTTTGCGCCTTTATCTCCTTTAGTGTACTGATCTTTCTTGTGGCGTTCATATTGGTAAAAGGCGTGTCCAGTATCACACCGGATCTGTTCGCATGGGAGTATAATTCGGAAAATGTATCGCTCATGCCGGCGCTGCTCAACACAGTGGTACTCACAGTTATGGCGCTGCTCATTGCCGCCCCGTTAGGGGTGTTGTCGGCCATTTTTCTGGTGGAGTATGCAAAACACGGCAGCCGTCTTGTGAGACTGATCCGTATTGCTGCCGAGACCCTGTCAGGGATTCCCTCTATTGTGTATGGGCTGTTTGGTCTGCTGTTCTTTTCAGGGTTTTGCGGCATGAAAGTGTCCATGCTTTCCGGGTGTCTTACTGTGGTGATCATGGTGCTGCCCCTGATCATGCGCACCACTGAGGAAGCGCTGATCGCCGTGCCGGACGCCTACCGGGAGGCAAGCTTCGGACTTGGCGCGGGCAAGCTGAGAACGATTGTAAGAGCGGTGCTGCCAACCGCTGTGCCCGGCATTCTGTCAGGCATCATATTGGCTACCGGACGTATCATCGGGGAGACAGCAGCTCTGCTTTATACGGCGGGTACCGTTGCCCAGAATGTGTTTACCGCAAGTGATGGCGTTATGGCTTCCACCCGGACGCTGGCCCTGCACATGTATGTGCTGTCCACGGAAGGACTGCATATGGAACAGGCCTACGCCACGGCAGTGATCCTTCTGGCGGTAGTGCTGGCCATCAACGCCTTGTCCTCCTTCCTGGCAAAACTGGTAGTGAGGGAACGGTAAAAACCGTAAAACTTGGGCCGGGCACCTGCCGGATATTTTGGGTAAGTTACTGAAAAAATAAGATAATAAAAGGATATTATATGAAAACAAAAATGGAAGTGAAGGACCTGGATCTGTATTACGGCGATTTTCACGCTCTGAAAAATGTCAGCCTTCAGGTGCAGGAAAATGAGATCACCGCGTTTATCGGGCCCAGCGGGTGCGGCAAGTCCACCCTGCTCAAATCCCTGAACCGGATGAACGATCTGGTGGAGGGGTGCAGGATCACCGGCGCCGTCTCACTTGACGGGGAGGATATATTTGGAAAGAACATGGATCTGAACCAGCTGCGCAAACGGGTGGGCATGGTGTTCCAGAAGCCCAATCCCTTCCCCATGAGCATTTACGACAATGTGGCCTATGGGCCAAGGACCCATGGCGTCCGCAGCAAGGCGAAGCTGGACGACATTGTGGAGCGCTCTCTGCGCAGCGCCGCCATCTGGGATGAGGTAAAGGACCGTCTGAAAAAGAGCGCCCTGGGCATGTCCGGCGGCCAGCAGCAGCGCCTGTGCATCGCCAGGACCATGGCGGTGGAGCCGGAGGTGATCCTGATGGATGAGCCTACCTCTGCCCTGGATCCTATTTCCACGTCAAGGATCGAGGATCTGGCGGTGGAGCTGAAAAAAGACTATACCATTATCATGGTAACCCACAACATGCAGCAGGCGGCCCGCATATCCGATAAGACAGCATTTTTCCTGCTGGGAGAAGTGGTGGAATATGACAGCACGGAAAAAATATTCAGCAATCCGTCGGACAGCCGCACGGAGGAATATATTTCGGGGAGGTTTGGCTGATGAGACAGATTTTTCAGAACCAGCTTCAGCAGCTGAAAGGCCTTCTGATCCAGATGGGTCATGAGGTGACGGCGTCCATCGACGAGACAGTGGAAGCGCTTGTAAAGGGTGACAGCGGCATCGTGCCGAAGATCATGGAGCAGGAGGAGGCTATTGACCAAATGGAGCGGGAGATCGAAAGCCTGTGCATGCAGCTCTTCCTCCGCCAGCAGCCGGTGGCAAAGGATTTCCGGCTGGTCACCGCCGCCCTGAAGATGGTGACGGACATGGAGCGCATCGGCGACCATGCCCTGGATATCAGCGAGATCACTGAGCTGGCGGCAAAAGGACATTCCGGCGACTATGATCTGGGCACTATCCGGGAGATGGCCGGGGCAGCCACGGGCATGCTCCACACTGCCATCGACGCCTATGTGCGCCAGGACACAGAGCTTGCCAGGAACGTGCTGAGGCAGGATGACACGGTAGATCAGTTTTATGTGCAGGTGAAGCAGGATACGATCACCCGCATCCGGGAAAACAGAGACGCTGAGCTGACGCTGGATTATCTGCTGGCCGCCAAATATCTGGAGCGGGTGGGGGATCACGCCTGCAATATCGCGGAGTGGGTGGTGTTTGCCCTGACGGGAGAGCGGATGTAAATATTTTTCAGGTCGGGCCGCCCGCCCACAGAGCCCAAACGGCCACGGAACCTGAAAAATATTGACAAAAACCGATATTTTACATATATTTTACATGGACAACAGCTTAGATTTACGTTATACTGATACTCTATTGTAAAATATGCGTAAAAGATGCGCAAAGTGCGCAGGGGGATCGGTTATGGATATATTTCACGTGTTGGCGCTGTTTGGCGGAATTGCGCTGTTCTTATACGGCATGAACGCCATGGGAGACGGTCTGGAGAAATTTTCCAGCGGCAAGCTGGAGAAGATACTGGAGCGGCTTACATCCAATCCTGTCAAATCTGTGCTGCTGGGGCTGGTGGTGACCGCCATTATCCAGTCGTCCGCCGCCACCATCGTTATGGTGGTGGGTTTTGTCAATTCCGGCATCATGACGCTGTCCCAGACGGTACCCATCATGATGGGCGCCAATATCGGCACCACGGTGACTGCATGGCTCATCAGCCTGAACAATATTTCCGG
>CANQHX010000094.1 GCA_947623905.1 uncultured Lachnospiraceae bacterium
CGGTATGCAGACGGCACCACGGAGAGCATCGTCAGCGGCGAAAACTGGCGAATGGCTCCCAGCCCTATTGTTTATTCCGGCATCTACGGCGGCGAAAAATACGACGCCCGCCTGGAAAAGCGGCATTTTGCCCGGACAAGATATATAGAGGACGAGGACTGGCAGACGGCCGCTGTGGTGGAGGCGCCCAAGGGAAAGCTTACCGCCCAGACGACGCCGCCCCTGAAGGTCATGGAAACATACGGGCCTGTCAGCGTGGTGGAGAGCCGGCCCGGCGTGTACCTGTATGATTTCGGCAGGAATTTTTCCGGCTGGATATCCATGGAATTTATCACCGACGGCAGCCAGGCCGGGGTGATGATGCAGACAAAGACGGCAGAGGTGTTAAAGCCGGGAGAACTGTACCTGGACCAGACGGTGACAGGCAAGAACTATGGCTGGGAATACTTTTTTGACGGGAGAACGACCCAGACATACACGCCAAAGTTTTCCTACAGCGGCTTCCGGTATGTGCAGGTGAAGGGCGCCGTACCCGCCGGCCTGGCAAAGCCGGGGGACACCAGGCCTGTGATCAAACGGATGGTGGGGCAGTTTATCTATCCGGACGCTCCGGCCATGGGCGGCTTTACCTGCGACAACCAGCTGTTCAACCAGATCCACCAGATCATACTGCAGGCCATGAAGAGCAACATCAAGAGCATCTTCACCGACTGTCCCCACAGGGAAAAGCTGGGCTGGATGGAGGAGACCCATCTCATCGGGCCTGCCATGATGTTTAACTTCGACCTGCACAATCTGTACGAAAAGATAGAAGGGGACATGGCGGACGCTCAGCATGACGATGGGCTGGTGCCGGACATCTGCCCAGAATACGTGACGGAATTTGCCCAGTACCACACGGGTTTTGTGGATTCCCCCGAGTGGGGCAGCGCCTGTATCATCAATCCGTGGTATGTGTACAAAAAATATGGCGACAGCAGCATTCTTCAGAGATATTACGGCGTCATGAGGCGATACATGGAGTATCTGATCGGAAAGACGTATCACGGCATGCTCCATCATGGCCTGGGAGACTGGCTGGACATCGGCCCCAACGTGCCCCACAGCCAGAACACCCCTGTTCCGGTGGTGGCCACCGCCGTGTACTATCAGGATCTGACTATCATGGAGCAGGTGGCCGGACTGCTGGGCGAGACGGAGGACGCCGCCCGGTACAGCAGCCTGCGGGAGGAAACATACAGAGAGTACAACCGCCATTTTTATGACGACCAGACTTACCGGTACGCCACCGGCAGCCAGGCGGCCCAGGCTATGAGCCTTGTGGTGGGGCTGGTGCCGGATGAGGTACGGGAGGGCGTGGCCGACTATCTGGAGCAGGACATCGTGAAGAGAGGCTATGCCACTACCGCCGGAGATATCGGACATCCCTATGTGACCGCCGCCCTGACGGGGTCCGGAAGGTCTCACATAATGAACAGGATGATGAATGTTACCGACAAGCCCGGTTATGGCTATCAGGTAAAATGCGGCGCCACCACCCTCACGGAGGAGTGGGACGGCCCCGATCCTGCCGGCCCTCACGGCTCCCAGAATCATTTCATGCTGGGCAGCGGAGAAGAATGGTTTTACAGCGGACTGGCGGGCATTCAGGGACTGCGCCGGGACCTTCCTTTTGACCAGGTGTTCATCCGCCCCCATTTCGCGGAGGGCGTAGGACAGGTGGAAGCATGGCACATGCACCCTTACGGAAGGCTGGCCGTAAAATGGCAGCGGACCGGAGACCGGGTGGAGGTGGAGGTTATTCTTCCGCCGGGCGTCAGCGGCGTGTTTGAGGATGAATGTACCGGACAGCAGACTCCCATCGGGTCGGGCCCCACGGTATTCCTCATAGATGTGCCCCAACAGCAGGACTGAGAGCGTCAGGAGCCGGCATTCGGGCAAAATGAAGCCCTTCCGGCTGCCTTTGACATATGATCCGGGAAAGGAAAAGAGTATGATCCGATTAAAAAAAGAAAAGGTGCGCAAGTATCTCACCCCCTACAAATACAACGAGCCGGTGCTGGCGGGCAGCGGCAGACCGGGAGCGTTTGACGAGAAGAGCGTGGACGTGCCCTTCGTGTTCCGCCACAATGACCGGTTTTACATGGTGTACACCGGTTTTGACGGAAAAGGGTACCAGTCGGCCCTGGCTACCAGCGATGATCTGCTCCACTGGGAACCGCAGGGCATTATGATCCCCCGTGACCCGGAGGACAGCAGCCGCTGGGATAAGATCGGCTGCTGCGTCACATGGATCATCAAGGAGAGCGATGATTTCGAGGATACCCCCACGCTGAAAAAAATTGACGGAAAATACTGGCTGGTGTATCATTCTTATCCTACTACAGGGTATGAAGCCGGGCCCGCGGAGATCGGGCTGGCGTGGTGCGAGGAGGAAGACCTGATGACCTGGCACCGTCTGGATGCGCCGGTGTTTTCCTGGAAGGACGGAAAAGACTGGGAGAGGGGCGGTCTGTACAAGGCCTGCATCATCACCCATGAAGATACCTATTACATGTTTTACAACGCCAAAAACACCCAGGAGCGGTGGATCGAGCAGACAGGCATGGCCACATCCAAAGATCTGCTCCACTGGCAGCGGTGTGAGGTAAGCCCGGTGCTGGGGGTCAGCGATGATCCTCACGCCTGGGACAGCCGTTTCGTGTCCGATCCGTATATTTTGAAGGATGGGGACCACTGGGTCAATTACTATTTCGGCCTGGACAGCGCCCACGCAAGAGAAGGACTGGCCTTCTCCAGCGACCTGATCCACTGGGATAAGGTGGCGGAGCCCATCATCAACAATACCCCCGGCGGCATCGACGAGGAGCACGCCCACAAGGCGTCCATTGTGAAATGGAACGGAGTGCTGTATCATTTCTACTGCGCCACCAGGCCCCACCGGGAGGGGGACGCCACGGAGGTGTACGAGGCGTTCCGCACCATTACGGTGGCGGCAGACAAGCGGGTTTGGTAGGAAAAAAGGACGGCAAGCCGTCCTTTGCGAGATTTGCCCGGAAGGGCAAATCTCGGGGGCGTGTGAATGTATAAACAGAATGGAGATTAACATGATCAAAAACGCAGACAGAATTTATTACGGCGGCGACTACAATCCGGATCAGTGGGACGACGCTGCCATAGACGTGGATATGAAGCTGTTTAAGGAGGCGGGCATCAATCTGGTGACCCTGCCGGTATTCTCCTGGGCCAAGCTGGAGCCGGAGGAGGGCGTGTACGATTTTACATGGCTGGACAAGCTCATGGATAAATTCCTGGAGAACGACATCAAGGTATGTCTGGCAACTCCTACCACCGCCCAGCCGGCGTGGCTGTCCAGAAAGTACCCGGAGGTGCTTCCCGTGGACAAGCAGGGGCGGAAACGCACCCACGGCATGCGGGTGTTCTTCTGCTACAACAGCCCCAAGTACCGGGAGCGGGCCGCCGCCATCGCGGAACAGATGGCAAAGCGATACAAGGATTATCCCAATCTTGTGCTGTGGCACGTGGCAAATGAGTATGGTACCCACTGCTACTGTCCCACCTGTGAGAAAAAATTCCGCCAATGGCTGAAAAACCGCTACGGTACCATTGAAAACCTCAACGAAAAGTGGATGACCGCTTTCTGGGGCCGCACGGTGTACGATTTTGACGAGATCATGCTGCCCACGGAGCTCAACGACGACTACCGGTTCAATCCCACCCTCAATCTGGATTACATGCGGTTTGTCACGGACTCTACCATAGAATGTTTTGAGAATGAGGCAAGCATCCTGCGGAAGTACACGCCCAATGTGACCATCCAGACAAACATTTCCGGGCACATTGAGAATCTCAACCAGTTTAAAATGACCAGCCATATGGATATCGTGGCGTGGGACCATTATCCCCGTCCCCAGGACGACAAGTCCATGCGGGCCTTCAAGCTGGACCTGATGCGGGGCTTAAAGGGCGGCCAGTCCTTTATGATGCAGGAGCAGTCCCCCAACCAGCAGAACTGGCAGCCTGTCAGCAAGCTGAAGCGGCCCGGCGAGGTGCGGATGATCAGCTATGAGGCCATGGCCCACGGCTCCGACACGTGCCTGTATTTCCAGCTGCGCCAGTCTGTAGCCGGACAGGAAATGTACCACGGCGCGCTGATCACTCACGGGGGACACGGCAATACGAGAGTGTTCCGGGAGGGCGCCCGGCTGGGACATGAGCTGGAGAAGATCGGGGACACGTTCCTCGGCGCGACTACCAGGGCGGAAGTAGGACTGATCTTTGACTGGGACAGCTGGTGGGCATTGGAGTACGGCGCCGTCAACTGCCTGCCCCAGAAGGATTTTAATTATATCAAGCATATGGTGCGGTATTACAGGCCGCTGTTTGAGGGGAATATCCCCGTGGACATTGTGGGCATCGGGGGAGACTTCTCCAAATACAAGGTGCTCTACGCGCCGTATCTGTACATGATGCAGGGCGACCTGTCGGAAAAACTCCACGCCTTTGTGGAACAGGGCGGCACGCTGGTGACCACTACCCTGTCGGGCATGGTAGATGAAAACAGCAAGGCAGTGTTCGGGGATTATCCCGGTCTGCTGCGGGATCTGACGGGCATCTGGGTAGAGGAGATCGACCCGCTGGAGCCTTCGGAGGGCAACCGGATGGTCATGGAGCCGGGCGTGCTGCCTGAGAGCGCGTATGGATGCGAATATCAGTGCGATGTGATCCATACAGAAGGCGCAGAGGTGCTGGCCGCTTACGGGGAAGATTTTTATAAGGGGACGCCGTGCCTGACGGAGCATACATACGGCAAAGGAAAAGCCTATTATATCGCCACGGATCCGGACGAAGCATTCCTGAAGGATTTTGCCGCCAGAGTGTGCGGCGAGGCAGGTATCCGGCCTTTGTATCCCGCGGCGGAAAATGTGGAGCTGACGAAACGGTCCAATGACCGCAATACAGTGGTGTTTGCCCTGAATCACAACCATGAGGCCACCTGGGCGGATTTCGGTACGGACCGGTTCGTGGACCTGCTCACCGACCGTGAGGTGACCGGCAGGACAGAGATCCCCGCCTACGATGTGATGATACTGAAGCAGAAATAAAGGGAGAAGGCCGGCAGGCCGTCTTTTGTGAGATAGACCCGGTTAAAGGAGGCTGAAATGAAAACACATAAATTGTTTCCGAAGGTGGACGCGCTGCTCCACGGCGGTGATTACAATCCAGAACAGTGGCTGGACCGTCCCGACATTCTGGAGGAGGATGTGTGGCTGATGAAGGAGGCCGGGGTCAATACGGTGACCCTTGGGGTATTCTCCTGGTCCGTCTATGAGCCCAGAGAAGGAGAATATCATTTTGAATGGCTCCACAAGATTCTGGACACCCTATATGAAAACGGCATTTATACGGTCATGGCTACTCCCTCCGGCGCAAGGCCCGCGTGGCTGGACGAAACCTATCCGGAGGCCCTGCGCATGAATTTAAAGCGGGTCAGGAACCTGCACGGCGTCCGCCACAACCATTGCATCACCTCGCCAAAATACCGTCAGCTTGTCCACGACATGGACGTGCGGCTGGCAAAGGAGGTAGGCAGCCATCCGGGGATCATCCTGTGGCATATTTCCAATGAGTTTGGCGGGGAGTGCGCGTGCCCCCTGTGCGAGAAGAAATTCCAGGACTGGCTCAGGAACCGGTATGACAACGACATTGACAAGCTGAACCACGCCTGGTGGACCACCTTCTGGAGCCACCGGTACAATGATTTTTCCCAGATCAACGCCCCGGCAGCCCACGGGGAGCAGAGCATCCATGGTCTGAATCTGGACTGGAAACGGTTTACCACCGACAATACGAGAGAGTTTATGGAGGCGGAGATGGCAGTGTTCCGGGAGCTGACCCCGGATATCCCCATCACCACCAACTTTATGCATATGTACTCCGCCCTGGACTATAATAAGCTGTCCAAACCTCTGGATGTGATATCCTGGGACAGTTATCCCCGGTACGGCAATCCCGAGGAGAGCCTGTACGACACGTCCATGGAAAATGCCCTGGATCATGTGATGATGCGCTCCTTCAAGCATGACCGGCCCTTCATGATGATGGAGAGCGTGCCCAGCCTTGTAAACTGGCACGAGTACAACAAGGCAAAGCGTCCCGGCGTTCATAAAGTCACCGCCCTCCAGGCCATTGCCTGCGGCTCCGACACGGTGCAGTATTTCCAGTGGCGGAAGAGCAGGGGCTCCTTTGAACAGTTCCACGGGGCCGTGCTGGATCATCTGGGCCGGAGCGATACGAGAGTGTTCCGGGATGTGGCGGAGGTGGGCCGTCTGCTGAAGGCGCTGAAGCCGGTGCAGGGTTCCATCGTGGAATCAAAGGCCGCCATTCTCTTTGACTGGGACAACCGCTGGGCGCTGGAAGACTGCGCGGCGTTTTCCAAACTGACGAAACAGTACACGAAAACCTGTCTGGACATGTTCAAGCTGTTCCAGAAAAACGGCGTGGACGTGGACGTGATCGCCCCCACGGAAGATTTTTCCGGGTATCGTCTGCTCGCCATTCCCATGATGTATCTGATGAAGCCCGGCGTGGCGGACCGTCTGAAAGCGTTTGTCAGCGCGGGAGGCCAGGTGGTGATGACGTACATCAGCGGCTATGTGGATGAGAGCACCCTGTGTTATCTGGGCGGATTTCCGGGAGACGGTCTGACGGAGCTGTTCGGCCTGTACGTAGAGGAGACCGACACATTGTATCCCCAGGACGTCAACGGCGTGAGATTTACGGGCCTTCCGGGTGTTTCGGAGGATACGGTATTTGCTGCCAGAGATTACTGCGATGTGATCAAGGTACAGGGAGCGGATACCGCAGCGGTCTATACGGAGGATTTCTATGCCGGTGAGCCTGCCGTTACGGTGAACGGATACGGACAGGGCAAAGCCTGGTACGTAGGCGCGAGAGTGGAGCAGGCGGCCATGGAGCAGGTGCTTCTGGCAGCCATGAGAGAGGCGGACATCCCGGTAAAGGATCTGCCGGAGGGCGTGGAATATCACCGCCGCAGCGGGGATGACGCCGTATTTGACTTTTATCTGAACTATACGACAGAGCCTGTGACGGTAGAGACGGAGCCGGGCGTGGACCTGATCTCCGGCAGAAGTGTGAGCGGACAGGTGAAGCTGGAAGGATTGGGAGTGATGGTATGTCAGGTACAGCCATAAAGCTGGTTGCCCTTGTATTGATGCTCATTGACCATGTGGGACAATTTATCCCCGGCATGCCCATGGCGTTCCACTGGGTAGGCCGCGTCAGCGCCCCGCTGTTTCTGTTCTGCATGATATGGGGACTGGTGCACACCCGCAGCCGCCTCACCTACCTCAGCCGCATGTACGGCATAGGGCTTTTTATGGGTGTGGTGAGCTTTGTGCTCAACATGGTGTTTTCCGACGCTGCCGTGCCCCTGACCAACAATATATTTGTCACTCTGTTTGTGACGGGCGTGATCATATCCATATACGACATGTTCCAGTCGGACCCGGCAGGGGCCAAACGGCTGCTGACCATGTTCCTGGTGCTTCAGGGCATTTCCATCCTGGTGACCAGCCTGATCTATAATGTGTGGCAGTTTGACGCTTTTGCCCGCCTGTATCTGTCCTTCCTGCCCAACGTGTTCCACTGTGAAGGCGGCGTTGCCTTCGTGGTCCTTGGGGTGTTCATGTATCTGTACAAGGACGATATCCGGCTCATGAGCATTTTTTTCGCCATCATCTGCGGCGTGTACCTGGTCACCGCGGTGTTCACCAATCTGTCGGATCTGTCCGCTGTCTTTATGAAAGAATATCAGTGGATGATGGTACTGGCCATTCCCTTCTTTTTCCTGTACAACGGAAAGCGGGGCGCAGGCCTGAAATATCTGTTTTATGTGTTTTATCCGGTACACCTGTGGATCCTGTTTTATGTAGGAAATATAGTGCTGAGGTAATGCGGCGGAGAACGGTATGACGCGCGCATAACGGAGGGATCATATGTTATACAAAAAAAGTCTTGCTCCCACACTGACAAAGGAGCAGTTTCAGAACCCGGACATGGCGTACCGGGGCGCTCCTTTCTGGTCATGGAATTGCGACGTGACGGAAGAAATGGTGCTGGAACAGGCGGAGATCTATAAGAAGATGGGAATGGGCGGATTTCACATTCACGCCCGCACCGGCCTGGAGACTCCCTACATGGGGGAGAAGTTTATGAACCTGGTGTCCCTGGCAAATGAGTGGGCCAAAAAGCAGGGCATGTATGTGTATCTGTACGACGAGGACCGCTATCCTTCCGGAGCCGCCGGGGGCATGGTGACGGAAAACGTCCGTTACCGTCAGCGGCATCTGTATCTCACCACGGGACAGCCGGAAGAATTTCTGCCGGACCGGGCCGCGTTTGAAGCCGCCATTGACAGGGGAGAAGCCCCCA
>CANQHX010000095.1 GCA_947623905.1 uncultured Lachnospiraceae bacterium
AGCTACGGCGGCACGTATAAAACGGAACACAGAGAGCGGATCGCCACCATTCCCGTAGGCTATGGCGACGGCTATCCGCGGCTGCTGTCCAACAAGGGCTATGTGCTCATCAGAGGGAAAAAAGCGCCCATCCGGGGACGTGTGTGCATGGATCAGTTCATGGTGGACGTGACGGACATACCCGGCGCGGCCTGCGGCGATCCGGTCACTCTGGTAGGCCGGGACGGGGAAGAGAACCTTCCGGTAGAGACACTGAGCAGCCTGTGCGGCAGGTTCAACTATGAATTTGTCTGCGATATCGGCCCCAGAGTCCCCAGAGTATATGTGCGGGGCGGAAAGATCGTGGAGATGAGGGACCGCTTCTGAGTTTCCCCGGCCCGCCCGGCTGCGTATATTAGGAATGAGATCTTACTGACTGCCGCTGTGAAGAGCTTTCCCGGCGGCACATCCATTTTACAGCAACAATACGGAAAATCCATGGAATACACCCGGAAAATTCAGGCAACACTATACATATAGACGGCGGCCTGCTCCGGCAGGCAGAACATACCGGTCGTTGAATTTTTTTGGGAGTGTGATTCCTTATGATCATCCGTCGGGGAGACATTTATTATGCAGATTTGAGACCTGTGGTAGGTTCGGAGCAGGGCGGCATCCGCCCGGTGCTGATCCTTCAGAATGACGTGGGCAACCGCCACAGCCCCACTGTGATCTGCGCCGCCATCACCAGCCGCATGCACAAGGCCAAGCTCCCCACGCACGTAGAGCTGGACGCCAGCCGGTACGATATGGTAAAAGATTCCGTGATCCTCCTGGAGCAGCTTCGCACCATCGACAAGCAGCGCCTGCGGGAAAAGGTATGTCATCTGGACCAGACCATCCTGTCACAGGTGGAATGTGCTCTGGAGATCAGCCTGGGGCTGGATACATACCAACCTTGACGAAATATCGGCAAAGTGCTATATTGTAACGAGACGCGCAAACGCTTTGTAATGAGGTTTATATGGCTGATAAAAAGAAAAAAGCTGTCCAAAAGCCGGATGCTTCCCCCAAAGGCAAAGCTGCCTCCAGAGGGGAAGCGGACTTTCTGGACAGAGTCATCAATTACATACAGCAGAACAAAAAGAAATGCATCATCATCAGCAGCGTGGTGGGAGCGATCCTCCTGGCGGTCATCATCGTCAGCGTGGCAGTACTGATCATTACGGGGAACAAGCCTCCGGAGAAGGTGTCAGATCTGGTGGACAGGATGGCGGATCTGGTCAATGAGCCTGCTTCCGACATGGACGAGCCTTATACGGACGGGTCAAACCGCAAAGCCAAACCGGAGTACATGATCCGCGTGAACAAGACCAGGAACTGCATCACCATATACAACGCGGGAAAAAACGGAGAGTACGGCGACCCGGTCAGGGCTATGGTATGCTCCGTGGGATTCGACGCGCCGGAAGGCGTGTTCCAGACCTCCGACAGATATACGTGGAAGATCGTAAACGGCAATGTGTGGAGCCAGTACGCCACCCGGATCACGGGCAACGTGCTGTTTCATTCCGTGACCTATTCCCAGAAGGATAAAAGCACGCTGATCAACCGGTATTTCAATCAGCTCGGCACAAACGCCTCCACCGGCAGCATCCGCGTTATGGCGGCGGACGCCAAATGGCTCATGGAAAACTGTGTGCCCGGCACGCAGGTGGAGATATACAAGGACAACGATCCCGGCCCTCTCGGGAAGCCTCCCACCATTGCCCTGAGCGGCACCACAGGGTGGGACCCTTCCGATCCCGATCCGGCCAATCCGTGGATCAATTCCACAGCTGACATCCAGGGCGTCAGTGACAAGACGGTGGAGAGAGGCATAGAATTTGACTTCCTCCAGGGCATTACCGCCACGGATACGGTGGGCAACAACGCCATTGAACAGGTGGCGGTGGACACGGATCTGGACCTGAAAAAACTGGGAAAATATACCGTGACCTATACGCTGACCGACGGAGTGGGGCATACCTGCAGGCGGGAGGCCGCCTACACGGTAGTAGATACTACCGCGCCCTATTTTTCCGGCATCAAGAGCGTGCTCCACGTAAAGAAGGGCGATGTGGTCACAGCCGAGAGCCTTCTGGCGGATGTGGCGATAGTGGACAACAATGAGATCCTTTCCAAGGACAAGGTCAAGGTGGAACTGCCCGAACTGGTGGAGGGCGACAACATCGTCATCTTCCGGGTGGCAGACGATTACGGCAATGAGCGCACTGCCCAGACGCTGATCAAGGTAGATGTGGAACCTCCCGTGCTGCACCTGCGGGAAGGCATATCCGGCATACTCGATCCCAACCAGCAGGTGGATGAGGGCTTTGCCCTGAGCCGTGTATACGCTACCGACTCCGGCGTGGAAATGCCGCAGAATCATATCCAGGTGCAGATCTACCAGGATGACTGGGGTTATACGTTTGTATATACGGCTACGGATGACAGCGGCCAGTCAGTGACCCTGACGGATACGGTATCCTACCCGACCTACAGCATCAGCGCGAGCGCCACTATGAATGTGACCAGCCTGGACAACGCCGCGCTCCTTCAGGGCGTTTCCGTGATGGACGGTTCCCATAACGTGGTGGCCGGCGCCACTCCGGGCATCGTTGTACAGCCTGTCTCGGCGAACACATACAGAGTGACCTACTCTTATGTATACAGCTGCGTGCTTGGCACAAGGACCGCCACGGCAGAGCGGATCGTTACCCTGACGGGCGCTGCCGCGCAGACAGAGACGCCTCCGCCCAGCGCGGGCCCTGCCTCACCCGGCCCCGGCGCCACTCCGGCGCCCGGAATGACGGCTGCTCCTCCTTCGGCGGAGCCTACCGAAGAGCCGGAACCTACGGAAGCTGTAATGACCCCGCCTCCGGCAATTCCGGGAGAAGAAGACGACACGGTGCACTAGGCGGCATGAACGGCCCGGAATATCCGGACACAGGTATGGAATACTTTTATGACAACAGATAAATGGAGGATATGAAAATGGCGACACCCTATAACCACAGAGCTGTGGAACAGAAGTGGCGGAAAATGTGGGAAGAGCATCCCATCAACGTCAACGACGGAAAGAAAGAAAAATATTATTGCCTGGATATGTTCCCGTACCCTTCCGGCAACGGCCTTCACGTGGGCCACTGGAGAGGATATGTGATCAGCGACGTGTGGAGCAGATACAAGCTGATGCAGGGCTATTACCTGATCCATCCCATGGGCTGGGACGCTTTTGGCCTGCCCGCGGAAAACTACGCCATCAAGATGGGCACTCACCCTGCAGTGACCACCGCCGAAAACGTGGCAAACATCAAGCGGCAGATCAATGAGATCGCCGCCATCTACGACTGGGATATGGAAGTGAACACCACCGATCCCGCCTTTTACAAGTGGACCCAGTGGATCTTCGTGCAGATGTTCAAGAAAGGCCTTGCCTACGAGAAGGAGATGCCCATCAACTGGTGCCCTTCCTGCAAGACCGGCCTTGCCAATGAGGAAGTGGTAAACGGCTGCTGCGAGCGCTGCGGTTCCCCCGTGACGAAGAAGAATCTGAAGCAGTGGATGCTGCGCATCACCAAATACGCGGACCGCCTTCTGAAAGATCTGGATCAGCTGGACTGGCCGGAGAAGGTAAAGAAGATGCAGACCGACTGGATCGGCAAATCCTATGGCGCGGAGCTGGACTTCCAGGTGGAGAACAGCGACAAGGCCATTACCGTATACACCACCCGTCCCGACACCCTTTACGGCGCCACCTTTATGGTGCTGGCTCCTGAGCACGCCATGGCAAAAGAACTGGCCACGCCGGAGCAGAAGGAAGCGGTGGAGCAGTACATTTTCAACGCATCCATGAAGTCCAGCGTAGACCGCCTGCAGGATAAGGAAAAGACCGGCGTGTTTACCGGGACCTACGCCATCAATCCGCTGAACGGCGCGAAGGTGCCCATCTGGCTGTCCGACTACGTGCTGGCAGATTACGGTACCGGCGCCATCATGTGCGTGCCCGCCCATGATGACAGAGACTTTGAATTCGCCAAGAAATTCGGTCTGCCCATCATCCAGGTCATCGCGAAAGACGGCAAAGAAGTGGAAGATCTCACGGAGGCGTACACGGAGCCGGGCATTATGATCAATTCCGGCGCGTTCAATGGTATGGATTCCAACGAAGCCAAGGAAAAAGTGCCCGACATGCTGGAGAAGAAGGGCCTTGGCAAGAAGACCGTAAATTACAAGCTGCGGGACTGGGTATTCTCCCGCCAGCGCTACTGGGGCGAGCCCATTCCCATCGTACACTGTCCCGACTGCGGCGCTGTGCCGGTGCCGGAGGACCAGCTGCCTCTGCTTCTGCCGGATGTAGAGTCCTATCAGCCTACGGGTACGGGAGAGTCCCCCCTGGCCGACATCACCGAGTGGGTCAACACCACATGCCCCTGCTGCGGCAAGCCCGCCAAGCGGGAGACCAACACCATGCCCCAGTGGGCAGGCTCCTCCTGGTATTTCCTGCGTTATGTGGATAATAAAAATGACAAAGAACTGGTGTCCAGAGAGAAGGCTGACAAGTACCTTCCCGTGGACATGTACATCGGCGGCGTAGAGCACGCGGTGCTCCATCTGCTGTATTCCAGATTTTACACCAAATTCCTGTATGACATCGGCGTGGTGGACTTTGAGGAGCCCTTCCACAAGCTGTTCAATCAGGGCATGATCACCGGCAAGAACGGTATCAAGATGAGCAAATCCAAAGGAAATGTGGTATCACCCGACGATCTGGTGCGGGATTACGGATGCGACAGCCTGCGGATGTATGAGCTGTTCGTAGGACCGCCCGAGCTGGACTCCGAGTGGGACGACAGAGGCATCGACGGCGTGTACCGCTTCATTTCCCGTTTCTGGAAAATGGTACAGGAAAACGCCGGAAAAGATGTGCCGGAGACAAAAGAACTGGTGAAGCTGCGCAACAAGCTGGTGTACGACATCACCACCCGTCTGGAAAGCTTCAGCCTCAACACCGTGATCTCCGGTTTCATGGAGTACAACAACAAGCTGGTAGAGCTGACCAAGACCACCGGCGTAGACAGGACCACCCTGATGACCGCCGTACAGCTGTTGGCACCCTTCGCACCTCACATCGCGGAGGAACTGCACCAGGTGCTTGGCGGGGAAGGCAGCGTGTTTGCCGAAGGATGGCCCACTTACGATGAGGCCGCCATGAAGGACGACGAAAAAGAGATCGTCTGCCAGGTCAACGGCAAGACCCGCACCGTCATCAAGCTTCCCGCGGACGTGTCCAAAGAAGACGCCCTGGCAGCCGCCAAAGCCGCTCTGGGCAGCAAGATCACCGGTACCATCATAAAAGAAATCTACGTCCCCGGCCGGATCGTAAACATTGTTCAAAAATAGGCAAGTGCAAATAGGAAAGAACAGCCCGGATATCCTGCTGGCAGGAAATATCCGGGCTGTTCTTGACTATTTATAGGGCGTATGCCCGCCAAGCGAAAAACCGGAGGTTTTGAGCTTGGGCACTGCCGCAGCCGGAGAGTGGTATAGGGCGTATGCCCGTCAAGCGAAAAACCGGAGGTTTTGAGCTTGGGCACTGCCGCAGCCGAAGAGTGGTATAGGGCGTATGCCCGTCAAGCGAAAAACCGGAGGTTTTGAGCTTGGGGCACTTAAAGAAACAATGCCATATAAAGCGGAAGCGTGATCTTCTTTCCGCTGACGCCCAGGTTCCCGGAGATCAGCTTATAAGCATAAGGAGGAGCATATAGTTCCATAAATTGATTGAGCGATATCGTCGTCCCATTTTTTGATTTTACCTCAATGGGGATCACGTTGTTTTCTTTTGTAAAAAGAAATTCTATTTCCTGGGTATTTTTATCGTTTTTAAAGTAGTTAAGAGAAAATCCCCGTTTTGTCAATATGTCAAAGATCAGATTTTCATAGATCCCTCCCTTTGCAGGACCCGTCAGTGAATTTTTTAACAACGCGGCCTGGGCTTCTGCTCCATACAGAGAAGTCAGAAGACCGATATCGGTAACGTAAACCTTAAACTGCTCTGGCTTTTCATAAGCGATCAGCGGAAACTGCGGAGTTGAGACATTGCTGCACAGTTTGATCATCCCCGCATCCACAAGCCAGTTGAGGCTGTTGGAATAACGCCTCGCGTTTCCGTCCCGGCTGACCACCTTATATTGAAATTTTGTATATTCTTTTGCAAGCTGCCGGGGAATGGAATTGTAACAATCGCTGATCTTCTGCCGTTCCGAAGCAGAGGCGTAATGCTTGATATCTTCCCGATAGCTTTCCATGATCTTTTTTTGCGTAGCATATACATCCTGATAGTTATTGGACCTCAGGAATGTATTGACAGCTTCCGGCATGCCGCCGACAACAAGATATTCCAGCAACAATGACAGAAACTGTTCATGGATCCCGGCAGGGACCTTTTCCTGTTTTATATAATATTCTTCCAAAGCTTTTATGGCGGTCTGGCTTTTTCCGGCTGCCCACAGAAATTCTTCAAAATCCAGAGAAAACATTTCAATGGTACGTTCATAGCCTACAGGAATGGAGATCATTTCTTTATAATGCAATCCCAGCATGGATCCGGAGGCGATCACATCATACCGGTCGTCGATAGCAAGAAATTTCAGCGCGGTCCTCGCGTTGGGACAGTCCTGGATCTCATCCAGAAAGATCAAAGTACTGTTTTCTATAAATCGCACATTATTTAAATACAGAGAAATTTTCTTATATATTTCTACCGGCTCCAGAGATCCTTCAAAGATGGTTTTTTGCTGAGGATTTTGATAAAAGTTCAGATAGATATAGCTGTCATATTCGTTTTTGCCAAACTGTTCGATGATAAATGTCTTTCCCACCTGCCGGGCGCCTTTGACCAACAGACATTCTCTGTGCTTTGTTTCTTTCCATTTCATGAGCTCATCATAGATTTTACGCTTCAGCATCGTATCACCTGTCCCACTTTTTTATTTTATTATATTCATTAATATATGCGTTTGTCAATCATATATGCACTTTTTTTGACGATGCCGCAAACAAAAAATGCACTTTTTTTGACGATGCCGCAAGAAAAAGTGCACTTTTTTGACGATGTTACAAATGAAATTGTAGCTGTACTTGTTTTGTACTTGTCATGTAGCTGTCATGGCTCGATCTGTATCCCGTACTTCTCCAGATCCACTTTTCCGTCCACCACCCGGATGCCGTCCGCTTCCAGCAGTCGGGCCTGGGCTCCGGGACCGCCGAAGGCAAACTCCCCGGATAATTCCCCTTTGGCGTTTACCACCCGGTAGCACGGCACAGTATCGGGATAAGGATTTTTGTGGAGGGCGTTGCCCACGGCCCGGGCCATTTTCCGGTTCCCCGCAAGGGCGGCGATCTGGCCGTAAGTGGCAACCCTGCCCCGGGGGATCTTTTTTACCGCGGCATAGATCCGCTCAGACGGGCTGTCGGTGACCTGCTCGTAGCTTTCTTTGATCATCCGCCGGATGTCTTTTTCCGGAATGGTGCCGTCCAGAATAATGGTGTTCCAGTGCTCCTTGTTCAGATGCCAGCCCGGGATGACCGACGGATAGGCGCTCCTCCAGAAATCCCGCCATTCCGGATCAGGTTTTACGTTGAGGCAGACCCGGCCATCCCGCAGGTACGTCCAGAGAAATGTTTTTTTGCTGCCCCTGATCCGCACAAGCTGCCAGTTGGGATCATGAAAAGGCGCATCCTGATATGTATTTGAAAAAGAAAGGCCGCAGGCCAGCGCTTCCTCTCGTGTAGTCATTGCGTTTCTCCTTTGGCGGCGATCCGTTTTGGAACAGGGGCAGCGGACGCGGAATTACTGGTACACGATCAGCGCCACCAGCTCACACACGCTGTCGGTATGATTGGCGATCCCGTGTTCATTTCCCGGCTCCACGATGGTCACATCCCCGGCTTCCACCTGCACTTCCGTGCCGTTGTCATTGTAGGTGGCGGAGCCCTTCACGATATAAAACAGCTCACTTTCCTTTTCATGGAGATGAGAGCCGATGCCGCACCCCGGCTCCAGGGTGATGAGGCTGAACAGCCTGCCCTTGCCCAGCAGCTCCTCCGGACCGGAGATAAAGCTGGTCAGCTTCACGCTGCCGTCGCCGCCTCTCATGTGCTCATTGATCTTGACAGAACATTCACTTGCTTTTCGTACCATTTTTTCCTCCCTTCCGCAGCGCTCCGGGCGCCGCAGCAAACGACATTACATTTAACTTAAACATACCATATGGGGCGGATTCTGGCAAGAGGAAGACATACTTGAGTTTCCGTAGTTTTATCCACATGCCACCAGTTTTATTGCTATGCTAATGAACAACTTTAAAAAATTGGCCAA
>CANQHX010000096.1 GCA_947623905.1 uncultured Lachnospiraceae bacterium
GGCCGCCGCACCAAGTTTCAACTGGTGCGGCAGCCCCGCAGAATGTGATCCGGCTGATCATCAGATCAGGAAAATTGTGCGTTTTCAGCATCTTTTTTGCATTTTTGACAGGTCCTGCTCTTTTGCCGTTTTACCTGTATGTTTGTTTCCATAAAAAAATTAAAAAAAAAGCTTGCATTTTCTGCCGGTATAGTTTATCATATTCCGTGTTGAGACGCCAGACGTCCCATCATGGCTCGTTGGTCAAGGGGTTCGATTCCCCTACGAGCTGTTTTTTTATGTCATGAGACAATGTTCTCGATACGCTGTAAATCTTTGGGTTTCAAGGGTTTGCAGCTTTTTTATTTTCCCGTCTGATGCTGCCGCCCTTCGTGGTCCATCTGATAGTTCTCCTTGTAGATCAGTTCCGATATGGGCACGATCTCATACCCCGCTTCTTTCAGGCCGGTGATCAGCTTCGGAAGTGCCTCTACTATGTAATCCGACCCCGTATGGCACAAAATGATGGAGCCATTTCCCAGATGCTTGTGATTCAGCACATTGTCCAGGATATCCTGCACGCCCTGATTTTTCCAGTCCAGGCTGTCCACATCCCACTGGATGGCATGATAGCCGCACTGGCGGGCCGTCTCGATAAGCGTATCGTTGTAGTCCCCGTAAGGCGGGCGGAACAGCTCCATGTCCACGCCGGTGAGTTCTTTCACTCTGTCATGAACCAGCTGGATCTCTTCTTTGCATTCCGCCGCGGACAGCTTGCTCATCTCCTTGTGGTTTTCGCTGTGGTTGCCCAGATCGTGGCCTGCCCGGGCGATAGCCTTCACATCATCCGGATACCGTTCTACCCAGCCTCCTGTCATAAAGAAGGTGGCGTGGAGACCGTATTGCTCCAGAATGTTCAGAAGGTTTGGGATGTCCCGATTCTCCCACGCGGAGTCAAAGGACAGGGCCACTTTCTTTTCTTTCGTGTCTACGCAGTAGATGGGCAGCTTTTTTGTCGGCCTGCTGCTGACAGACACCACCGCGGGCACACATATGGCCAGGATCAGCAGCAGCATGGCGCCGGTAGTAATGATGGTCTTCTTTCTCTCCATATACCTCGCCTGTAAAAAACAGTATTGACATAGTATATGCAGAAAAGGGCTTGGTCCATGCGCCGCCGGGGCCATATCTCACAGCTTTTCCCTGAGAGCCGGGCAGTCATCTCACAGCTTTTCCCTGAGGACCGGGCAGTCATCTCACAGCTTTTCACTGATGAGACCGGTGCGGTACGCGCCCAGCAGCTTCTCCAGCTCGAAGATCCGCATCTGGAGCTCCTGCCCCAGATCCGTGTCCGCTACCCGGTAGCGGTGGAGGCTGGACTCCAGTATCACAGAATCAGAATGTATGTCTGTTTCATTTTCAATGGCCGCTTCCTTGGATTCAAAAGGTTCATGGGATACCAGGCGCAGACCGTAGCTGTTGTACACAAGTGTGTACCCGGCGATGCCTGTGACCTTCTGGTAAGCCTTGGAAAATCCGCCGTCGATGATCAGCACCTTGCCGTTGCACCGGATAGGCGTCTCTCCCTCTTTTAAATGCACCGGCATGTGGCCGTTGATGATATGGCCGCCCTGCGGATCCAGTCCGAATTCCTTTAATATATGATTCACTACCTCCTCATCCTCGATGAGACGGTAATAATGGTCTTTCTTCTCTTTCTGTACTTTGTGGTCCGACAGCCAGTACCGCTCGAAGGTGGCCATTTTTGCCTTGCCGAACACGGGAGAATTTTCATTGGACCAGATATACCACATGATATCCTGTCCCTTTTTCTTTTCCTCCTTGTCGTGGGTGCAGAAGTATCCTTTTCTGGCGTACTTTTCCAGCACGTCGTACAGCGCCTTGCCGCTGTACTCCTTGTC
This sequence comes from uncultured Lachnospiraceae bacterium, assembly GCA_947623905.1. Lineage (GTDB taxonomy): Bacteria > Bacillota > Clostridia > Lachnospirales > Lachnospiraceae > CANQHX01. Next base: position 1,902 of record CANQHX010000096.1, read on the forward strand.
GAACACCCGCACCTTCCGGAAGCTGCCGTCCTCTTCCAGGGGCACGCAGCCGTGATAGAGCAGATTGCCGTTGTAGCACTTGTACAAGCTGCCCTGAGCAAACAGGAAGCGCACATGCTTCTGCAGCTTTTCAGAGTAGATGAACGCCTTCCTGAGACGCTTCATCACCGTGTCCTCCTCCGGGGAGAGCGTATACGGATTGTCCCAGTCGATGGTGGGGAAATTACACTCGCTCATCTGATACTCTTTGCCGTCTACGACCACGGTCCCGCGCTTCGGATCGATCTTGTCCAGGAACAAACGGTTCTCCATCTCGAACTCCGGACGGCGCATGATCACCTGGCCCTCCAGCTTAAACTGGATAACGGCGATGGCCTTATGCATCTTCATATCCATTTCCAGGTCGTTTACATTGTAACGGCCCTCGTTGTAGGACAGCTGAAATGCCTCGCAGGGATCGTCCTTGTACACGTCCATGGCAAACTGTGCAAGGGGCAGCATGTTAATGCCGTACCCGGTCTCCAGGGTATCCATGTTGCCGAATTTGGCGGACAGGCGGATCACATTGGCGATGCAGGCCATGGAACCGGACGCGGCTCCCATCCACACCATGTCGTGGTTGCCCCACTGGATGTCCACGGAATGGTAATCCATAAGGGTATCCATGATGATGTGGCCGCCGGGGCCTCTGTCAAATATATCTCCTACGATATGTAAATGGTCCACTACCAGCCGCTGGATCAGACCGCTGATGGCCACAATGAACTCCTCTGCCCGGCCGATGCGGATGATGGTGAGAATGATCTCATTGTAGTACGCTTCCTTGTCGTGGATCTCACTGCGCTCGGTGATCAGCTCCTCAATGACATAAGCAAAATCAGGGGGCAGGGCTTTGCGCACTTTGGAACGAGTATACTTGGACGCCACGCGGCGAGCGATCTGGATAAGCCGGTACAGGGTGATCCGGTACCAGTCGTCGTCAATGCGGTCCTCGTCTTCCTTGCGGATCCGCTCCAGTTTTTCCTTTGGATAGTAGATGAGGGTGGCCAGGGCTTTTTTCTCCCGGTCAGTCATGGAATTGCCGAACTCTTCGTCCACCTTCCGGCGGACAGAACCGCTGCCGTTCTTCAGCACATGGAGGAACGACTCGTATTCCCCGTGGATATCCGTGAGGAAATGCTCCGTTCCCTTGGGCAGATTGAGAATTGACTGGAGATTGATGATCTCCGTAGACGCCTTGGCGATGGTCGGATACAGATCCGCCATAGTCTTCAGATAACGATATTCCGTATCGTCGTTATACATATATACCTTCCTCCTTGCCATGACCGGGTTTGCCCGGGGCGTACCGACAGACAGACGCTCTGCCGTCCTGCTGCACCCCGCCTTAAATACAGCACAGGCACCACCCCTGATGCCTGTGCCGTTTTCGTTCGTTTATCATTCGTCCACGCTGTAGTTGGGCGCTTCTTTTGTAATGTGAATGTCGTGGGGATGACTCTCCCGCAGGGCAGCCGCGGAGATCTTCACAAATTTGCCTATCTCCTTCAGCGTCTCTATGTCGGGAGCTCCGCAGTATCCCATACCGGCGCGGAGACCGCCCATGAGCTGGAACACGGTGTCCTCCACCGTTCCCTTGTAGGCGACGCGGCCTTCCACTCCTTCCGGCACCAGCTTCTTGGCGTCTGCCTGGAAGTACCGGTCTTTGGAGCCGTTTTCCATGGCGGCGATGGAACCCATGCCGCGGTACACCTTATATTTTCTTCCCTGATACAGTTCAAATGTACCGGGGCTCTCGTCGCAGCCCGCGAAGATGCTGCCCATCATACATACATTTGCTCCCGCAGCAATAGCCTTGGTCATATCGCCGGAATACTTGATACCGCCGTCCGCGATTATGGGAATGCCAGTCCCCTTTGCGGCTCCCGCGCAGTCCATGATGGCCGTGATCTGGGGCACGCCGATGCCTGCCACGATACGGGTGGTACAGATGGAACCGGGACCGATGCCTACCTTCACCGCGTCCACGCCGGCCTCGATGAGGGCTTTCGTGGCCTCCGCCGTGGCTACGTTGCCGGCGATCACCGGCAGGTCGGGATAAGCGTCCTTCACCATCTTCACCGTGCGCAGCACGTTGGCGCTGTGTCCGTGAGCGGAATCCATCACCACTACGTCCACCTTGGCGCCTACAAGGGCTTCTACCCGGTCCAGCACATTTGCCGTGATGCCCACGGCGGCGCCGCACAGCAGCCGTCCCTGAGCGTCCTTTGCAGACTGGGGATATTTGATCTGCTTTTCGATATCCTTGATGGTGATAAGGCCTTTCAGGTTGAAATCATCATCTACAATAGGAAGTTTTTCCTTTCGTGCCTTAGCCAGTATGGCCTTGGCTTCCTCCAGAGTGATGCCCTCCTTTGCGGTGATCAGTCCGTCGGAGGTCATGACCTCGGAGATCTTCTTGCTCTGATCTGTCTCGAATTTCAGGTCGCGGTTGGTGATGATGCCCACCAGTTTCTTACCTTTTGTGATGGGCACGCCGGAAATGCGGAATTTTGCCATCAGTTCATTGGCGTCCGCAAGGGTGTGGTCAGGGGAAAGATAAAAAGGATCGGTGATGACGCCGTTTTCGGAACGCTTCACCTTATCTACTTCCTCCGCCTGTGCCTCAATGCTCATGTTTTTGTGTATAATGCCGATACCGCCCTGTCTCGCCATGGCGATCGCCATGCGGTGTTCTGTTACCGTGTCCATACCTGCGCTCATCATGGGAATGTTCAGCCGAATGGTCTTTGTCAGCCAGGTGCCCAGGTCCACCTGATTGGGGATAACTTCTGAATAGCCAGGAACCAGCAGAACATCATCAAAGGTAATGCCTTCACCAATAATCTTGTTATTCATCTTTTCCTCCATCCTTTTCTCCGTGTAGTATGTAGTGTCTCATGCAGATTTTTCCCACCATTATAACAGGTTCCATAACGGTGTCAATACTTTGTTGCTTCTTCCTGACAGGATCCATGTTGCTTTTTCAAGACAAGATCAATACGTTGTCACTTTTCTGGGAGCGATCCTCACGATGGCGTCCAGTATCTCCTGTTTGGGCTGGAACAGCAGGCGTACCAGACCGTCATCATTGCGCACCACCATCTCGTACACGTTTTTTCCGTCGCCGGAAGTACAATCATACACTGCGGCGTTGGAACGGGGATTGTCCGGGCGCTCCCGGTAGGGCGCGATAGACTCCATCTTGTCCACATTTACCGTCACCACACGCTTGCGGGACGCCTTGCCCAGGATCTTGTCCACATCCAGTTCTCCGTTGACATAAATGTACTCAAATTCCACGTCAAAACGCCGGGTCAGATAGTAGGCGCCGAAAATGGCCGCCAGACCGAGGATGAACAGCGGCTTGAACAGGAAGCCGCACAAAAACAGCACAACTGCCAGAAAATATACCAGTCCTTTCAGGAAGACTGTGCCCAGCGAGGTGGGACGGGCCACCAGCTGTTCTTCATAAACATCGTTCAGCATGTAAGTTCCCCTTTTCTTTGTGCTGCGGCAAGCGGCAGATACGGCCGCTTATTGCTATAGTTTTTATTATTATACATAATTTTGGGAAGGATGGAAAGACAGAATTGATAATTTTTTAGAAAAGAGTGAAATTTTTTCCGATATGTGGTAAACTATCAGCAAATAACATCTGTACGGGAGGACCACTATGCGGCTGACGAAAGAAAAACAGGGACAGAGCGCCGAGATGCAGCGCGCGTTTCAGAAAGAAACCCTGACGTTCAAAGAGCTTACGTTCAAGAAAAAACTGGAATTTATATGGGATTATTATAAGTGGTGGATCATCGGCGTTGTGTTTGTCGCCGTGACTCTCGGTTATATGATCCCTTCTATCATCGAATCCAATAAGGAAGTGGTGCTTTACGCCGCGTTTATGAACAGCAACATCGTGGACGCCGGCTCCACCACCATTATGGACGACTTTGTGGAGTACAGCGGCATCGACATTGAGGGCAAAAAGATCGTGCTGGACACCAACATGTACATTGAGAGGGACCGTCCCACCGCATTTTCCAACGAATCTACCCAGAAGTTTTTCGCCCTGCTCAGCACCAACACCATGGACGTGGTCGTGCTCAACACGGAGAACTTTGATTTTTACGTAAAACAGGGCACCTTCTCCGACCTGTCCACGATCCTCTCCCCGGAGCAGATGGAGAAGTACAAGGATCTCCTGGTCTACGCCTCCACGGAGAACGACAGCACCCAGAAGCCCTACGCCATCAATACCACCGGCAGCAACGTGCTGAAGAAAGACAAGGCGTACCTCCTGGACAACTATTTCACCATTCCCGTCAACGCCGAGAAACAGGAAACCGCGGTACAGTTCCTGGAATATCTTATGAGTGAGAATTAGGCAGAAGGCCCTGCACGGGACTATCCTTTTCCGGACAGGCGCCTGCTCATAACCGGAACCCCATAGGGAGCAGTTCTTTCAGCAGCACCTTTTTCCATTTGTTCCCTTCCTCTGTGAGGAAAATAGGGAAGTCCCCGCCGCAGAATTCCGCCATCACCTGGCGGCACACGCCGCAGGGCACGGTATAGGGCCTGTCGGCGGCAAGTGCCAGGGCGCGAAAGGCGCGCTTGCCCTCCGACACCGCCTTGAAGATGGCCGTGCGCTCGGCGCAGTTGGTGGCAGAAAAGGAGCTGTTTTCGATGTTGCAGCCGGTATAGACTGTGCCGTCCTCCGCCAGCAGGGCCGCGCCCACGTGAAAATGACTGTACGGCGCATAGGCCTGCTTCTTTGCCTCCCACGCTTTTTCCACAAGCTTTCCGATCTCCTGATCTGTCATACAGACCACCTCTTTCCGCCGAAAAATGGCGCCGGCCTACTATCTGCCGGGATTTCCTCTGTCCTTCCGTTCTGTGCTAAGGTTCTACCCTTCTGTCTCATCTTTTACCAGCTTTACGGCGGAGCTGGTGCCAAGGCGCATACAGCCTTCCTCCAGAAAGATTTCCATATCCTGTACGCTGCGGATGCCGCCTGCCGCCTTCATCTGCACATTTTCCCCGATATGTTCTTTAAAAAGACGGATATCCTCAACGGTGGCGCCCCCGGTGCCAAATCCTGTAGACGTCTTGATAAAATCCGCCCCCGCCTGGGTGACGATCTCGCACAGCCGGACCTTTTCTTCCTCGGTAAGATAACATGTTTCCACGATGACCTTCAGGATGTGCTTGCCGCACACTTTTTTGATGGCGGCGATCTCCTTCATCACCTTATCGTAATCGCCGTTTTTCACGTCTCCTACATTGATCACCATATCGATCTCATCGGCGCCGCTGAGCAGTGCGTCTCTCGTCTCAAACTCCTTCGCCTCCGTGGTCATGTATCCCAGAGGAAAACCGATGACCGTACAGATAGTCAGGTCGGGATATTCCTTATTCACCCGCTGTACATAGGACGGAGGAATACAGACGGACGCCGTCTGATATTCCATGGCTTCGTCGCACAGCTGCCGGATATCCTCCCAGGTACAGTACGGTTTTAACTGAGTATGGTCCACATAAGATAAGATCTGATAATACGTCATGACGTTCCTCCATGATACCCGGGGCACGATGTGCTCCCTGTCTTTTCCCTTTATATCCCTTTACACCCGGGGCACGATGTGCTCCTTGTCTTTGTAAATATGATCCGCCGGAACACAGCCACGAACACAGGAGACAGGGTACACGCTCACTCTCCTGCCCAGCACCGTGCCGGGATTGAGCACCGTATTGCATCCTACCTCCACACAGTCTCCCAGCATTGCGCCGAATTTTTTCAGACCGGTGGCGACAGATGTTTCTCCCGCCTTTACCACCACAAGGGCCTTATCAGATTTTACGTTGGAGGTAATGGAGCCCGCCCCCATGTGGGACTTATAGCCCAGCACGGAATCTCCTACATAATTGTAATGGGGCACCTGCACGCCGTTGAACAGCACTACGTTTTTCAGCTCCGTGGAATTGCCTACCACAGCGCCCTCTCCCACAAGGGCGTTGCCCCGGATAAAAGCGCAGTGGCGCACCTCCGTATCCTTTCCGATGATGCAGGGGCCGTTGATACAGGCCGTGGGGGCAACTTTCGCGGAGCGGGCGATCCAGATGTCCTCACCCTTCTGCTCATATTCCGCCGGGTCCAGCGTCTGTCCCAGCTCCCTGATAAAATCACCGATCTTCGGCAGCACCTCCCAGG
>CANQHX010000097.1 GCA_947623905.1 uncultured Lachnospiraceae bacterium
CCACCCGAACTTCCTGGCGCAGTATAGCTCATCCAGGGAGGACTCGCTGACATCCAGATGCCGGAAGTTCATCGAATAAAAACGCAGTTTCCTGTCCTTCCGGCGGCGGGCCACAGCGTAAGTGCCGATGGTCAGGGCACAGGGAAAAACGTGTCCTCCGTTATAATCCGTGTGCTCCCCGATGAGATTTACCCGCCCGGGGGCAAAATAGGCGCGTATATCTCCGTCTCCGCCGTAGATCTTTTTAAATTCCTGTATCGCTTTCTCTTTCATTGCTATCTCCCGTAAAAAATGATTTGTATCCAGTATACCACCTTTTACAGCCGGATGCAAAGAAAAAAGGAGCCCGCACAGGCGGCGGGCTCCAAATATTACATAAGATCCTATCTGACACGATCTCCGTTCGTATATCACACCTCAAACAGCAGATCGCCGTAGGAAGGCATGGGCCACATATCCTTGTCTACCAGCATCTCCAGCTTATCCACAGGGGCGCGCAGAGCGTCCATTGCAGACATCACCTTGTCATGGTAGAAGATGGCGCAGTCTCTGCCGTCGGCCATGGCCTCGCCCTCTGCCACAAGATCCTGGAGAGCGGCAAGGGCCACTTTCGTGTCTCTCAGCAGGTCGCTGCACTCCAGCAGGAGCTCCTTCTGGGTGCTGATATCCGCATCCTCACAGGCAGACTTGATGGTGTTGATGGAAGCGCCCAGACGAGTGGTATATTTCACAACGGCAGGGATGATCTGCTTGCTGGCAATGTCCAGCATGGCCTTGGCTTCGATGTTGATCTCCTTGGCGTAGGACTCATACATAACCTCAGAGCGGGATTCCAGCTCTGCTCTGCTGTACACGCCGAATTTCTCAAACATGCGCACGGCCTTTTCCGTGGTAATGGACGGAACGGCGTCCACCATTGACCTTAAGTTGGGAAGGCCTCTCCGCTCGGCTTCCGCGATCCACTCGTCGGAATAGCCGTTGCCGTTGAACACGATGCGGCGGTGCTCCGTAGCATTCTTCTTGATGAGGTCATGAAGGGCGTCCTCAAAGTTTTCCGCTTTCTCCAACTCGTCGCAGGCGTCGCAGAACGCTTCTGCCACGATGGTGTTGAGGATCACGTTGGGTCCTGCGATGGAATCGGAGGAGCCTACCATACGGAACTCAAACTTGTTGCCGGTGAAGGCAAAGGGTGATGTACGGTTGCGGTCAGTGGCGTCCTTTTCTACATCCGGAAGGGCGTTGACACCGGTCTTCAGCACGCTTCCCTCCTTGCTGCTGGTAGCGCTGCCGGTGTTGATCAGCTGCTCGATCACATCCTCCAGCTGCTCGCCAAGGAACATGGAAATGATAGCGGGAGGCGCCTCGTTGGCCCCAAGCCTGTGATCGTTGCCCACGTCAGCCGCGGACTCTCTCAGCAGATCGGCGTGGATGTCAACTGCCTTCATGATACAGGTAAGCACCAGCAGGAACTGCATGTTCTCGTGAGGGGTCTTGCCGGGATCCAGCAGATTGATGCCGTCATCGGTGGTAATGGACCAGTTGTTGTGCTTGCCGGAACCGTTCACTCCGGCAAAAGGCTTCTCATGGATCAGGGCTGCCAGGCCGTGGCGGTAAGCTACCTTCTTCAGCATCTCCATAACGATCTGGTTCTGGTCAACTGCCAGGTTGCACTGACTGTAGATAGGAGCGATCTCATGCTGCGCGGGAGCCACCTCGTTGTGCTGCGTCTTGGCGGTCACGCCGAGGATCCACAGCTCCTTGTTGAGATCCTTCATAAACGCGCCTACCCGCTCACGGATAGCGCCGAAATAGTGATCATCCAGCTCCTGTCCCTTAGGCGGCATAGCGCCGAACAGCGTACGGCCGGTAAACACCAGGTCTTTTCTCTTGAGATATTTTTCTCTGTCCACGAGGAAATACTCCTGCTCGGGGCCTACGGAAGGCGTTACCTTCTTTGACGTAGTATTGCCGAACAGCCTGAGCAGACGCAGGGCCTGCGTATTGATGGCCTCCATGGAACGGAGAAGCGGGGTCTTTTTGTCAAGCGCCTCTCCTGTATAGGAATAAAATGCAGTGGGGATACACAGGGTTGCGCCTGCGGCATCCTCCCTGACAAATGCCGGAGAGCTGACATCCCATGCGGTATAGCCTCTTGCCTCGAAGGTGGCGCGCAGTCCACCGGAGGGGAAGGAGGAGGCATCCGGCTCGCCCTTGATCAGCTCTTTGCCGGAAAACTCCATGAGAACCGTACCATTGCTCTTGGGAGCGGAGATAAAGGAGTCGTGCTTCTCAGCGGTGGTGCCGGTCAGCGGCTGGAACCAGTGCGTGTAGTGGGTGGCACCCTTTTCAATGGCCCATTCCTTCATGGCATCTGCTACTACTTCTGCAATGGTAGGATCCAGGTCCGCTCCGTCCTCAATGGTCTTTTTCAGTTCCTTGTAGACCTTTTTGGGGAGACGCTGTTCCATCACTGCGTCGCTGAACACGTTCTGACCGAACAGTTCCACCACATTTGTCTTTTCACTCATCTTTTTACACCCTTTCATCGTATATTTTGCGGCGTCGGCTTTCACAAAAAAAGAGGATACTCCACCTGACGGAACATCCTCGTTCATTCTGCACTATATGTATTGCCGGCAGGCCGGTTACACCTTTGCCCCGCCGCAGTATTCATTTACAATACATACTATACGTGATACGCGGGAAAAATGCAAGCCTATTTTTTAAATTTGCAGGCCCAAAATCACATTTTTCCTGTTTTTCCCATGTTTTTCCCCTTTTTTGAGGGCTGCTGTGAGCATTTTGCACAATGAAAATGCCGGTTTTATCTGATTTTCCCGCGCAGTGCCCTGTTCCTTTGTGCTCCAGCCCAAAATTTTAATGTGTTTTTTCGCCCTGTTCTTTGTTCCGGCTGTCATGAAAGAACTCGTACACCTGCCGGGCGGACCTCCGATTCATGCCGGAAAGGGACGCCAGCTCCTCCTCAGAGGCATTCCGGATGTCTTCCAGGGACCCGTAAGCCATCATCAAAGCTTTTCTCCTGGCAGGGCCCACGCCGGGTATGTCATCCAGCACAGAATGAACCTGCTCCCTGCTCCTGAGGGAACGGTGATAGGTGATGGCAAACCGGTGCGCCTCATCCTGGATCCTGGTGAGCAGCTGGAAACAGTAGTCCATGCCAGCCAGGTCGTATTCTTTTCCATGGTAATATAAGCCTCTTGTGCGGTGATGGTCATCCTTCACCATGCCCGCCACAGGGATGGAAAGCCCCAGCTGCCTCAGCACTTCCTCCGCCACGTTTACCTGGCCTTTGCCGCCGTCCATGAGGATCAGATCGGGATACCGCACAAAGCTGCTGTACTGCAGGCCGGAGGACTCCGCCACAAGAGAAGCCGTATCCTGCCCGGAAAGGCCGCCGCTTTCTCCGTACGTCCTGTCCCGGCTCGTCCCGTCCAGCTGCCGCCGCTCCCGTTCTCCGTGCTCAAACCGCCTCGTAAGCACTTCCTCCATGGCGCCGTAATCATCGGGCCCCTCCAGGGTGCGCAGGCGGAATTTCCTGTAATCGTTCCTTCTGGGGCGTCCCTGCTCGTACACCACCATGGAGCCCACGCAGGCAAACACCGACTGGACGCCGCTGATGTTGGAGATATCGTAGGCCTCCATGCGGCTGATGCCGGGCAGACCCAGCAGACGGCCCAGCTGGGCCACCGCCCCCTCTGTACGCTCCTTCTCCCGCTTCAGCCGTTCCCGGTCCTGCTTTAAGATCAGCGCCGCGTTTTCCGCCGCCAGCTCCATGAGCTTTTCTTTTTTTCCTGCCTTGGGCACACGCAGGGTCACCCTGCTGCCCCGCCGGCCGGTGAGCCACCGGTTTAAAAGCTCCTCCTCCCCTGTCTCCCAGGGAATGATGATCTCCCTGGGCACATAGGGCGTCCCCGCATAAAACTGGGCAAGGAACATCTGGAGCAGTGCTTCCTTTCCGTCTCCCTCCGCCAGTCTGAGATAAAAATGTTCCCGGCCGATGAGCCTGCCGTCCCGGACGAAAAACACCTGGGCCACAGCCTCCCCGTCCTCCAGGGCAACAGCCACGATATCCCGGTCCTCCTGATCGTTCTGGGTCATCTTCTGCTTCTGGGATACCGCCCGCACATCCTCCATGAGCTTCTTGTATTCACCGGCCCGCTCGTACTCCATATCCCGGGCCGCCTGCTCCATATTTTCCTGCAGCTGCCGGAGAATGGTCTTTGTATTTCCATTGAGGAAATCAATGACCTGCTCCACGTATCTGCCGTACTCTTCTTTTGAGATATATCCCTGACAGGGAGCCTTGCACCGCTCAATGTGATAGTTGAGGCAGGGGCGCTCCTTCCCGATGTCCCGGGGAAGGGACCGATTGCAGGAACGGATGAAATACAGCCGCCTGAGCAGCTCCATGATCTCCCGCACCGCTCCCACGCTTGTGTACGGGCCGAAATATCTCGCCTTGTCCCGCCCCCTCTTTCTGGCGAGGACCAGCCGAGGGAACTCCTCCTGCACCGTCACCTTGATATACGGATACGCCTTGTCGTCCATGAGCATGGTGTTGTACTTAGGATGGTGCTCCTTGATGAGGTTGCACTCCAGGATCAGCGCCTCCACCTCGGAATCCGTAACAATATATTCAAACCGGGTCACATGAGGCATCATGCGCCGGATCTTCGCCCTGCCGTCCCGGTCCCGGAAATACTGGTGGACCCGGTTGTACAGGTTGATGGCTTTTCCCACATAGAGGATCTCGTCCTGCTCTCCGTGCATCAGGTAGACGCCCGGGCTTTTGGGCAGCTTTTTCAGTTCACTCTCAAAATCAAACAGTGTTTCCATCCTCACACCTTACATCCTGCCTGCGCGTAGATCCGCGCGGCATTTTCAGAGCTTCCCTTCTTTTTCCAGAAGATAGGTCTTCATAATAGCGATCTGCGTCTTGGCGTCGGGCAGCTCCCCTGCCATGACCATGGCGTAAGCCTCCTCCAGAGGCACCGCCTGTACATCCAGAAACTCGTCCTCATCCAGATGCCGGCTGCCGAAGGTCAGTCCTGTGGCAAGGTACATATGGATCACTTCCGTGTCGTATGCCACAGTAGGGTAAAGAACGCCCAGATCCACGATCTTGTCCGCCACGGCGCCCACTTCCTCTTTCAGTTCCCGGATACCGCACCCGCGGGGATCTTCTCCTTCCTCCCGCTTGCCGGCAGGCACCTCCAGCAGATCCGACTGAAAAGGATAGCGGAACTGTTTTACAAGGAGCACTTCTTTTTTATCATTTAGGGGAACGACGCACACGCCGCCGGAGTGATGCACGATCTCCCGGATGGCGGTCTCGCCGTTTTCCAGCAGCGCCACGTCCTTTGTGACCTTCATGATCTTCCCGTCGTATATCAGTTTCCTCTCCAGAGTCTTTTCCCATAAATGCATAAACGATCCGCCTTTCGTGTGTTTGTGTACAGTGTATCACAAAAGGATCCCGTTTTTCCACAAAAAACACAAAAACTCTTTGTTTTTATTTTCACATGTGGTATTATGTCTTTATATGAAAAAAATAGTATTGGAGGAAAGATCATGAACGAAGTATTACAGGAGATCCAAAAGATCGGTATTGTTCCCGTAGTGGTTCTTGACGACCCCAAGGACGCGGCCCCTCTGGCAAAAGCTCTCTGTGAGGGCGGCCTGCCCTGCGCGGAGGTTACTTTCCGCACCGCCGCCGCTGAGGAAGCCATCAAGATCATGACGACAGAGTTCCCGCACATGCTGGTAGGCGCAGGCACCGTCCTCACCACCGAGCAGGTAGACCGGGCCGTAGGCGCAGGAGCGAAATTTATCGTAAGCCCCGGTCTCAATCCCACCATCGTAAAGTACTGCATCGGCAAGGGCATCCCCGTGGCGCCGGGCACCAGCAACCCCAGCGATGTGGAGCTGGCCATTGAGCTGGGTCTGGACGTGGTGAAATTCTTCCCCGCAGAGCAGGCAGGCGGCATCAAGATGATCAAGGCCATGGCTGCTCCCTACACCAACATGAAGTTCATGCCCACAGGCGGCATCAACGCGGACAACCTGTGCTCCTACCTGGACTTCCCCAAGATCCTGGCATGCGGCGGCAGCTGGATGGTAGCCAAGGATATGGTGACGGCAGGAGAATTTGACAAGATCCGGGACAAGACACGGGAAGCTGTCAGCAATATGCTGGGCTTTGAGCTGAAGCACGTAGGCATCAACTGCGCCGACGAAGCAGAAGCCGCAAAGACTGCGGAAGCCTTCGGCGTGTTCGGCCTGGCAAAGAAGGCCGGCAACAGCTCCGTATTCGCGGGCACAGCCGTGGAATGCATGAAGTCCCCTTACCTCGGCAAGAACGGCCACATCGCCATCGGCACCAACTACATCGAGCGCGCCATCCATTATCTGGAGGGCCAGGGAGTGGAGTTCGACATGAGCACCGCCAAGTATAAGGCTGACGGCTCCATGACCGCCGTGTACATGAAGGGCGAGATCGGCGGCTTCGCCGTACATCTTGTACAGAAATAACAAGGTTGACAAAGCGGACTTTGCCCCACAAAGCAAAGCCCGCTTTCACAAATATTCAAAATGATATGGAGGTTTTCCCAATGGCAAAGAAAGTAATTACATTTGGTGAGATCATGCTGAGACTGGCGCCTGCCGGTTACTACCGTTTCATCCAGGCGGAAGAGTTCGGCGCCACTTACGGCGGCGGCGAGGCTAACGTAGCCGTTTCCCTGGCAAACTACGGTTTCGACGCAAAATTCGTCACCAAGCTGCCCGCTCACGAGATCGGACAGTGCGCAGTCAATTCCCTGAGAAGATACGGTGTGGACACATCCTACATCGCACGAGGCGGCGACCGCATCGGCATCTACTATCTGGAGAAAGGCGCAAGCCAGAGGCCTTCCAAGGTGATCTACGACCGGGCAGGCTCCTCTATCGCCACCGCGTCCCCTGAGGATTTCAACTGGGACGAGATCTTTGACGGCGCAGAATGGTTCCATTTCACCGGCATCACCCCCGCCCTCAACGACAACGTGGCAGCCATCTGTCTGGAGGCATGCAAGGCCGCCAAGGCAAAGGGCGTTGCCATCAGCTGCGACCTGAACTACCGCAACAAGCTGTGGTCCAAGGAAAAGGCCGGCAAGGTAATGGCTGAGCTGTGCCAGTATGTGGACGTGTGCATCGCCAACGAGGAGGACGCTTCCGACGTGTTCGGCATCAAGTCCACCGGCACGGACGTGACCACCGGCAAGCTGAACCATGAGGGCTACAAGGATGTGGCAAAGCAGCTGACAGACCGCTTCGGCTTCCAGCGGGTGGCCATCACCCTCCGGGAGTCCATCTCCGCCAACGACAACCTGTGGTCCGCAATGCTGTATGAGGACGGCAAGGCATACTTCAGCAAGAAGTACACCATGCATATCGTAGACCGCGTAGGCGGCGGCGACAGCTTCGGCGGCGGCCTCATCTGCGCAACCTTAAACGGCTTCGATCCCCAGGAGACCATCGAGTTTGCCGTAGCGGCAAGCTGCCTGAAGCACTCCATCGAGGGCGACTTCAACCAGGTATCCATGGACGAAGTGCTGAAGCTGGCACAGGGCGACGGATCCGGACGAGTGCAGAGATAAGATCGACCAGTGTAGATTTCAGTGTAAAATAAGATGGCTCCCTGCTGGTATCGCCGGAAACTGAAAGGTTTTTCAAAGTTTCCGGACGATACCAGCAGGGAGCTTGTTTTTTGCAAACTGATACCCGCCCACAGGGAATTGCCGCTGTCATTTGATGGCGGCTTTTCCCTGTGGCTAATATGGATAAGTTCTCAAACTGATAACAAGTCAAATGGGCGAATGTAGATAAATCTGCCTCTAAAGACTTGTAAATCCCTCCGCATGATGGTAAGATGATATCCATTGATAATATCAACCTGCGATTTTAGGCTTGCCTTTTAGTTTTTTATAAAGGGAAATTAATTTATGGAAAGAAATTCAAATAAACAAAATTATTGAAGTAGATGATGCTGATAATGGTGTTATGGATTTAAAATTGGACTAGCGACAGAAAA
>CANQHX010000098.1 GCA_947623905.1 uncultured Lachnospiraceae bacterium
TCCTTCAGCACGATGCCTTTCGCCGCCAGTTCGTCCCGGATAGCGTCCGCCGCGGCAAAATCCTTTGCCTTCTTCGCGGCCTTCCGCTCTTCGATCTTCGCCAGCACATAGGCCTCCAGCTCAGGGTCCACATCCGTGCTTTCCTGTACCTTCGCGGTAAGCAGGTTCAGAGACAGCACCCTGTCAAAATCCTCCGCCAGAGCACGCTTCGTGGCGTCGCTCATGGGGTCCTTCAGCATCTCGTACAGCACCGTCAGCGCCATGGACGTGTTCAGATCATCCTCAACAGCCTTTACAAAGGACGCCTTGTACTGGTCAAACTTATCCTGCTGCATTTCTCCGCCGCCGTTCAGCCCCTGAACACGCTTCACCAGCTTGTTATACGCGGTCTTTGCGTTGTCCAGTATGTCGAAGGAAAATTCCAGCGGCTTGCGGTAATGGGACTGGAGGCAGAACAGCCTGTAAACAATAGGATCGTAACCCTTCTCCTCCAACAGGGACACCGTGAGGAAATCCCCTCTGGACTTGCTCATCTTCCCCGCCCGGTCATTTAAGTGCTGCACGTGGAACCAGTAATTGCACCACTTATGGCCCAGATAGCTTTCCGACTGGGCGATCTCATTGGTGTGATGAGGAAAGATATTGTCCACGCCGCCGCAGTGAATGTCCATGTACTCGCCCAGATGCTTCATGCTGATGCAGGAGCACTCGATATGCCAGCCGGGATACCCTACGCCCCAGGGGCTGTCCCACTTCAGCGCCTGGTCCTCAAATTTGGACTTGGTAAACCAAAGCACAAAATCATTTTTGTTCCGCTTGTTGGAATCCTCCTCCACATCATCCCGGACGCCCACCAGCAGTTCCTTCTCCGTCTGAGTGGAGAACACATAATAATCCTTCAGCTTTGACGTATCAAAATACACGTTGCCGCCGGCCACATAGGCATAGCCCTTGTCGATCAGCCCCTGTATCACATGGATAAACTCATCGATGCAGTTGGTGGCGGGCTCCACCACGTCAGGCGTCTTGATGTTCAGCTTTGCGCAGTCGCTGAAGAAGGCGTCGGTATAAAACCTGGCGATCTCCATAACAGACTTGTGCTCCCGCCGGGCGCCCTTCAGCATCTTGTCCTCGCCGGTGTCCGCGTCGCTGGCCAGATGGCCCACGTCGGTAATGTTCATCACCCGCTTCACGTCATAGCCCACATACCGCAGAGCCTTCTCCAGCACGTCCTCCATGATGTAGCTGCGCAGGTTGCCGATATGGGCATAGTGGTATACCGTAGGGCCGCAGGTGTACATGGCCACCTTTCCTTCCTCATTGGGAATGAAAGGCTCCACCTTTCTTGTCAGTGTATTGTAAAACCGAAATTCATTGTCCATTTGTATGCTCCGTTTCCTCCTCCCGGGATCAGTCGTCCTTCCGGGGGGATATATGCCTTTTTATATTTCTCAGCTGATTTTCCATCTCCAGCACCCGGTTGGTCAGCTCCGCATTCTCCTTCTGCAGCACGGAGATATCCTCCTTTACCGGGTCGGGCAGATCGATCTGATTCATGTCCATGCGGGGCAGCTTCACATTGTCCCGCTTCACCACACGGCCGGGCACGCCCACTACCGTACAGTTGGGCGGCACATCTTCCAGCACCACGCTGCCGGCGCCGATCTTTGTGTTGGCGCCAATAGTGATAGAGCCCAGCACCTTAGCGCCGGCGCTGACCATCACATTGTCCTCCAGGGTAGGATGCCGCTTGCCCTGTTCTTTGCCGGTACCGCCCAGGGTAACCCCCTGATACAGCGTCACATTGTCGCCGATGATGGTAGTCTCACCGATGATCACGCCGCTGCCATGGTCGATAAACAACCCCTTGCCGATCTCGGCGCCGGGATGGATCTCGATGCCGGTCTTTCTGGCCGCTCTCTGGCTGATCCACCGGGCCAGGAAATAATGGCCGTTCCGGTACAGCTTATGGGCGGTGCGATAGCGTAAAAGCGCCTTAAAGCTGGGGTACAGAAGTACCTCCATAGGCGTCCGGATAGCCGGGTCCCGCTCCTTAATGATCTGCATTTCCTCTTTGATATATTGGATAAATCCCATACTGATTCTCCCAATGTTTTCCGGGCCGCGGAATTTTCCGCATAAAAACCCACTTTTCAATAGTGTATGGAATTTGCCTTCATTTGTCAACAAAAAATAGAAATTTGCGCCGTATCGTCTGTAGGAATCTGCGCCGTACTGTCTTGTCCGGCGGGCAGACGGTACAGCAGGTCCAGCGCTGTCAGACGACCTCCAGGATGCCCGGGACGCCAAATCCATCTCCGCCTGTCAGCTCCCTGCATGCGGCGGCGTCCAGCATCCGGATCATGGTCTGGGACCTTGCCCCGGGGGTATCCTCCGTCACTCCCGCAATGGCCCAGACCGCCCTGCTGTCCGGTCCGAACCGCTGCCTGCGCCAGCAGTCAAGGGCATGATAGATCTCCTTCTGCCGCTCTTTTCCGCAGACGACCTCCCGCAGATAGCAGGGGCCCTCCGGTCCGTCTGCCGTCATATAACAGGCGCCACGGATCACTCCGTTTTCTCTTACCACAAGAATAGCACCGCCCTCGCTGGCCAGTTCCTCTGCCAGCCGCTCAAGATAAGCCGGACTTTTCCAAGCAAACAGGGAAAACTGCTTTGCCAGCGCCTCGTTGGAAAACGCGGCGATTTCTGCATACTCCGCTTTTCGGGCAGGCTCCACCGAAAAGGCCGGACCGTCCGCCGCCTTCCGATCCGCAAAAACCTTTCTCTCTGCTGCCTTCAGTTTCTCTGCTGCCTTCAGTTCCAAAACCTTCCGGTCTTCCTCCGAGAGGATCCAGTCCGGCAGTTCTCCTTCATACGCCCAGCCCACCGTCTCAAATCCGAAAGGCGTGTAGTAGGCTTCCTTTGCAGGCGTGAGAAATACAAAAGGCATGCCGGACTTTCCGCGCCGTTCCATGCCCTCCGTCAGCAGCCGGGCCATCATGCCCTTTCGCCGACAGGCTTCGTCCGTGGCCACCGCCACAAGGAAATCCGCCCGGATCACCTTTCCCCGCACCCACAGTTCCACGGGGTTCCAGTGGATCATAGACAGGATCGTCCCGTCCCCGTCCTCTATGACGGAAATCTCATTGTCCCTGCCCTTTCCCCCGTAGTACGCGTCCAGAAAGGCGTCCGAATCCTCAGGAAACGCGGCGCGCCACAGCGCCCGCGTCTTTTCATGTTTGTCTCTTTTCAATATGGTAACATCATATTCCATGCAAAACTCCAGTTCTAAAAGCGGCATCTGCCACGCACATGCCATAGCCGGTTCCCGTCACGGTACGTCCGCGCCGCACCCCCGCTGTCCTGCCGTCAGGCGTCTGTCTCATCCGGACGCCCCGGGCACCCGCCGCACTGACTGCAAGGCCGCGCGTCCACAAACGTCATCCTTTCAATGGCGGCAATAGCCTGAGCGGAGATACCTGCGCCTTCACCGGTAAAGCCCAAACCCTCCTCGGTGGTGGCCTTCACATTGACCTGTCCCGGCTCAATACCCAAAGCTTCCGCGATCTTTTCCGTCATCTGCCCGATATAAGGGCGCATTTTGGGCGCCTGAGCGATAATGGTGGCGTCTATATTTTCAATATAATATCCGTTTTCCTCCAGGATATCTCCTACTCTGGCCAACAGCCGCAGGCTATCCGCCCCTGCGTAAGCCGGATCCGTGTCGGGAAAATGATAGCCGATGTCCTGCTGCCCTGCCGCCCCCAGAAGGGCGTCCATAACGGCGTGCGTCAGCACATCCGCGTCAGAGTGCCCCAAAAGGCCCTTTTCCCACGGAATATTTACGCCGCCGATGATCAGCGGACGCCCTTCTGCCAGCCGATGCACGTCATAACCCATACCTATACGCATGATCGTTTTCCTTTCTATAGTTTTTTATCAGAAAATAATGTAAACCGATTCATCCTGTATCAATTCTATAAAAGAATTATTATCAACCCGTTTCGTCACTAGAGCAGTGGAATGATCTGACTGTTCTATGCTATAAGTTACTTTTCGTTTATCTTTTCTACACTCCATAATATCATCAGCATCTATCTCTCCCTCTCGGAAAAGCTGACAAAAGATCACATCATTACTCTTATAAGAAACAGGCACCGGCATTCTTGAAGCAAATATTTTTTTCAGACTTTCTTCCGCCTTGCGCTGAAAATTGTATGTATCGCTATCCTGTGAATAAATTGTAAGCAATTCTGTTTCAGGATAATACCAGGAAAGCACTTCTGCCAGGATCGTTATCGATATTTCTCCTGCATTTTTCTTTTTTTCTCTGCCATTCGATAATATGTCTCCCGGAACAGGCCATTCATCATATAGTCTTTTGATCCAGTTTTCATATACCTCCATATTCAATGGATCTGGTCTTTCCACATATCTCCGTAAATATGCCCTTATGCTTCCTATCAGAGATGTTGAAGCCATCACTATCCGGTAAAGATTGCCCTCTTCATACCCTGTGAGTTCAGAATAGCTTTCTTCTGCGACACAATATATTGGATATCCGGTATCTATCAGTGTTTGTAAATATTCTGACCTGCCGATGGAATCCCTGATTTCCGTCAGCACCCATTTGGGAATCAATATCAACTCATAATCCTTCAAAATACTATCCAGCTCGATTCCTCTCGTTTGAAGCTGCTGCAGGAATGCGACAGAAGATGAATCGAAAAGCGCAATATGCTTTCTATTGATCTGTGTTATTTCTTTTATCCTCGTCATCCATCGACCCTCATAACCATCCGGATCTCTTTTATTATATTATTCAGAAATTCTTCATTATCCTCATGATATTTTAATTCCGGATCTTCCGCCTCTTTCTTTTTGATCTGCTTCTGCAGGTATGACGTGTTGATCACAAAGGACGGCAGAACCAAGCTGTCATCCAGTCCCAATTCACGAAACTTCTCCGGCATATCTTCAATTTTAAGATCCCGTGCCTCTTTAATCTGATCCCGCAGTTTTTCGTTATCTCTTCGTACCGCATCTTCATAAAGCGAGATCAACACTGCCTTATATGGCGTTTGAAAAGCCGACATACAATATAAAATTTTCGATATAAAATCCATCGGCGGAAGCTCCGCATAATATCTGTCTACACCTGAAAGAAGCATACATGCAGCAAAATGCTCTGCTTTTCTTTCTTCCACTGTGTTATCATTTTCAATAAAATGATCAAACGGCACTTTATCAAACATAAGATGATAGACTTCATGCCATGCGGCAAAATACTGATTTGCGCGTGGAAGTGCCGTGTTGATCACCGGTATTATTTTTCCATCTTTTACATATATGGCGCCACTCCAATATTTATCCTCTATCGGTACCTGTATCAGCCCAAAGCCCTGAAGGATCAAAAGTGCCAGCTGCGGCATTGATGCAACTCTCATGATCAGAGAATTCGTTTGCAGTCTCAATGCCTGCGAAGTTACTTCTTCGCTAATTTCATTATTCTTCTGAATGACAAAGTCAATATTGGACGCCGTTATTATCTCACTCATATTTTCTTTCCTTTAATAATATATTGCACATAAATCAACTATATCCAACAGCAGATCATACTGTTTTCGTGCGTTATCACTCATTTCATGATCCTCGGGTGCGTTTTGAGAATACACGGCCGTCACCGTTCTGCCTTGCCGAACCGAATAAAACATCAGATCATCAGCAGACATATTCAACATTTTCAAAATCTTTTTCAAATGACGATCAAATGTAGTTTTACTGTCTATACTGCCGTTCAGAAGCCTATCAAGCGTTGGCCTTGATATCTCTGCTTTTTTAGAAAAAGAAATCTTTGTATAGCCCCTATCACGTATGCATTCTTTTAATTTGTAAGCCACCCGGCTCCTTTGTTCAAATAACTCATCAAACGTCATCGTAATCAACCTCCCTTTCAATTCTATTATATGTAAAAAGTAAGAAACAATCAACATATTTGTAAATTATTTTTTTACATTTTTACATCCATGTTCTTCCACCCCAAACGCCTTGACAGGAAAAAATCCAGGGTGTAAACTAGTATCGTGCAGAACAAATGTTTTGAATGGGGGACATGCCGTGTCAGACCGCACATACATCGCCATAGATCTGAAAAGCTTTTACGCCTCGGTAGAGTGCGCCGAGCGGGGACTGGACCCGCTCACCACCAACCTGGTGGTAGCCGACCCCAGCAGGACGTCAAAGACCATCTGCCTGGCTGTGAGCCCGTCGCTGAAGGCTTACGGTCTCAGCGGCCGCAGCCGCCTTTTTGAGGTGGAACAATGTCTGAAAAAAGTCAAAGCCGCCACGGGCAAAGAGGTCGAATATATCATCGCGCCGCCGCGGATGCAGCACTATATCAACTGCTCCGCCGCCATATACAGCATTTATCTGAAATACGTCAGCCGGGAGGACATTCACGTTTACAGCATTGACGAAGTGTTCATGGATGTAACGGATTACCTGAAGCTCTATGAGATGTCCGCTCACGACCTGACAAGGACCATTCTCCGGGATGTAGTTGAGACCACCGGCATTACGGCGACCGCAGGCATCGGCACCAACCTGTACCTGGCAAAGATCGCCATGGACATCGTGGCAAAGCACGCGGACGCGGACAAAGACGGCGTGCGCATCGCCCAGCTGGATGAGATGAGCTACCGGTACCTGCTGTGGGACCACCGCCCTCTCACTGACTTCTGGCGCATCGGAAGAGGCATTGCCCGCCGTCTGGAGAACAACGGCATCTATACCATGGGGGACATCGCCCAGGCTTCCCTTCACAACGAAGACCTGCTCTATCATCTGTTCGGCGTGGACGCGGAGCTGCTCATCGACCACGCCTGGGGCTATGAGCCATGCGCCATGGCGGATATCAAAGCCTACAAACCCAGCTCCAGTTCCATGGAGCCCTACACATTTGAAAAGGCCCGGATCATCGTCCGGGAAATGACCGACCTGCTGGTGCTGGACCTGGTGGAAAAAGGCATGACCACTGACGGCATTGTGCTGTATGTGGGCTATGACCGGGAAAATGTAGACAAGGGCAATTATAAAGGAACGGTCCACATCGACCACTACGGCCGCGCCGTACCACCCCCGGCCCACGGCACCGTCAATCTGGGCACTGCCACATCCTCCACCCAGAAGATCATGGATGGGGTGATGCAGCTTTATGATCGGATCGTCGACAAAAATCTTCTGGTCCGCCGCATCAATATCACTGCCAACAACGTGCTGAAAAACTCCTATGAACAGTTTGACCTGTTCACTGACCCGGAGCAGTTGGAGCGGGAGCGAAGGCTGCAGCTGGCCGCCCTGAGCATCCAGAAAAAATACGGAAAAAACGCCCTTCTCAAAGGCACAAGCCTGTTGGAGGGCGCCACCACAAGAGACCGGAACCGCCAGATCGGCGGACATAAAGCGTAGTCACACAAAAAAAGAGATACCGCAGCGCAAACCCGGAGTCCGCGCCGCCATATCCCATAAACATCCCAAAAGGTTGACCACTATGAACACAGAAAAAAACCTTACCGGAAATGTTCCGGAAAAATACAAAGACATCATCCACCTGCCCCGACCGGTGTCCAACCGTCGGGCCCACATGCCCATCCCCGACCGGGCCAAGATCTTTTCGCCCTTCGCCGCGCTGAAAGGGTACGAGGAAGAACTGGAGAAAACGCAGGAGAACCCATTTTTACCATAATGAAATCTAATTCTTGCATTGCAACGTTTTTAGGAATGGATTTTCTGCATAGCTTTTTTTCATCTTGC
>CANQHX010000099.1 GCA_947623905.1 uncultured Lachnospiraceae bacterium
TGGAGGATATGGATCCGATCCTTGCGGAGGAGATCGCCCGGACCGGCGCGCCGGTGTGGGGCGGCTACATCTATTATGATTACGCGGAGCCCAGGATCGTGGAGACCACCATGGGAGATCTGGTGACGGACGCGTTTCGGTATTACGGTGAGAAGTTCAAGACCAACAACGGTTTGGACCAGCCGGTGATCGGCCTGGAGAACGGCGGCGGCATCAGCGCCACCCTTCCCTACGGCATCGTCACAAGGGGAGATATCTTAAACGCCTTCAACCACGGCAATACCGTAGATGTGATGGAAGTGACCCCCGCTCAGCTGTACACAGCGCTGGAGGCTGGAGTGAGCACCATTACCGGACAGGACGAAACGGGACTGCTGACCCGCAGCAAGGTGTCCGGCAGCTTCCTTCAGGTGTCCGGACTGACTTACACCTACGATCCTGCCGGCGAGGCAGGCGGCAAAGTGGTGTCTGTAGTGCTGGAGGACGGCACGGCCCTTTCACGGGACGATACATCCACAAAGCTTCTGGTGGCCACCAACAACTACGTGACTACCTTTGCCGGACTGAAGGATGGCACAAAGCTGGGTGAGCTTGGCGGCGAGGATTCCATTGTGCAGGACTATGTGCTGCATTTGACCAATGACGGAAAAGACACATTGACCATTGACAGGCCCGCAGGCAGGATCCTGATCGCGGGCGACAAGTCTCCGGAGAGCTATGAAGTGGTGATCCCGGTGAAGGCTGCGGACGGTTCAGACTACGACTTTACAGGTACGGAATTTGAAGTAGTAGTGGATAACGACGCGCAGGATATCCGGAAGGTGACCTGTGAGGCAGACGGTCTGCATCTTACGGTGACCAGGGGGACCCATACCTTCTATCTGACGGAGTCCAGCGACAATGTGCCGG
Source organism: uncultured Lachnospiraceae bacterium (assembly GCA_947623905.1). Taxonomy (GTDB): domain Bacteria; phylum Bacillota; class Clostridia; order Lachnospirales; family Lachnospiraceae; genus CANQHX01. Next base: position 910 of record CANQHX010000099.1, read on the forward strand.
TGTATACCAACAACTACTCCGGTTCCGGAACGGTGACTACCGCGGACGGATACTATCACCTTTTCTTTACGGTGGATCTTGCCGGCCTGAAATAAACGGAACTAACAAATGACAGAGGTCAAAAAGCGTGTATCCCGTCTGAAGGAGCGCATCTTTTCAGACGAGATCATAAACGGCGGCAGACAACCGAAGTTGGATCTGGCAAAGGCTGTTGTGATCGTCTGCCTGGCGCTTGTGCACTGTACCATAGAATGTACTGATGAGGAGGGCCTGTTATCAGGCCTTCCTTATCTGTTTGACAGCCCTTTGGAAATATTTTCCGGCCTGTGCGGCTTATTCGCAGCAATCTATTTTGTCGTTGGCATTCATTTTGAACCGGGCATGTTTGGCGAGGGACAGATCCGCGGAAACTCAAGGCCAGGATTCATTGACAAGAAAAACCAGAAGAATTATAATAGAATGAATTGCTTTTTGCGGATATTGTCTTTTTGAGGGGAAAACGATCATATGGATGAAAACAAAAGAGACGACGTCAACGTATCGGAAGAGGAAAAGCGGAAAGCGGAAGAACTGGAGGCCAGATGGGAGAGAAAGCGCCGCAGAGACGCCATCCTGCGGAAACGCAGATGGATCCGCGCGGGTAAGCTGGCCGGTTTTTTGCTGTGCATATGCGTGGCAGCGGCAGGAGGCTTTGCCCTGTATCACAGCCTGCTCGTAAAGCCGCTTGTGGACAGTTCTCAGAGTGAAACCCCCGATGTCACGGCAAATCCTGCCAATACCAATGTGCCGGAGGCGTCCGCCACTATCATGGCGGTGGGGGATAATCTGATCCACAGCGCCATTTATGAATCCGGCGAAAATGGGGAACAATGGAATTACGACCATCTTTATGAACACATTAAAAAAACGATTTCCTCGGCGGATCTGGCCATTGTCAACCAGGAGACCATCTATGTGGAGGATCACAAAAATGTGTCCAGCTATCCCAGCTTCGGAAGCCCTGTGGAGATCGGGGACGCGCTGGTAAATGCCGGGTTTGACGTGGTGCTCCACGCTACCAACCATGCCTTCGACAAGCGGGTGCCGGGAGTGGAGCAGAGCTGCCACTTCTGGAACACCAATCATGAAAATATTTATATGCTGGGCATCCACGAGGATGAGGAAGACGCTCAGGAGATCGCCGTGGCAAATGTAAACGGCATCAAGATCGCCATGCTCAATTATACGGAGACACTTAACTATCAGGGTATGGAAGGCGAACGCGCCGACTATATGATCGATGTGTTTGACGAGGAAAAGGTGGCCCAGGACATTCAGCGCGCCAAAGAGAACAGTGAGTTCATCATCGTATTTCTTCATGGAGGCGCTGACGGCGCTTCCGAGCCCAGCGCGACGCTGGAGTATGAACTGACCGTGCTGCTGAAATACGGCGTGGACCTGGCGATCTGTTCCCACCCCCATGTGCTGCAGCCGTTTGTGATCCTTACGGACGGAGAGCATGACATGCTCACCTATTACTCCATGGGCAATCTGATATCCACCCAGGAGGATCTGAAATGTATGCTGGGGGGGCTTGCCACTGTGAAGATCCATAGGGACATCAGCGGCCAGGTGCGGATCGAGGAGGCATATCTCAACGGTCTGGTGACCCACTATGACAAGAAAGAAGGCATATATACTGTTTATCCTCTGGAGCAGTATACGGACGAGCTGGCGGCAAGCCACAGCGCCAACAGCGGTTCCAGGAAGATCAGCATGGAATCCTTAAAGACGATGCTCAACCAGGTGCTTTCCAAGAGCAACCTGACAATAGAAATGGATACGACTGTTGTAAAGAAAGTGGTGGGGAAACCGTCGGATAACGGCAATGCGTCCGAGGCAGAGCCCGCGCCGTCCTCTTCACCCGACGATACCGGGGCAGCAGAATGAGTTTTGAAAGGAAAAGAGTGAAATGGCAAGCTATGTAGAACTTGTGGAAGTGACAAAGGTCTATCAGATGGGAGAAGTGACCATCAATGCGGCTGACGGCATCAGCTTTGAGATCGAAAAGGGAGAGTTTGTAGTGATCGTAGGGCCAAGCGGCGCGGGAAAGACTACGGTGCTCAACATTCTCGGCGGCATGGACAGCTGTACGTCCGGACAGGTATTTGTGGACGGCGTGGACATTGCGAGATATGATGAAACGCAGCTTACCGATTACAGACGGGAAGACGTGGGATTTGTTTTTCAGTTCTACAATCTCATCGGCAACCTGACGGCTCTGGAAAACGTGGAGCTGGCGCTGCAGATCTGCAAGGATCCCCTGGAGGCCGTGGGCATCATGTGTGAAGTGGGCCTGGAGGAACGACTGGACAATTTTCCGGCTCAGCTTTCCGGCGGAGAGCAGCAGAGAGTGGCGATCGCCCGCGCTCTGGCCAAAAATCCCAAGCTGATGCTCTGCGACGAGCCTACCGGCGCGCTGGACTACCAGACCGGAAAGGCCATATTAAAGCTGCTCCAGGATATGTGCCGCACAAAAGGCATGACGGTTGTAGTCATCACCCACAACCAGGCGTTGACGCCTATGGCGGACAGGGTGATCTATCTGAAAAACGGCCGGGTGGAACAGGTGTCAAAGAATCCCGATCCGGAATCTGTAGAAAATATTGAATGGTAAAAGCAGTTTTTTCCACGGGAAAAAAGACCTGCTGATAAGAGAGGTTTAGGAAACGTGAAGGACAATGTGCTGATCTTGGATTTCTTTATGGAGATCAAGAAGAATTTTCCGAGATTTTTATCTATTTTATTGATCGTAACGCTGGGCGTGGCATTCTATTCAGGTGTGAGCGCCGTCCGTCCGGACATGGAAAAGTCTCTGGACCGGATGTACGACCAGGCCGATTTTATGGATTTCCGCATCGTCAATACACTGGGACTGACGCGGGAAGATCTGGAAGCGGTAAAAAGCCTGGAGGGAGTGAAGGCAGCCGAAGGCGTCTATAAAGCGGATCTGTACTGCGATCTGTATGCCAACACGGAAGAGGAAGAGCAGGAAGAGGAACTGGCGGAAGAAACCGCGGAGACGGCTGCGGGGGAAGATACCGGCCGTCTCGTGCTGCAGCTGTACAGCATGACGGATACGGTCAATCAGGTGATCCTGACAGAGGGACGTATGCCGGAGCGGGTCAATGAGTGTGTCATTGATGAACAGATCGCCAGGGACCACGGTCTGGAAGTAGGACAATATCTGTATCTTTCCGCTCCCACAGGAGAGCGCACTACCGATTATCTTTCCGAGACACAGTTTCTGATCACGGGTATCGGTATCAGGGGAGAATTTCTTACCCGCAGCAGAGGCACTACCAGCCTCGGCGACGGCACGGCCGACGGGTTTATGATATGTATCAAGAATGTATTTGTCGCCACGGAATTTTCGGAGATCGACGTGGCAGTTGCAGACGCAAAAGAACTGCAGGCATTTTCCGGCGCGTATGACGATAAAGTGAAGGAAGTCATGGACCGGGTGGAAGAGATCCAGGGAGAGAGGAGCCGCCTTCGCTATGACGAAGTAAAGCAGAAGGCGGAACAGGAACTGGCGGACGCCCAGAGCCAGCTTGACAGCGCCCAGAGACAGCTGGACGATTCCAAAAATCGTCTGGACCAGACCGCTCAGGAGCTGGAGACGGCCAAAGCACAGATCCAGGCCCAGATGCAGGAAATCGTAAATGGTAATACGACCATTGAGCAGCAGGAACAGGCGCTGAGCCAGTCTTACGCCGCGCTGTCCACGACGCTTGCTTCTATCGAACAGGCGCAGTCGGCCCTGCAGAACCGGGCGATGCAGAACGCGGCAAACCAGAATCAGATCAGCGCCAGCCAGGCACAGCTTCAGACGGCGTGGAAACAATATCAGGATCAGGTCGATCGGGTCAACGAGCAGGCAAATGTTCTGTCAGGGCTGGAAACCCAGCTGGAGGATATGAGAAAGAGCCTGGAGGAAAAACAGGGACAGCTGAACGCCCTGCAGACCGGGGCGGCAGTCTCGGAAAGAAAACCGTTCTATCTGTTTACAATCGATACATGGGCGGAAGAACTGGATCCGCGAAGCGCGGGGATCGATCCCGCGGATCCCGGCATTTCTGTGGACCCGGGGACGGAACCTACGGATCCCGCAGATCCGGTGCAGCCTACGGATCTCCCTGCCGCCACCGATACACCGCCGGAGACCACTTCTACACCGGCGCCGTCTGAGACGCAGACGGGTCCCGGCGGAAATGATCAGCCGGGAAATTCCGACCGTGAAAAGCTGGAGGGCGAGATCACGCAGCTGCAGAGCCAGATCTCCTCAACGGAAGGGGAGATCGCCACAAAGCGGGCGCAGCTGGATTCCGCCCAGGCAGCCATCAACGAGACGTATAACCAGCTGACCGCCCTGGACCAGCAGCTGCAGGCCCAGGCCCAGGCACTGGCGGCGGAAGCCCAGGCCATTACGGCGGACTCCTCCGCGGTGAGCCTCCAGATGGCGGAGTACACGAAACAGAAGGCCACGCTGGACGCCAGTTCCCAGGCACTGGCGCAGACAAAGCAGATGCTGGAAAACGGACAGGTGGTATTGAACAATAACCAGCTGGAGCTTACTGCTGCGGAGAATGAGCTTGCCCAGGGACGCCAGTCCTATGAGGCGGCAGTGAAGAGCAGCAAGGAGCATATGGAGGACGCCACAAGAGAGCTCAATGACAAAAAGCGTCAGGTAGCCCGTATGGAAGATCCCAAATGGTATATTCTGGACAGAAATTCCGTGGAGGATTTCGCCAGCTACGGGGAAGACGCGGAGCGCATCGGCGCCATCGGCAACGTGGTGCCCCTGATCTTCTTTCTTGTGGCGGCGCTGGTGAGCCTTGCCACCATCACAAGAATGGTGGAGGAGCAGCGCACTCAGATGGGCGTCCTGAAAGCGCTCGGATATGACAAGAAGACCATAGCGGTCAAATATGTGCTGTATGCGCTCCTGGCCACCGTGATCGGAGCTGTGATCGGTCTGATCCTGGGACAGCTGCTGCTGCCGAGGATCATCATCAACGCCTACCGGATGATGTACTGCAACCTGACCGTGCTCCGCACGCCCTTAAGTCTGTGGTATTCCCTCTTAAGCACGGTGATCGCCATAGCGTGTACCGTGGGGGCGGCCTTTGCCGCATGCTATCACAGCCTGCGGCTTGTGCCGGCGCAGCTGATGCGCCCCGAAGCGCCCAAGTACGGCAAAAAGATTTTCCTGGAGCAGTGGAAATGGTTCTGGAGCAAATGCAACTTTTCCTGGAAGGCAGCTATCCGCAATATGGCCCGCTATAAAAAACGTCTGATCATGACGGTATTCGGCATCGCCGCCTGTATGGCGCTGCTGCTCATCGGTTTCGGGCTGAAGGACAGCATCAGCGTAGTGGGAGAAAAGCAGTTCGGCGAGCTGCACACCTACGACGGGATCGTTACCCTGGATACCACTGACGCCCGGCCGGTAGACGAACTGGACGAGAAATTTGCCGAAGATGAACGGGTGACCTCCTGGCTGAAGGTATATGCCGCTAACGTGGACGCCGGCGTGGAGGACGCGGACAATGAGAAGAGCGCGGCCATGTATGTCATCAGCCATGAGGACCTGGCAAAGGATTTCTTTGTGCTGCGGGACCGAGCTTCCGGACAGCCGCTGGAACTTTCCGACGACGGCGTGATCATCACGGAGAAGCTGGCAAAGCTTATGAACGTCAGGGCGGGAGATACCATTTATCTCATGGACAATGACAATTATAAGGTGAATGTCACTGTCACGGGCATTACGGAAAATTACTACCGCCATTATATCTATATGAACGAGGCATGCTACAACAATGTGTACAAGGGCCTGCCGGAATACAATCAGGAGCTGATCATCACTACGGACCGTTCTGAGGAAGCGGAGAACCAGCTTATGCGGGACTATCTCGCCATGGAGGCGGTGAGCTCCGTCAATATGGTCACCGGCTTCGCGGACCGCATCAGCGATATGCTGAAAAATCTTGACGCCGTGGTGTATGTGATCATCGTGGCGGCCGCCCTGCTGGCGGTAGTGGTGCTCTACAACCTGAACAACATCAACATCACCGAGCGGCGCAGGGAGCTTGCCACCATGAAGGTGCTGGGTTTCCACGGCAGGGAAGTGACCATGTATGTGCTGCGGGAAAATATCATCATGACAGTGTTCGGTATTCTCATCGGCCTGCTGCTGGGCATTATCCTTCACCGGTTTGTCATCCAGACGGCGGAGCTGGATCTGGTCATGTTCGGGAGAGCCATTTACTGGCCCAGCTATCTGCTGTCGGTGGTGCTCACCATTGTATTTTCCATCGGGGTAAACGCGCTGATGTATTTCAAGCTGAAGAAGATCGATATGGTAGAATCCTTAAAGAGTGTGGAATAAACAGTTTGCGGCGGCAGGTTTTCTGCCGCCGTTTTGTATAATCGGCGCTGTTTGGCGCATACTGTTACTGTGAAATTCAAACGGGAAGGGGAAACAGTATGGCGTCAGATCAGGAGCGGGAACAGCAAAACGACACGATCAAGGACTATGGGCAGGTAACTCTGGAGAATAAGGCCGCCCACCATAAGATCCATCTGATCACCATCATCGGGGAGATCGAGGGGCACGAGATGCTGCCCCAGAACAGCAAATCCACGAAATACGACCATGTGGTGCCCCAGCTGGCAGCGGTGGAGGACAGCGATGACATACAGGGGCTTTTGATGATCCTTCACACCATGGGCGGCGACGTGGAGAGCGGACTGGCCATCGCGGAGATGGTGGC
>CANQHX010000100.1 GCA_947623905.1 uncultured Lachnospiraceae bacterium
GCAGCATTCCCACATAGCAAAAATGTATTTGTATTCCCATATCGAAGTTTTATCATGCGTGTTGTTCTCCTGCATCCCGATTTGATGCTTCCTGTAATTTTTGTCAAAAGCTGCCTACTTCAAATCCTTAATAAAACCCATGATCATTTCGTTTACAGCAGCGGGGTTATCAACATTTGAATTATGAGCAGCGTTAGGAATCCATATCAACGGATAGTTGGTCCTTTTTGCCCATTTTTTGTTGTAGGCTTTGACTTTTCCCGTATGATCCGTGAAGGAAAAATAAAGTATACCTGAATAAGTCAAAGTCGTCTTACAACCTTTTTTCAATCTCCTTCCATGCATGGGTGGTGAGACAGCTCTTGTCCAGATCCTTCGTCAATCCATCCCATAGGGTATAAGGCATCGTCAGGGAGAGACAGTTTGCCAGCGCTTCCCGCCGCTGGGAAATATCAAACAGGCCCATGATTGCCATTGGCCGCTCCTTTTCCATTTGCTCCACCGCATACACAATAGACTGACAAGCCGCGCCGAAGGGAGCAATCGTATTCAGCGCCTCGCCGTTGTGAGAGCCGAGCATGGTGACCAATGCGGACAACTGATCCGGCTCAGCAAAGACGAAAACAATGTCCGGACTCCCTACTTCGCCCCATCTGTTTACAGGCGCAAATACAATACGGGGATACCCTTTCTCCTCATATATTTCTCCTTATCAAATCCCGATCTGTCGCTTTGTAGCTTGGCTAAAGTATAGCACAAGCCTGTATGCAAATCCACCTCATTTCAGTCTGCTGACAGCGGTCTTGTGGCGTTGGATTTATGGACTGAACAACAGAAAAGGGATGCCATCTTAAAAAAATGGTATCCCTTCGCTGTAAACCTATTCAGTTTTTGATGGTCGCATTTTCTGTATTATTTTTAATTTATACATCTAAATAATTATATGAGCAACTCATTATGTATGTAACATCACTCAAATTCTATTGTCCCGGGGGGCTTACTGGTCAAATCGTACATCACTCTATTGACGCCCTTCACCTCGTTGATGATGCGGTTCATGACCTTATTCAGCACGTCGAAGGGGATCTTGGCGGCCTCAGCAGTCATGAAATCGATGGTGTTCACCGCCCGCAGGGCCACGGCGTAATCGTAGGTCCGCTCATCGCCCATGACGCCCACTGACTGCATATTGGTCAGGGCGGCAAAATACTGGCCGATGGAGCGGTCCAGTCCAGCATTGGCGATCTCCTCCCGGTAGATGGCGTCCGCCTCCTGGACGATGTGCACCTTCTCGGCGGTCACCTCGCCGATGATGCGGATGCCCAGGCCGGGGCCGGGGAAGGGCTGACGGTACACCAGATAGTCGGGTATGCCCAGCTCCAGGCCTGCCCTGCGCACCTCATCCTTGAACAGGTCCCGCAGAGGTTCTATGATCTCCTTGAAATCCACATGGTCCGGCAGGGCTCCTACGTTGTGGTGGGACTTGATCACAGTAGACTCGCCACCTACGCCGCTCTCCACCACGTCGGGATAGATGGTGCCCTGGACAAGATAATCCACCGCGCCGATCTTCTTTGCCTCCTCCTCGAAGACCCGGATAAATTCCTCGCCGATGATCTTCCGCTTCTTTTCCGGCTCGGTGACGCCCTTCAGCTTGCTGTAAAACCTCTCCTGGGCGTTGACCCGGATAAAATTCAGGTCATAGGGGCCGTCGGGGCCGAACACGGCTTCCACCTGATCTCCCTCGTCCTTCCGGAGCAGTCCCTGGTCCACGAACACGCAGGTCAGCTGGCTGCCCACTGCCTTGGACAGCAGCACGGCCGCCACAGAGGAATCCACGCCGCCGGACAGGGCGCACAGCACTTTGCCGTCCCCTACCTTGGCGCGGATCGCTTCTATGCTGGTAGACACGAAGCTGTCCATTTTCCAGTCTCCCGCGCAGCCGCAGACGTTGTATACAAAATTGGACAGCATCTTTTTACCTTCCCGGGTGTGGAGCACCTCCGGATGGAACTGGAGGGCGTAGAGCTGCCGCTCTTTGTTTTCCATGGCCGCTACGGGACAGTTGTCCGTATACGCGCTGGCGGCAAAGCCGGGGGCAGCCTGGGAAATGTAATCGTTGTGGCTCATCCAGCAGATGGTGTCGGGGGACACATCGGTAAACAGCGGAGAAGCATTGTCCACGTGGACAAGGATCTTGCCGTATTCCCGCACAGGGGCCGTCTCCACTTTTCCTCCGAGGAGATGGTTCATCAGCTGGGCGCCGTAGCAGATGCCCAGCACCGGCACGCCCAGGTCAAAAACGGCCTTGTCGTAAGTGGGGGCGCCGGGACCGTAGCAGCTGTTGGGGCCGCCGGTAAAGATAATGCCTTTCGGCTCCATGGCTCTGAGTTTTTCCAGAGGGGTCTTGTAAGAATAGATCTCACAGTATACATTGCATTCCCGGACTCTCCGGGCGATCAGCTGGTTGTACTGGCCGCCGAAGTCCAGTACGATCACTGTCTCTCTCTTCATATGTCTCTCCATTCCTGAGGGATGCGCCTTCCGGCGGCGCTTCTCTCATCAATCCCTTTTTCAGGGGTATTTTGCCTTTTGATACGTCCCATTATAAAGTAGGTTTTATTTTTTTACAATGGAAATCTCCCAAATTTCCCTGTTTTCATCATTTTTTCAAAACCAGTGGAAAAATATGACGAAAAAGGATATACTGGAATAGAATGCTGCCGGGTCAGGAAGCGGCCTGACACTCGCAGAGAAAACAGACGCCTGATGAGGGAAACGCCTGATGAAGATGCTGACCCGGCAAAAACACAACAGCTATAAATGGAGAATGCCATGACCGCACCTGAGGTTTTACACGATCGCAAACGGACTGTCAGAGACAGGCTCCGCGGCCTGCCCCCTGTGGGCCAGCGGATCACCCGCACTGTGTGCAGCGTGATGCTCATCTTCCTGATCTTTCAGCTGATGGGCGTTAAGCGCACGCCGCTCTATGGAGCCATAGCGGCTATCCAGTGCGTCCAGTCAGACCCCTCCCAGCTGAAGCGGGTGGGGAAAAACCGGACGGCAGGCACTTTTATCGGCGCCTTCTTCGGCATCATCATCCTGATCCTGACTACCTACGTGTTTCCTGATGTTCAGTGGACGCCGCTGTATTTTTTCATCATCGCCCTGATGATCCTGCCGGTGATCTACTCTACCATTCTGCTGAAGCTGACAGCCACGGCTTATTTTTCCTGCGTGGTATTTCTGAGCATCACCGTAGTATCCAGAGATTATATGGATCCGTTTACGTTTACATTTTTCCGCACCTTTGACACGCTGATGGGCGTTGCCGCGGCCATGATCTGTGTTTCCGCCCATCTGCCCCGCCAATGCCGCAACGATATTTTGTTTGTATCCGACCTGGATGATACGCTGGTGTCCATGAAGGATAAGCTGAGTCCCTACAGCCAGGTGACCTTAAACCGCATGATCCAGAAGGGCGCCCAGTTTACCGTCACCACACGGCGTACTCCTGCTGCCCTGCTGCCTCTGCTGGAGGCCGTGGATCTGCGGCTTCCCATCATCGCCATGGACGGCGCCGTGCTGTATGATATACGGGAAAACCGGTATTGCCTGGAGCATGTGATCGGTCCTGCCACCACCCACTCCATCGCGGAGTTTCTGGAGCAGAACGGATACCACTACTATGAAAATGTGATCCTGGACGACGTGCTGCTGATCTACTGCAATGAATTCCGCACCGACGCCCAGCGGCAGGCCTATGAGGCTCTGCGCCAGTCTCCTTACCGCAATTTTATCCACCGCGAAGCGCCGGAAAACGCCAGCGCCGTCTATTTTCTTCTCATGGAGCCTGAGGAGCAGATAGACCAGGTGGAACAGCTTCTAAAAGCCCAGCCGTTCGCCGGGCGGCTCCGGTTCATGCGGGACAAGGCGCCTGTGGACGGCTACTGCTACCTGAAGCTTTACAGCAAAAACGCCACCCGCAACAATATGATCGACTATTTAAAACAGCAGCAGCGATCTGACCAGATCATCACCTTCGGGACTGTCTTCGGGCAATGCGACGTGATCATTCGGGAAAACAACGGCAATCTCATGGTGAAGACCATGAAGAAGCTATATGAGCCGATAAAATGGAAAAAACTGAACTGATAAATGGAGCCGCCGATGAAAATCCATACAAAAGAGAAAACCGACCGCCGCAGATCACCGGGCATCTTTTCCCTATGCCTGTGTGTATTGCTGTGCGGTCTTTTTCTTGTGACCGGCACCGGCTGCCGCAATGATGGCCGCCCGGTCCAGACCGCTGAAACCGGGACCGAAACGCCGGGAGCAAAGCCCGCGGCGCCATCCGCGATACCGGTGCTTACCGCCGCGCCCAGAGTGCATTCCGCGCCTCCGACGCCTTCTCCCACGCCCACTGCTCCGCCGGTGACGCTGACAGTTACGGCCATAGGCGACATGCTGTACCACATGCCTATCGTCAATACCGGGCGGGACAACTGGAACTACGATTTTCTTTTTGATCACGTGCGGCAGGATATCCAGGCGGCCGACATCGCCATTGCCAATCAGGAGAGTCCTTACATATCTGACCACAGCCGGCTCAGCGGCTACCCCAGCTTCGCCAGCCCCGTGGAAGCGGGAGACGCCGCGGTAAACGCGGGCTTCGACGTGATCCTGTACGCCAACAATCACGCCAATGACATAGGAGACAGAGGGATAGAACGGAAAGGAGTGAAGGTCGCCGTGCTGAACGCGACCTACGGTCTGAACAATCCCCTTGGGGCAGACGAGCAGTACAAGATCGATCTGTTCGACCAGACGCGGGTCGCGCAGCAGGTACAGGCTGCCAGGGAGCAGAGTGATTTTGTCATCTTCTGCCTTCACGGCGGCACGGAATATTCCGAGAAGCCGGACCGGACCATGACGGAGTGGTGCGATTTCCTCACGTCTCTGAAGGTGGATCTGATCATCGGCTGCCACCCCCACGTACTCCAGTCCTTTGAAATGAAGACCGGGCCCGACGGTCATCAGACCCTTGTGTACTATTCTCTCGGAAACTTTTTCTCCAACCAGAACGGGATGAACAACCTGCTGGGCGGCATGGCCCTGGTCACCCTTACAAAGCAGGACGGCATGGCGCCGGTGATCACCGGCTATACCCTGATCCCCACCGTCACCCACTACAACCGGAATACCCCGGAATACACCGTCTACAAGCTGGAGGATTATACCAATGACCTGGCCGCTCAGCACAGCATCCGCAGACGTATAGGCGATTCCTTTACCGTGGAAGGGCTTTGGGCGCTGTTTGACAAGCAGATGCAGCCCTGACGCAAAAAAGGTCCCGCCCCGGTCTCGCGGAAAAATCCAGAATTTCCGTTTTTTTCAAGGGACATTTTTGGCCGTCAGAGGATATGGTTTTGTTTCTTCGGAGAACATATAGTATAGAATAATGCGAAACGATACTCTCCGAGAAAGGAAGGACGCCAGACACGTATGAACAGCAGGACCAAGGCCGCACTGACAACAGAAAATATGGACTGCATCATCCGGCAGCAGTTTCCGCAGGACAAAGTTCTGTCCATAACAGAGCTGTCCGACGGCATGTGCAACGCCGCCTGGATGATCCGGGGGACGGGACGCCTCTCAAACGGCGTGGTGCTGAAGGTGGGCCCGGGGACAGACGCCGAGCTGCTCACCTATGAGAAGGATAAGCTGCGCACGGAGATCCTGGTCTACCAGATGCTGGAAGACAGGGACATTCCCACGCCCCGGCTCCTTGGAGCAGATACATCACGCAGTATTATACCCAATGATTATTTTTTTATAGAGGCTGTGCCCGGTTCCACCTGGAAATCCTGCATGCACGCCATCCCTTCTGAAAACATGCCCGGGCTGAAACAGCAGCTGGGCCGCTGCAACGCCGCCGTCCACAGCGTGGAAGGAGACTGGTTCGGCTACATCAAGGAGGACGCCCGGTTTCGGTTTGATACGTGGGGCGGGGCCTTTACCGCCATGATGAAAGATATACTGGATGACGGCAGACAGCGGGCCTACATGCTGCCCTACCACGCCATTGAGCGGGCGCTGTCTGTCCACCGACATCTTCTGGACGCGGTGGAAACGCCCCGTCTGGTGGATTTTGACCTGTGGGCGGGAAATGTGTTCGTAGATCATCCGGACTGCACCGGCATCACCGGCGTGATAGATTTTGAACAGTGTTTTTACGGGGATCCCTTCGCGGATTTCACCTCGGCGGTGCACCTGTTCAGCGATGTGTCAAAAGAAAATGATTTTCTGAAGGGTTATGGGGAGATCAGCGGGCGGACGCCCGTGGTCACAGAAGATGACGAGATCCGTATGGATCTGTACAGGCTGTACATGGCTGTGATCCTCTATGTGGAGGCGTACCGGTTTGACGACGGGTACGCGGCAGGGGTGCGCCGCTCCAACAGCAAGCGTATGGAACGGCTTCTGAAAAAACTCATCTGACCGGACACCCAAAGGCCCATCTAAAACTCAGGACACCAAAGGCCTGTCTAAGGCTCCGGGCACGAACTCACAGGAACATCTAAGGCTCCCGGACGCGGCGCCCGTCCATCCGGCGTTTCTGCTTCCAGCTCTCATCCAGCTTTTCCAGCTGCCCTTCGGCGTCCAGGTAAAACATGACCTGGCTGGACATCAGATAGGGCACTACCCACAAAAGACCGATCTGCAGCGTCAGCACGGAGAGCAGCAGCAGCCCCGCAAAGCTGCCAAGGAGCTTCAGGTACTGTACCCTGCGCCCTCTCAGCAATTCCACAGCCAGCTTCAGCCCTTCCGACGGCTTTACCTCCGGCTGATCCAGCAGGATGGGAATGGCCATGGAATACCGGATGTTCATCCACAAGCTTCCCAGGATACCCACGCCAAAGGTGATCACTTCCAATACCGTGCTGACAGGAGCTGTGACGATGATCTGGAACACCAGCACCGATACTATGGCGTAGGGAATAAAAAAGAGCGCGCACCGCACAGCCACCAGAATGGTGGCTGTCAGATACCGGTCCGGCTCTGTACGGATCACATACCACAGATCCTGCAGGTCCACGGGATTGTCCCGGACGATGCGCAGGTGGATGCGGTATATGGACGCCATTACGGGGCTGAGGAGCAGAACGCCGAGGATCTGACCGCAGAACATGACCATATCGTGGGCGAGACCTCTCAGGCCCACGGCGCACAGGCTCAGCACCACCACCAGCCCGATATAGGCCAGGATGACGCAGAGCACTGCGGATATGAGCAATATATAGTGGCCGGTAAGCTGTTCTCTCGCTATGGCCCGCAATTCTTTATTGGGAAAATGCATTATTTGCGACCTGCCAGTCTGAATTTATCATGGATGGCTACCATGGCTGCGTCTACGTCCTTCTCGTCGATGAGCACCGTAATGCGGATCTCGGACGTAGAGATCATCTTGATATTCACATCGATATTGTACAGCGCCTCGAACATCTTGGCTGCCACACCGGGATTCGTGGCCATACCGGCGCCTACTACGGATACCTTCGCCACATTGTCCTTGCGGCTGATCTGCTGGAAGGTAAGGCGGTTCTGGTATTCCTGGAGCACGTTCATGGCGTCGTCCGCCATATCGGTATCTACCGTAAAGCTGATATCCTTTGTACCGTTCCGGCCGATAGACTGGAGAATGATATCTACATT
>CANQHX010000101.1 GCA_947623905.1 uncultured Lachnospiraceae bacterium
AGGAATGGTAAAATATCTGTTTGGCCCGGACGGGGATGTGGTCCCGGGGAAAATAAGGCATAGCCCCCCCCTGATTTTGTTGAGGACGAGGGAGGGAACAGACCGCGGGTGGGGATTGATTTCATGCGCAGGGCCACATAAAGGGGGTGTAGTATAAATGGGACGTTACAGGCCAGCGGATCCGGAAGATGTTGAGATCGAAATGGCAAAAAGAGAAGCGGAATATGACAGCGCTTCCGAGTATTTGGAAAAACAAAACAGGATCAAGAAAGAGGCTGCCAGACTTAGGCGGCTTTTCTCAAAGATAGACAAACAAAAGAAGAGCCTTGTCTTTACCACCATCGACGACGTTGCATTTATGACGATCACCATGCAGGACCTGCGGGAGACGATCATCAGGGAAGGCACCACAGTGGAATACAAGAACGGTGAGAACCAGTATGGCACGAAACAGAGCCCGGACGCCCAGCTATATCTCCAGATGTCCCAGAAGCAGACGCAGGCCATGAGGATCCTGGTGGACTGCCTGCCAAAAACGGAAAAAGCCGTCCAGCAGAAGGATGATGGCTTCGAGGGGTTCGTGTATGGCCGTGATGATTAAATATCCGGCGGACTACAATCCAATCCTGGAATACTGGGCGGCGATCGAGTCCGGGGCGGAAACAGTCGGCTATAAAATCCGTAAGACCTATAAGAAACTGGTCCATGACATGGAGCATCCGGGAGAGTATTACTACAGCAATAAGCGGGCAAACCATATCCTGGAGTTTGCGGAAAATTACTGCCGGCACTCCAAGGGCAAGTTTGGCGGGAAGCCGGTCCGTCTTGAATTATGGGAGAAGGCCCTTCTGGCGGCGGTCTTCGGATTTGTCGATATTGAGGGAAACCGAAAGTACCGGGAGGCGATCCTGATCGTCGGAAAGAAGAACGGGAAGTCCCTGCTGGCATCCATAGTCGGCCTGTACATGCAGGTGGGAGATGGTGAGATGGGGCCGGAGGTGTACGCGGTCGCGACCAAGAAGGATCAGAGTAAGATCATCTGGCTGGAATCAAAACGCATGGTAAGAAAGTCCCCTTCCCTGTCGAAACGGATCCGCAGCCTGGTGGCTGAACTGGACTCCGACTTTAACGATGGCGTATTCAAGCCGCTGGCATCGGACAGTGATACGCTGGATGGACTGAATATCCATTGTGTCCTGATGGATGAGATCCACCAATGGAAGAGTGGTAAAGCGCTTTACGATATCATGGCGGACGGCATTACCGCCAGGGAGCAGCCCCTGATTTTTATAACGTCTACGGCAGGGACGGTCAGGGAAGATATTTACGATCAGAAATATGATGAGGCTAAACGGGTTATTGACGGGTATTTCGATGAAAATGGCTATAAGGATGAACGCCTTATAGCTTTTATTTATGAGCTGGACAGCCGAAAAGAGTGGGTGGACGAGGCCTGCTGGAAAAAAGCCAATCCAGGCCTTGGAACGATCAAGAATTTTGTAACGCTCCGCGATAAAGTCGAGAAGGCAAAACAGAATCCGATCCTGGTAAAAAACCTGGTGTGCAAGGAGTTCAATATTCCGGAAACCTCTTCTGAAGCATGGCTGACCGCGGAGCAGGCGGTAAACCCGGCGAGATTTGATGTTAAAGAACTGAAGCCTCGATATGGCATTGGCGGAACGGATCTCTCATCCACTACGGACCTGACAGCCGCAAAGATCCTCTTCATGGTGCCGGGCGATGAACATATCTATGTGCTCCAGATGTACTGGATCCCGGAAGACCTGGTGGAGCGCCGGGTAAGGGAAGATCATATCCCTTATGATTTCTGGATCGAACAGGGGCTTGTGCGTACCTGCAGGGGGAACAAGATTTCCTACAAGGATGTAACGGCATGGTTTTTGGAGGTCCAGGACCAATACGACATTTATCTGTTCAAGGTCGGCTATGATTCCTGGTCGGCAGCGTATTGGGTAGAGGAGATGCAGGAGTGTTTCGGAAAGAGCGTCATGGTTCCGGTGATCCAGGGGAAAAAGACGCTGTCACAGCCAATGAAGAACATGGGCGCAGATCTGGAGAATAAGGTGATCGTCTACAATGATCACCCGATCGACAAATGGTGCCTGTTTAATACAGCGATCGACGTGGACAGGAACGACAATATCCAGCCGATCAAGACCAGCGTCCCGACACGGCGTATCGACGGTACCGCGGCGCTGCTGGACGCGTATGTGGTGCTGCAGGATAACCTGAGCGAGTACTTATCATTGATTTGAGGTGCAGGAAATGAATTTGTTTAGACGAAAAAGAGATCCGACAAACGAGAAGCCGGCAGATAAGCCTGCTGAGAAGAACCGGCTGGCAATGGTTACGACATGGGGGGAATATTACTATGCCTGGAATGGCAAACTGTATGATTCCGATATTGTCCGTGCCTGCATCCGGCCGAAAGTGAAGGCGATCGGCAAGCTGGTGGGGAAACATATCCGGGACGATCCGGCAAATGGCGGGATCCGGGTAAACCCGGAACCGTACATCCGGTTCCTCCTGCAGGAGCCTAACCCTGTCATGACCAGCCAGCAGTTCCTGGAGAAGATGGCGACGCAGCTCTGCTTAAACAATAACGCATTCGCATTAATCGTCCGGGATGTCAACGGGTACCCGCAGCAGCTTTATCCGATCCCCTGCGTCGGGGTAGAGGCGGTATATGACAAGCAGGGGAACCTGTTCCTGCGGTTTACGTACCGGAATGGGAACATTGGGACGTTCTCATATTCCGATATCATCCACCTGCGGCAGGATTTCAATGAGCAGGACATCTTCGGGAGCAGCCCGGCGCCGGCACTGAAGGAATTGATGGAGTGCGTCGGCGTGATCGACCAGGGGATCATCAAGGCGATCAAGAACAGCAGTCTCGTCCGGTGGCTTTTGACTTTTAATACCGCCATGAGGGATGAGGATATCAAGAGAAATGTTAAAAATTTTGTTGATAACTATCTCAGCATTGAAACGGAGACATTCGGGGCCGCCGGGACGGACTCAAAGGCCAAGGCAGAGAGGATCGATCCCAAGGACTATGTGCCGAACGCCGCGCAGACGGATAAGATCACGGACCGCATTTATTCGTTCTTCAACACAAATAAAAAGATCGTACAGTCTTCCTGGACAGAGGATGAGTGGACAGCATATTTTGAAGCGGAGATCGAGCCGTTTGCGGTCCAGATCGGGGACGTGTTCACAATCCGGCTGTTCAGCAGGCGGGAGCGGGGCTTCGGGAACCGGATCGTTTTTGAAGCGAGCAACCTGCAGTGCGCCAGCCTGAACACCAAACTGGCATTCCAGGCAATGGTGGACCGTGGGGCCATGACGCCGAATGAATGGCGCTCCACAATGAACCTTGCGCCGATTGAGGGCGGGGACCAGCCGATCCGCCGTCTGGACACCCAGGTGGTGGATATGGTGCAGGGCATGCTGGCGAAGATGAACGGCGAAAATTATGTGGTCATGGCTGACCTGATCGGGAAAGTCCTGCTTGCGGCCAGACTGGAAGGAGGTGGAGGCGATGGCAAGAATTGACATTCGCGGAGTGCTGATCCCGAATGACTACAAGTTATTTTATGACTGGTTCGAAGAGGACAGCACATGCCCGCGGGACGTACAGAAGGTTCTGGACGCTCTGGTGGACGGAGATGATCTTGACGTTTATATCAATTCGCCTGGAGGCGTGATTGATGTAGGATCTGAGATCTATGCCCTGCTTCGGCAGGCAAGTGCCAAGTGTAATCTGAAGATCCACATTGTCGGAGAAGCGTGCAGTGCTGCATCTGTGGCGGCGATGGCGGGTTATTCCGAGATGGCTCCGACGGCCCTTATGATGGTGCATTGTGTCTCTTCCGGTGTCCAGGGGAACCACAATGACATGGAGCATATGGCGGAAGTGCTCCGGACGGCTGACCGGGCGATGTGTACCGCGTATACAGAAAAAACCGGTATGTCTGAAGCAGAAGTACTGGACATGATGGAGCACGAAACCTGGCTGACGGCACAGCAGGCGAAGGATCGTGGCCTGGTGGACGCGGTCATGTTCGAGAAAACGGAGGAAGAAGAAATACCTCTTGTGGCTGGGCCGTTGTTCAGGCTTCCCACAAAAGAACAGATGGAACAGGTAAGAAAACTGGCAGGGCTGCAGGAAGAAGATTCCAGCAGCACTGCTGTTTTATCGCAGAAGATCCAGAGGCGGCTGGACCTGATGAGCAAACCGAAATTAAACATGGTGCCGTAAATAACGGCAGAAAGAGGGGTAAAAAATGACTTACCAGGAATATTTAAACAGGAGAAAAGAGCTGATGGATTCCGCTCAGGTGTTCATCAATGATGGGAAATTTGAGGAATCCGAAGCGAAGATGAATGAGGTGCAGGCACTGGACGACCAGTGGGATGTACAGGCGAAGGCGCAGGCGAACCTGCAGGCGCTGGAGGGGAATCAGCGTATGGTCAATGTGCAGGGGCTTGCAGGAACTGCGGTTATTCCGGCAGTACAGAACGGTTTCGTAGTGGATGCCGCAGCGCAGAGCCCGGCAGCGCCTAAGAAGGAAGATGCCTATAAGACCCAGGAATATACCAACGCCTGGGCCAAAATGATGATGGGGCGTCAGCTCACGGCCGATGAGGATAAGATGTTTCGTCTGGTAAATGAGGCATACACCCATACCACCGAAAATACGCAGATCATGATCCCGGAAACGGTTGCGGCTGGCATCTGGAAAGAGATCGGGGAGATGTACCCTTACTGGGAGGATGTCAAGAAGACCTATGTTAAGGGAAATCTGAAAGTCATTAAAAAGAAATCCTCCAGTGAAGCGAAGTGGTATTTGGAAGCGGATAAGACGGAGGACGGAAAGGAAGAGTTTGAAGAGGCGGAGTTGACTGGACGGGAGCTGTCCAGGGCGATCACCATTTCCTGGAAATTAAAAGAGATGTCAATCAATGAATTTCTCCCCTACATTCAGTCCGAGATGGCAGCCGAAATGGGAAAAGCTCTCGCTTATGGCGTCACTCACGGTGCAGGCTCTGAAAGTCCCAAACCGGAACCTATGGGCGTCGTGACGGCACTTGAAAAAGGAGAAAACGCTTCGCAGGTCGTGAAATACAATGATGAAACCGGTCTGACCTACAAGGACCTGACTATGGCAAGAGGTAAGATCAAGAGTGGGTATAATCCGGCAATCTATGCAAATTCCGACACGATATGGAATGTGCTGGCAAACGTTGTGGATCAGAATGGCAGACCGATTTTTGTACCTGACGCTATCAATGGTGGCGTGTACAGAATTTTGGGCTGCACTGTCAAAGAGGATGGCTCCATGAAGGATGGCGAAATCCTGTTTTCCGATGCAAAGCGTGGTTACTATGCGAACATCAATAAACAGATAACAGTCTCCACTGAGGAACATATCAAAGAGCGTACTACCGATTATTGCGGCTATGCGATCGTAGACGGTATCCCCATGACTATGAAAGCGCACTGCCTTCTGACAAAGCAGGGGGAATAACGGGCTCTGACCATATCGAAGTCCCAGGTCAGAGCCAGGAACTGGGCAGCGTAAACGGCAACAAGAAGGTTGAAGATCTGATTGAAACGGGAATGACAATCGCCTGGACGGGTCTTGTTGGAAAGCCGCAGGGTACGATCAAATACGTCACGGACTACAGCGTGTATCCGGATGGAGAGCGGACCGGTCATTTCTTCCCGGTGGCATTTAAGCCGGAATACTACGGCCAGGATGTCACTGTTGGAGGACAGAACGGCGTGGGCGGCAAGGATATAAAGCCCACCGCTGAGGATCCGTACCTGATCATCCGGGTGGAAAATGTCACGGTGGAGAGTAAGATTTCTGCGGTTGTCAAGGCAACACAGGAAGAAATCTTCACGCTGGATTTCAGCGGAGCGACCTTAGAGCCGGGGGAACCCTGAGCCATGATCCGGTGATGCGGCCGGCGGCGTACACAGCCGGGGATTTAAAAGCTATGACTATAGCGGAAATCAAGTCCCTGGCTGCCGGCCTGGGTTATGGCGGCATGAAGGCTGTGAGAAAAGATGATGTGATCGCGGAGTTTCTGGAGAGGCAGGGAGGCGGTGTGGCATGAATATCCCAGAAGGGTACATTGATGGTCTGATGGTGAAAGTGCGCGTAAAGTCCGCAGCTGCCAGAACAGAGCTGATGGATCTGGTCGATGCCGCGATCCGCGATCTCGATATCGCCGGGGTGTATGTAACAGATGTTGCTGAGCCGCTCTGTGAGCGTGCCATCACTCTGTACTGCAAAGCGAACTACGGATACGATACGGACAGCGAAAAGTTCCGGGCAGCCTATGCAGCTCTGCGGGATGCTATGTCGCTGTCCGGAGACTATCCCAAGAAAGCAGGTGAGCCTGGTGGATGAAGAGGCGAAACTGCTGATCGTTACGAATGGCAAGGATGAAGATGGGTATCCTGTTCCGAAAAAACAGGAAATCCCCGTTTATGTCCGGGAGAAATCTGTCACCCGTGCAGAGTTCTATGAGGCCCTGCGGTCAAATGTCCAGGTTAAGATCATTCTGGAGGCCCGCCAGGAAGACTGGGAGCTATCTTCTCACATGGTTGGAAAAAAGAAAGAATACGCCAGCCAGATCGAGTATGACGGGGCAGTGTACGACATTGTCCGGACCTACAAAAGCGATAAGTCCATGATCGAGATCATCTGCAGCTGACGGGGGGGGGGCGGAATGAATGTGAACCAGAAAATCGAAACCGCATTGTCTGATTTGGTGGAAAACAATATCTGGCCGCTGTCCTGCCCGTTGGAGGAGCCGCCGGACGAGTGGATCGTTTACAATCCGGAACTGGAGGCACCAGGGGATTTTGGGGACAATGAAGACCTGGAATGGGTGCACTATATGCAGGTACATTGGTTCCAGAAGGGAGACGGGAAACGCGCTGCGAACTGTGTCCGGGTCCGCAAAACAATCCGGACACGCCTGAAAGAAGCAGGATTTTCCCTGTCAGATATTGTTACACTGTTTGAGAAGGACACAGGGATAACGCATCTGGTGTTTTCCTGCAATATTGTGGAAGATGAAGAAGCGCTTGTGGACGACAGCTCGTAGGATTTTTGGAAACTTATAAACTTTACCCGGCACGTAAAAAAGGAAACGTGTCGCTGACCTGAAAAAATTACAGGAGGAATGAAGAAATGGCAAAGAAAGGTATCGAATACGCGATATTCGGATTGTTAAAGGAAGATGGGACATACGAGGAGAATAAAGGTAAATGGCTCAGCCCGGTAGCTGGCCTGACCGGGACTCCCACGAAATCCAATGTGAAGGATCACGGCGATAACCGCGTGGTGGAAACGGATAATTCCGTCACTGGCGGGACGCTGAAACTGGAGCTGAATAACGACGATGATGAGATCTATACGTTCCTGCTGGGGCACAAGAAAGACGCCGGAGAGGGCGATGACAAAGACAGCATCGCCTACAATATCAACGACACGCCGCCGTTCGTTGGGGTCGGCGCTATCGGGCAGAGTGAGG
>CANQHX010000102.1 GCA_947623905.1 uncultured Lachnospiraceae bacterium
GATAAGAAGCGCAAGGAGGCCATTGACACGAGAAACGACGCTGACGCCATCGTATTCCAGACGGAGAAGGCTCTGGAGGAGGCCGGCGACAAGCTGGACGCCAATGACAAGGCTGCCGTGGAGGCAGACCTGAAGGCGCTGAAGGATATTGTGGCAAAGGTAAATCCCGACGACATCAGCGACGCCCAGGTGGATGAGATGAAGGCCGGCAAGGAGAAACTCATGGAGAGCGCTCAGAAGCTGTTTGCCAAGATGTACGAGCAGGCGCAGGCAAGCGGCGCAGGCCCCGACATGGGAGCAGGCGCAGGCGCCGGCAGCAGCAATGCAGGGGACGGCTACGACGACGTTGTAGACGGCGATTACAAGGAAGTATAAATCCCAAAAGAGAGTAAGGCTGAACGGCATGGAGCCGAAAGGCGGCCTTCAGACAGAGAAATGTGCGACGGATTCTCCGGCCGGTGCGGCCGGGGAATCTGTCTGTGTAAAAAGATGGAGGAAAAGCGCGGAAAACGCTTTGGAATGGAGGAAACATGGCGGATAAGAGAGATTACTATGAAGTCCTTGGAGTGAGCAAGACCGCCAGTGAGGCAGAGCTGAAAAAAGCGTACCGGAACCTTGCCAAAAAATATCACCCTGATGCCAATCCCGGTGATAAGGAGGCAGAAAAAAAGTTTAAGGAAGCGTCGGAAGCTTATGCGGTATTGAGTGACAGTGAAAAACGTGCCCAGTATGACCAGTTCGGTCATGCAGCCTTTGAAGGGGGCGCCGGGGGAGCCGGCGGCTTTGACTTCAGCGGTATGGACTTTGGAGATATATTCGGAGATATATTCGGAGATCTGTTCGGCGGCGGCAGGACCAGGGGACAGTCCGCCAACCGTCCCATGCAGGGAGCCAGCGTGGCCACCAGCGTGCGGATCAAATTTGAGGAAGCAGTGTTCGGCTGCGAGCAGGAGGTGGAGATCCCCTACAAAGAGGAATGTCCTTCCTGTCACGGCAGCGGCGCCAAGCCGGGAACGAAGCCGGAGACCTGTCCCAAGTGCGGCGGCAGCGGCCAGGTGGTGTACACCCAGCAGTCCATGTTCGGCATGATCCGCAATATGCAGCCCTGCCCGGAGTGTAACGGGACAGGTACTGTGATCAGGGAAAAATGCCCTTCCTGCGGCGGCAGGGGATACAATTCCCGGCGGAAAAAGATCTCCGTCAAGATCCCTGCCGGCATCAATGACGGCCAGCGGGTGCGCATTTCCGGTATGGGCGAGCCGGGGACAAACGGCGGTCCCAGAGGAGATCTGCTGGTGGAAGTAGTGGTCAGCCGGCATCCCATCTTCCAGAGACAGGATTACAATATTTTCTCTACAGTGCCCATCACTTACGCTCAGGCGGCCCTGGGCGGCGAGATCCGGGTAAAGACCGTGGACGGGGAAGTGCTCTACGAGGTGAAGCCGGGCACCCAGACGGACACGAGAGTGCGTTTGCGGGGCAAAGGCGTTCCCATCCAGGGCAATAAAAACATGCGGGGCGACCACTACATCACTCTGGTGGTGCAGGTGCCCGAGCGGCTGACGCAGGAGCAGAAGGAGCTGCTGCGCAGGTTTGACGAGGCCTGCGGCGGAAGCGTGGGGACAAAGTCAAAAGACAGTTCCGCGGGAGCAAAGCCCAAAGACGGGGAGAAAAAGAAAACATTCAAGGATATTTTTAAATGATACAGGCACAGGGCATGCCGCGTTTGCGGGATGCCTGTGTGTGTTTTAGGGAACCGCGGCCGGCGTACCGGTTACACGGGTCCGGAAGAGAGGAAAGCGGACAGTATGAAGTGGGACAAGTATACCATTGAGACTACTACCCAGGCGGAGGACCTGGTGTGCGGCATGCTCCAGGAGCTGGGCGTACAGAGCATCGAGATAGAGGACAAGCAGCCCATCACGGAAGAAGAGAAGAAGGCTATGTACATAGACATCCTTCCGGAGCTGCCGGAGGATGACGGCGTGGCGTATATCAGCTTTTATGTGGATCCGGAGCTGGAACAGGACGAGAACATTTCCGGCCAGGACGTGGAGCAGCTGCTCACGGCGATCCGGGAGGAACTGGAGGATATGCGCGGCTACTGTGACGTGGGCACGGGCAGGATCCTCACGGGAGAGACGGAGGATAAGGACTGGATCAACACGTGGAAGGAATTTTTCAAGCCCTTTGCCGTGGACGATATCCTCATAAAGCCTACATGGGAGCAGGCGGAGGACGCGGACCGGTACCCGGTGGTCATCGACATCGATCCCGGCACAGCCTTCGGCACGGGCATGCACGAGACGACCCAGCTGTGTCTCCGGGCTCTCAGGAAATATGTGAACGGGGATACCAGGGTATTTGACGTGGGATGCGGCAGCGGCATTTTGTCTATTTTGGCATTGAAGCTGGGCGCGAAACATGTTACCATGATGGATATCGACCCCGACGCCGTGGCGTCGGCAAAGGAGAACATGGAAGTGAACCGTCTGGAGCCGGACCGGTACACCGCTTTCTGCGGCAATCTGCTGGAAGGAAGAGGGGCGGCGGAGCTGGCAGGCGGCGACTATGACATTGCGGTGGCCAATATCCTGGCGGATGTGATCCTGCCCATGACGCCTCTTGTGAAGCCTCATCTGAAGCGGGGCGGCCTGTTCATCACCTCCGGTATACTGGATACAAAGGAGGAGCAGGTGCGCCGGGCCAAGGAGGAGAGCGGTTTTGCGGTGGTGGAGGTGCTGCGGCAGAACGACTGGTGCTCTGTCATAGGGAAAGCGCTGTGACGGCCCGCCGTCGGGAAAGTACTGTGACAGGAGCATCAGCGCTGTAAACAAAGAAGGGCGGGGCTTTTGCGGCGCCGCCTGTGGAGATAAGTGCGAAAAGAGAGTAACATGCATCATTTTTTTTGTGTTCCGGAGCAGATCCGGGATGGGGAAATATTTATACAGGGTCCCGATGTGAACCACATGAGACATGTGCTCCGCATGAAGCCGGGCGAGCAGGTGAGCGTGTATGACGGCGCTTACCGGGAGTATCTGTGCAGTCTGGCCGCCTTTGAGGGGGATCAGGCGAGGCTGAAGATAGAGCAGGTGACGGAGCAGAAGACAGAACTGGCGTCCCGCCTGGTGCTGTTTCAGGGGATGCCCAAGGGCGATAAGATGGATCTGATCGTCCAGAAGGCCGTAGAACTGGGGGCGGCAGAGATCGTTCCCGTGATGATGAAGCGCACGGTGGTGAAGCTGGATGAAAAAAAACGCGCGGCCCGGGAAAAACGGTGGCAGGCCATTGCGGAAAGCGCTGCCAAGCAGTCGGGGCGGGGGCGTATCCCCCTGGTGCACCCGGTGCTTTCTTTTTCAGAGGCTCTTTCCTATGCGGGGGAGCTGGACCGGCTGCTGATCTCCTATGAACGGGCGGAAAATATGGAACAGACAAGGAAACTGCTGGGGGAACTCAGATCCGGCATGTCGGTGGGCGTGTTCATCGGGCCGGAGGGCGGCCTGGAGGAGCAGGAGGTGACTGCCGCGCAGGAGGCAGGCGCGGCGCCCATCACATTGGGCAGACGGATCCTCCGCACGGAGACGGCGGGGCTGTGCGCCCTGTCCATTCTCATGTTCTGTCTGGAGGAGTAGATACTGCCCGGAGGAGTAAATGATTTGCCCGGAGGCGCAGAAAAAGTGTGAACGAGAGGAAAACATGGAAGTATATCTTGACAATTCGGCGACGACAAAATGCAGCCCCGGCGTCATAGAGCTGGTGGCGAAGGTCATGGGAGAGGATTACGGCAATCCGTCTTCTCTCCACAGAAAAGGACTGCAGGCGGAGCATTATATAAAAGAGGCAAAAAAACAGCTGGCCGGGATCCTGAAGGTGCAGGAGAAAGAACTGGTGTTCACCTCCGGGGGCACGGAATCGGATAATCTTGCTATCATCGGCACGGCGCTGGCAAATCAGCGGGCGGGGAAGCATCTGATCACCTCCGCCATAGAGCATCCCGCTGTGCTGGAGACCATGAAATATATGGAAACCCGGGGTTTCCGGGTCACGTATCTTCCGGTGGACGCCGAGGGGACGGTAGATCCGGGCGCTTTTCGGCAGGCTATGGACGAGGAGACCATTCTGGTATCCTGCATGATGGTCAACAATGAGGTGGGCTCCGTACAGCCCATTGAGGAGCTGATAAAGATCAAAAATGCCGTCAATCCCGCCTGCCTGTTCCATGTGGACGCCATACAGGGCTTCGGCAAGCTGCCGGTATATCCGAAAAAAATGGGCGTGGACCTGCTGTCCGTCAGCGGCCACAAGATCCACGGCCCCAAAGGGATCGGCCTGCTGTATGTGGGAGAGAAAGTGAAGATCCGCAATATCGTATACGGCGGGGGCCAGCAGAAGAACCTGCGCTCCGGCACGGAAAACGTTCCCGGCATCGCGGGGCTTGCGCTGGCGGCGGCAGAATGCTATAATCAGTTTCAGGAAAAACAGGACAGGCTGTACGGCCTGAAAGAGCATTTTATACAGGAGATAGCGTCTCTGGAGGGAACGGTGGTCAACGGACAACCGGTCAGAACGGGCGCTCCCCATATCGTCAGCGTCAGTTTCCAGGGAGTACGCAGCGAAGTGCTGCTCCACGCGCTGGAGGATAAGGGGATCTATGTGTCTTCCGGAAGCGCCTGCGCTTCCAACAAGCCGTCTGTCAGTGGGACCCTCCAGGCTATGGGGATCGACAGGCAGTACCTGGACAGTACGCTGCGGTTCAGCTTTTCCTTTGACACCACGGCGGAGGAACTGGATTACTGCGTCGGCTGCTTAAAGGAGCTGCTCCCTTTGCTGCGGCGTTTTTCCAGAAGATAGGAGCGCGGTGGGGCCGAAATGAGGATGGGAATGAAAAAATTTATTTATAAAAACCGGATCCCTTTGATCTGTGTGCTGAGCGTCATCTGCGTGGTCAGCCTGGGGATGCTGGGTTATAAGCTGGCACGCCATTACCGTCCCGACTGGTTCCGGTACCATGCGTCTGAGGAGACGCTGGAACTGCTGGAACAGGTAGGACTGACATTCGGGCATCTGAATACGACAGGCGTGTTCCCGAAGGATCTGGGTCTGACCAGGAAGCAGCCCCGGATGGTACTGGAGGATGTGAACGGCGGACTGCTGGTATCGAAGGGCGTATTTATCCATCCGGTGCCCTTAAATCCCAATTATCCCATAAAAAATATAGATTTTGCCCAGCTGCGCCAGGTAAACGGCGACGTCACAGGGTACCTGGAGATCGAAAATATGGATGTGGTCAGCTATCCCGTTTATTACCGGGAGGGCACTGACTATTATCTGAAGCACAACCGGTATCTGGAGTATGACATTTACGGAGAGCTTTATGTGGAAGGAAAAATCTCCAACGCCCACAGCCGCACCAACACCATCATATACGGCCACAATATGCGGAACGGCACTATGTTCGGCTCTCTGAGAGCCTATAAGAACGCGGAGTTTTTCCCCGGACATGAGTTTTTCTGGTACTATACCCCCAAGGGCAAGTACCGTTATCAGATATTCAGCGTGTATGAGACGCGGTACGATTCCGACACCTTTACGTGGTTCAAGGAACCCGGCCAGGAGTACACCAATTATCTTACAAAGATGAAATCCCAGCAGAAATATGAGACGGGCGTGACGCCGGACCCCACCGACGAGATCATCACCCTCTGTACCTGTACCAGCCTGGGCGGCGTGTACCGCCTTGTCCTGCAGGGAAGGCTGGTGTATAAAGAAGAGTAGACGAATGAAAAGTTTCCACAGATAACGTGCGCCCCGCCCTGTCCCTTCTGTGGAGTTACTGTCTGTCAGACCGGGTATATCTAACCGGGCAGGCAGGCTGCTAAATGCGGCTGTCAAATCTGTAAACTCGCCCCACAGGGGCTCAGACAGTACAGATTTGACAGCCAACGCAGCTGCCTGTCCGCCAAGATATACCAACGATCTGTCAAAATGTAATTCCACAGAAGGGACAGGGCGGGGCGCATGCTATTTTGAGATACTGCTCCACTTTCCTTCTTGACTATTTATAATAAAGCGAGTATAATAGGAAACGTAAGTTGCGCAACAATAGATGCTTCATGACAGGAGGAACACGGTCATGCCGCCGAAATTCAAATTTACACGGGATGAGATCACAAGCGCCGCGCTGAACCTGACGCGAAAAGCCGGTCCCGACGGGCTCACCGCACGGGCGCTGGCAGAGGAACTGGGCTGTTCGGTCAAGCCGATCTTCGGGTTGTTCAAAAACATGGAGGATGTGCAGGGCGCGGTGCTGTCTGCCGTGCAGGATTTGTACCAGAGTTATCTTGCCGAGGATATGGCCGCGGGAAAATATCCCCCCTACAAGGCCAGTGGCATGGGTTATATCCGGTTTGCCAGAGAGGAAAAAGAACTGTTTAAGCTGCTTTTCATGTGTGACCGCAAAGGGAAACCACCGAAGCCGGGCAGGGAAATGGATGTGATCGTCCCCCTTATTATGAAAAATACGGGGCTTTCCAGAGAGAAGGCGGAGTTGTTTCATCTGGAGCTATGGATCTTCGTGCATGGCATCGCGTCTATGATCGCCACCTCCTACCTGGATTGGGAGGTGGAAACCGTCAGCGATGTGCTGACGGATGCTTACATGGGATTGAAAACACGTTTTTGCGAAGAAGCGGGAGAATAACATGGACGCCATCAAAACGATCGATCTTACAAAAAAATACAAAGACCTGACTGCTGTGGACGCTCTGAATCTCACCGTCCGGCAGGGCGAGCTGCTGTCTCTCCTTGGCGTCAACGGCGCGGGCAAGACCACGACCATCAAGATGCTGACGGGACTCACCCGGCCTACCTCCGGCGATGCTTTTCTGAACGGGAAAAGCATTTTGACGGATAGCGCGGTG
Organism: uncultured Lachnospiraceae bacterium; assembly: GCA_947623905.1. Lineage (GTDB taxonomy): Bacteria > Bacillota > Clostridia > Lachnospirales > Lachnospiraceae > CANQHX01. Next base: position 6,921 of record CANQHX010000102.1, read on the forward strand.
GTAAAGAACATGATCTCCGTATCGCCCCAGGAGACGGCGGTGGCTCCAAATCTGACAGTCAGGGAAAACCTGGAACTCATGGCAAGCGTTCACGGATTTAACAAATCCGAGGCCAAAGACAAGGTTGGGGAAGCGAGCGACCGTTTCGGTTTGGGAGAGATCGCAAACAAAAGAGCCGGAAAGCTGTCCGGAGGATGGCAGCATCGGCTCAGTATCGCTATGGCGCTTATCAGCGCCCCGCAGATCCTGTTTCTGGACGAACCCACCCTGGGGCTGGACGTACTGGCGAGAAGCGATCTATGGGACATGATCCGCGCCCTCAAAGGGAAAATGACTGTGATCCTGACCACCCATTACATGGAGGAGGCCGAGGCGCTTTCCGACCATGTGGCGATCCTGAAAAGCGGACGGCTCCTGCTCACCGGCACCCCGACGGAGATCAAGCGCCGGGCGGGTACGGACAAATTTGACGAGGCGTT
>CANQHX010000103.1 GCA_947623905.1 uncultured Lachnospiraceae bacterium
ATGGGTAGTAAATTCAAGCTGCTGTCTTGCGGAAATGCCCGTAAACTGGGGATTTTTTGAGATAATCATTTGATTTTACACAAAAGAGTAGGAAGGAGAAGTATTATGAAAAAGGTAAAGAGTTTACTCAGTGTAATACCTGCTGTTGTGATGGTCTTTATCATGGCTCTTCCTGTAAGGGCTTGGGACAATTCAGGCAGCCGCAGCATTACGATCACAACCCCGCAGCCGAATCATAAGTACACGTCATATCAGGTTTTCAAAGGCGATATTTCGAAAGAAAAAAAGCTTTCCAATATCTTATGGGGCGATGATATCGTAGATGGCGATAAAATCCTTGATGCTTTGAAGACTGACAAAATATTTGGAGAAGGCGAGGACAATGCGTTATATAAAGCTGCAGATGCAGCAGGAATTGCCGATGTGCTTGAAGAAAACGACAGTGAATTTGTAGTTGCCTTTGCGGATCTGGTAGGTGACAGTTACCTCAAAGCTAATTTAGAGGAAGGTCATCGCTTAAATGCGATGGTATTTTATACAAATATGGTCAATAAATCCGGCACCATTCTTCCTGAGACCGGTGGTATCGGTACTGCGATCTTCTACATCGTTGGCGGTATCCTTGTAGTAGGCGCTGCAGTGCTGCTCATCACCAAGAAGCGTATGAAAGATCAGTAAGCCTCAGATAAGATACAGATAAGCACATAGCGAAGTAACAAAGTAACATGACAATTGAGAACTGCGTTCCCTTATGGAAGCGCAGCTCTCAAAAAAAGAGTATACATCAGTAAGGCGCGCTCCGGAATGCGTTCCATCTTCGCTGATCATATTGATGCCACATTCATACATACCTGCTGCAAAGGTCTGGCCGGAAGCTGCAGCTCCCGGCCAGGCGATTCCGGAAAACGCGGTTGGATAATCCTTTCCGGACAAACACTTCCGGAAGGTGTTTCCCTGCCTTCCGGCTGAATGGCTATATTGTGGAAAGCGTCAGAACTTTCCGTCTATATGTGAACTTTTTTCCTGGATCATATTGCGGATAGCAGACGTCACGGTCATGATCTGCCACTGCTGGTTTGCCGGGAGTGACGTCTCCGGACTGCCGGTCACCTTCCCCGGAGGGGGGCTCGGCGTCATGACCGCCGCAGCCGGCAAGAAGGATCGAAATAGAAAAAGAGACTGCCATCAGGATCAGGAAAATTACACGTTTTGAATGTGATCTTCTGCTCATTCCGGAAGCCTCCTGTAAGTCTTGGTCACGCTGTCTCTGCGCGCGGCGGAGCACACAGCTCCCCTCGCGGGACCGGACGTCAGTATTATTATGCAACATATGTGCCAAAAAATCAAGGAGAATGAAAAAAAGGTATTGCATTTTCGGGTTTTTTATTGTATGATATCCAGCGTAGCTTGTGTAGGGTTGAGATGGATCATTGAGGATCCGTCTTTGAGAGAACGTCATATGGTTGCCCGCGGATATCGAAAGCAGATGCTTTCGATATTTTTTATGCATTACCAGAACGCGCGAACCAGGTAAATGGATGGCGCGGGTCGGGCAGATGGATGGCGGCAGGAATTGTATAAAGGCTTTCGGAAAGGCAGGTTGGTCTATGGCAGACAGAAAAATGTATGAGCAGCGCACGGAGCGGCTGCTGCAGCCCCTTGTGGACGCGGAGGGCTTTGAACTGGTAGATGTGGAGTATGTCCGGGAGGCGGGAAACTGGTACCTGCGGGCGTATATCGACAAGCCGGGCGGCATCACCATCGATGACTGCGAGGTCATCAGCCGGGCGCTCAGCGACCTGCTGGACGAAGAGGATTTTATTGACGATTCTTATATCCTGGAGGTCAGCTCCCCGGGACTGGGGAGACCCCTGAAAAAGGATAAGGATTATGAAAGGGCCATGGGAGAGCGGATCGAGCTGCGGCTGTACCGCCCTGTGGACGGCGTGAAGGAATTTACCGGCGTACTGAAAGAATATGACGGGGAGCAGGTGACCATCGTCCCGGACGACGGGACAGAGCGGACTTTTCCGAAAAAGGAGCTTGCCCTGATCCGTATGGCTGTGGAGTTCTGACCGGAACGGATTTTATATAGTAAGAATTTTTTGAAAAAGGACAGGAGGAAAAGAGAAAATGAATACGGAACTGATCGAGGCGCTGGATCTGCTGGAAAAAGAAAAGGATATCAGCAAGGATGTGCTGCTGGAGGCCATAGAGAACAGTCTGCTGGCCGCCTGCAAAAACCATTTCGGCAAAGCGGACAATGTGCATGTGACCATTGACAAGGAGACCGGGGATTTCCATGTGTACGCGGAAAAGACCGTGGTAGAGGAAGTGGAGGACCCGGTGCTGGAGATCAGCCTGGAGCAGGCCAGGGAGCAGTACAGCCCTGTGTATGAGCCGGGAGATACGGTCAATGTTGAGATACAGTCCAAACAGTTCGGACGCATCGCCACCCAGAACGCGAAGAACGTGATCCTGCAGAAGATCCGCGAGGAGGAGCGCAAGGCGCTGTTCAACCAGTACAACGCCAAGGAGAAGAGCATCGTCACCGGCGTGGTGCAGCGGATCAACGGCGACAATGTGAGCGTCAACCTGGGCAAGCTGGACGCCGTGCTCACCCGCAGCGAGCAGATGCGGGGAGAGAAGTTCCATCCCACGGAGCGGATCAAGCTGTATGTCATAGAGGTGCGGGACGGCAACAAGGGCCCCAGGGTCATGGTGTCCCGTACCCATCCCGAGCTGGTGCGGAAGCTGTTTGAGGCGGAAGTAACGGAAGTGCGGGACGGCATCGTGGAGATCAAGAGCATTGCCAGGGAGGCGGGCTCCCGTACAAAGATGGCCGTGTGGTCCAACGATCCCAACGTGGACCCCGTGGGCGCCTGCGTGGGCGTCAACGGCGTGCGGGTCAACACGGTAGTCAATGAGCTGAAGGGCGAGAAGATCGATATCATCAACTGGAGCGACAACCCGGCCGTGCTCATTGAAAACGCCCTAAGCCCCGCCAAGGTGGTGTCTGTTATGGCAGATCCCGATGAATTTACCGCCAAGGTGGTAGTGCCGGACTATCAGCTGTCCCTTGCCATCGGCAAGGAGGGGCAGAACGCCCGGCTGGCTGCCCGCCTCACAGGGTACAAGATCGATATCAAGAGCGAGACCCAGGCCCAGGAGGCAGAAGACTGGTACGACGAGTACGATGATGAATATTATGACGATGACGAGTATTACGACGATTACGAGGACGACGGCTACTACGACGAATATGCATACGAGGACGGCGACGGATATGGCGACGTGCCGGACGGGGAGCAGGACGGCGGATATGACGCCGGGACGGACAGTGAGCCCATCCTGGATGAGTAACCGGCAGAACATCGTTTCGGGAGTGTGACCGCAATGAGTGCTGTGAAAAAGAAACCCGCCCGCAGATGTGTGGGATGTGGGGAAATGATAGAAAAAAGCCAGCTGATCCGGGTGCTGAAAACACCGGAGGGACAGATCTGTCTGGACCGCACGGGCCGGAAGAACGGCAGGGGCGCTTACCTGTGCGCCAGAGAACAGTGCCTGGCCCTGGCCCGGAAGAACAGGGGGCTGGAGCGTTCCCTGAAGACGCCGGTGGCGCCGGAGATCTACGAGCAGCTGCAGGAGGAGATGAAGCTTGTCCGTGAACAATAAGAAGCTCGGTGGCCTCATGGGGCTGTGCGCCCGCGCCGGAAAGATGGTCAGCGGGGAATTCTCCGTGGAGAAGGCATTGAAGGAAAAAAAGGCAAAGCTGGTGTTCATTGCCGGGGACGCCTCTGAAAATACGAAAAAGAAGTTTTTCAATATGTGCGAGTTCCGGAACGTGCCGTACCGGGTACTGGATACGAAGGAAGACCTGGGACACGTGATCGGGAGAGAATACAGGGCGGTGACGGCCTGTACCGATCCGGGATTTGCGGCGGAAATGATAAAACAGCTGGAACTAGAAGAGATGGAGGGCTAGTGGATGTCAAAAATGAGAGTATATGAACTTGCAAAAGAACTGGGAATAGACAACGGCGCCATGAAAAAGATACTGGCCAGGGAAGGGATCCCTTTTACCAATCACATGAGTTCTCTGAGCCAGGAGGATGTAGATAAGGTAAAGGCCGGTCTGCGCGCTTCCGCGCCGCAGCAGGAGAAACAGGAAACTTCCGCGCCGCAGCAGGAGAAACAGGAAGCTCCCGCGCAGCAGGAGAAGAAAGAAGCCTCCGCGGCAGAGCGGAGAGGGGAAGCCGGCGCCAGACCTGCCAGGCCTGCCGGAGAGCGCAGACCCGCGGGGGATGGCCGTCCCGCGCGCCCGGATCGTCCTCCCAGACCGGACGGGGAGCGCCCCAGAAAGAAAAAACGCATCATCGGCGTGTTCAATCCCAATAACAGTACCAAGAAGGGCGGACCTGACGCCCGTCTTGTAAAGGGCCATGAGGAGCAGCGCCGCCGTGAGTCGGAGCGCCGCCGCGAAATGGAGATACAGGAGCAGAGAGAGCGCACGAGAGCCGGAGCCAGAAGAGCTGCGGACCTGGCTTCCCAGGAGGCGGCAAAGCGCCGTGCTATAGAGGAGGAACGGGCCAGCCGGAGGATCGAGCAGCAGGAAAGAGAAGCTGCCGAGCGGGAGAAGCGGGCGGCAGAGGCACGCCAGGCGGAGGCACGTCAGGCGGAAGCGCGCCAGGCGGAAGCGCAAAAGGCCGAAGCGCGCCAGGCGGAGGCGCAAAAGGTCGAAGCGCGCCAGGCGGAGGCACGTCAGGCAGAGGCACGCCAGGCAGAGGCCGCGGACCGTGCACAGGCTGCGGAGAAGAAGCAGTCTGCCCCCGTACAGCAGGCAGAACGAGTGCCGGTAAGGGAACAGAAGGATACGAACAGGGCGCAGCAGCCGGCAGATACGGACGGAAGAAAACCCGCGAGGAGTGCGAGACCTGTTGACAGCGGACGTCCGGCAGCAGGCCGTGACGGCCGGGACGGCGGCCGGAGCCGGGACAATAACCGCGCCGGCGGCCCCCGACAGGACGGCCAGCGAGGCGATAACCGCGGTCCCAGAAGAGATGGACAGGGGCAGAACCGCCCCGGCGGTCCCCGTCAGGACGGCCAGCGGTTTGAAGGCCGGGGCCCCAGAAGGGACGGCCAGGACGCCAGAGGCGGAGCCCGTCAGGGAGAACGGCGCGACGGCCGCCCTGACAGCAGAGGCGGCGATAACAGAGGCGCCAGAGGAGGCCAGAGGCCGGGTCAGAGAGGCGGACGCCTGCAGATGCCAGACAGGCCGGTGGAAGCCATTGAGCGCCAGAACCAGAAGAATGACCGCCAGAACCAGCGCAACGCCAACCGGCGCAACGACAGGGATACGGATCGTTTTGACAAGCAGGCAAAGAACGCGAGGGTGAGCGGCAAGGGACTGCAGAAGCCCCAGAAGGCGCCCGCGAAGCCTGCAAAGGTGGAAGAGACCATCAAGACCATTATCATCCCTGAGACGCTTACTATCAAGGAACTGGCAGACAAGATGAAGAAACAGCCTTCGGAGATCGTCAAGAAGCTGTTTCTGCAGGGCAAGGTCGTGACGGTGAACCAGGATGTTGATTTTGACACGGCGGAAGAGATCGCCATGGAGTTTGACATCATCGCCGAGAAGGAAGAGAAGGTAGATGTGATCGCCGAGCTGTTGAAGGAAGCGGAAGAGGCGGAGGAGACCATGGTACCCCGTTCTCCTGTTGTGTGCGTTATGGGTCACGTGGACCACGGCAAGACGTCTCTTCTGGACGCCATCCGCGATTCCCATGTGACGGACCGGGAGGCCGGCGGCATTACCCAGCACATCGGCGCTTCCGTGGTGGAATACGGCGGCAGGACCATTACGTTCCTGGATACCCCCGGCCATGAGGCGTTTACCGCCATGCGTATGCGCGGCGCGTCCTCTACGGATATCGCTATCCTCGTGGTAGCGGCGGACGACGGCGTGATGCCTCAGACCATTGAGGCCATCAACCACGCCAAGGCGGCCGACACGGAGATCATCGTGGCCATCAACAAGATCGACAAGCCCAGCGCCAATGTGGATAAAGTAAAGCAGGAGCTGTCCGAGTACGGACTGATCTCCGAGGACTGGGGCGGCAGCACCACCTTTGTGCCGGTGTCCGCCCGTACAAAGGAAGGCATCGATGAGCTGCTGGAGATGATCCTCCTGACAGCGGACGTGATGGAGCTGAAGGCCAATCCCAACCGCCAGGCCAGAGGCGTGGTCATCGAGGCGCAGCTTGATAAGGGCCGCGGTCCCGTGGCTACGGTGCTGGTGCAGAAGGGTACGCTCCATGTGGGCGATTTCGTTGCCGCCGGGGCATGCTCCGGTAAAGTTCGCGCCATGTTCAACAGCGCCAGAAAGCCGGTCAAAGAGGCCGGTCCCTCCACCCCTGTGGAGATACTGGGCTTCAGCGATGTGCCCGGCGCGGGAGAGATCTTTGTTTCTCCGGAGAGCGATAAGGAGGCAAAACAGTTTGCCAGCACCTTTGTGGCGCAGGATAAAGTGAAGCTTTTGGAGGATACTAAGAGCAGAATGTCTCTGGACGATCTGTTCAGCCAGATACAGACAGGAAACCTGAAGGAACTGGATCTTATCGTGAAGGCCGACGTGCAGGGTTCTGTGGAGGCGGTGAAGACCAGCCTTACCAAGCTGTCCAATGATGAGGTCATCGTAAAGGTGATCCACGGCGGCGTAGGCGCCATCACCGAGTCCGACGTGTCCCTGGCCTCCGCTTCCAACGCCATCATCATCGGCTTTAATGTAAAGCCTGACGCGGTAGCCAAGGCCACTGCCGAGCGGGAGGGCGTGGATATCCGCCTGTACAAGGTGATCTATACTGCCATCGAGGAAGTGGAAGCGGCCATGAAGGGCATGCTGGATCCTGTCTTCGAGGAGAAGGTCATCGGCCACGGCGAAGTGCGCCAGACGTTCCGGGCTTCCCAGGTGGGCACCATCGCGGGCACTTACGTGCTGGACGGCGTCTTTACCAGGAGCTGCAGCGTCCGGGTCACAAGAGAGGGCACGGAGATCTACAACGGACCTCTTGCTTCCCTGAAGCGGTTTAAGGACGATGTGAAGGAAGTGCGGGCAGGCTACGAGTGCGGTCTTGCTCTTGAAAAGTTCAACGACCTGCAGGAAGGCGAT
>CANQHX010000104.1 GCA_947623905.1 uncultured Lachnospiraceae bacterium
CTCTCTTATGGTACTGTAGCCGTGGCCGCTGGCAAGGGAATGAGTGTGCAGATCCGCGATCCATTTCATGCTTTTTTCTCCTCAAGTATCATCTTCCGGATGGCCTCCACCGCAATACGGATGCCTTTGTCCGTGGTGAGATCGTCCGGTTCGTCATATCCGGCAGCCTTCCGCTCCTGATTCCAGATCACATTGAACACCGCGCCGCAGCGTACCCCCAGTGAAGCCGCCACGGTAAACAGGGCGGCGGACTCCATCTCGCTGGCAAGGACGCCCAGTCGTTTCCACGCCTCCCATTTTTCCAGCAGTTCCCCGGCCACAGGCATCCTTTCCGGAGAATGCTGTCCGTAAAAGGAGTCTTTGCACTGTACCACGCCCGCATGCCAGGGCAGCCCCAGTTTGTCCGCCGCGGCCGTCAGGGCCGTGAACACCTGATAATCCGCCGTGGCGGGATACTCTATGGGAGCGTATTCCCTGCTGGTGCCCTCGTGGCGCACGGCGCTCATGGCTATGACGCAGTCGCCGCTCTTTACTTTCCTATTAATACCGCCGCAGGTGCCGACCCGCACAAAGGTATCCGCTCCCACAGCCGCCAGTTCCTCCATGGCGATCGCCGCAGAAGGTCCTCCGATGCCGGTGGACGTCACCGATACCGGTTCTCCTTCCAGGGTGCCTGCGTAGGTCACGTATTCCCTGTTGGAGACGACAAACCGGGGATCATCAAAATACGCGGCGATCTTTTCGCATCGTCCCGGGTCACCGGGAAGGATCACATATCTGCCCACGTCCCCCGGCGCGCACTGAATATGATATTGTTTCTCATGTACCGTCAACGAAAGATCCCTCCCCTGCATGTATGTCTGATTTTTGTCATTATAGCATTTTCCCACTTTTTTTACAACAAAAAAAGGGAGCCCTCCGGTCATATCAAATGACTTTTGGAACACCCTCTCCCTGTACCTTCCTGTGACTCCTACAGCGGCCGGATATCCTCCAGCATATAAGATTTGCTGCGCCGATCGTATATGATCGTTCTCGGTTTCTGCTTGAAATAATCTCTCTCAATGTCAAGATGGAGACGTATGGCGTCGATATCCCTCTGTATGGTCCGCACATCCACTCCAAACCGGTCTGCTTCAGCTTGTTTGCTTATCTTTTCTCCCCTGCAGAAGGCGGAATATATGGCAAGAACTCTGCCATTTTTTGATACCTTCTTCAAATCGTAAGGCATAAATACCCCCCCCCCTAAATTTTCTGATAATTTTATGTTTTTTCAGATTTTATCGCCAACCATACCATATGGCGAAAATTTAAGACGAGTCCAGTATTCTCATCCATGCACATCACACATGTTACATAATACATCTTATCATGGAAAAATCAATATCTCCTGCAGTTTTAACCACTTTTTTTACATTTTTAGCCTTATTTCGTCACTTCTGTCTGTTTACAGGTCAAAATTTGTAGCAATATAGCCGGATTTCCAACATAAAACGGCACGATGAAAGTTTCTTTTTTTTTTCTTGACGTTTTCCCAATATAGTGTATAATACCTTACGGATCACTTTACTGTATATACACCTGAACATACATAAGGAGAACAACATGAACAATATTAAGGCATTCCTGAAACGTAAAGACATTGAATTCAGTGCCCGGCGGTACGGCATCGACGCGCTGAGCGCCATGGCACAGGGTCTGTTTGCTTCCCTGCTCATCGGCACTATCATCAGCACGCTGGGAGAACAGCTGGGTGTGGAGCTGCTGGTGACAGTAGGCACTTACGCCAAAGAAGCCACCGGCTTTGCCATGGCGGTGGCCATCGGTTACGCGCTGAAATGTCCCCCTCTCGTACTGTTCTCTCTGGTAGCAGTAGGAGGCGCGGCCAACGCTCTGGGAGGCGCGGGCGGTCCCCTTGCCGTTCTTGTCGTAACGATATTCGCCGCTGAATCCGGCAAAGCTGTCTCCAAAGAGACAAAGATCGATATTCTGGTAACGCCCTTTGTCACCATCCTGGTAGGCGTGCTGCTCTCCGTCTGGTGGGCGCCCGCCATCGGCACCGCCGCGTCCTGGGTCGGCGGCATCATCATGTGGGCGACCGAACTGCATCCTTTCTTCATGGGCATTTTGGTCTCCGTGATCGTGGGAATCGCCCTGACGCTGCCCATCAGCAGCGCCGCCATCTGCGCCGCTCTTTCCCTTACAGGACTGGCCGGCGGCGCCGCCGTGGCAGGATGCTGCGCCCAGATGGTAGGATTCGCCGTGATGAGCTTTCGGGAAAACCGCTGGGGCGGCCTGGCAGCCCAGGGCCTTGGCACGAGCATGCTGCAGATGGGCAACATCGTCCGCAATCCCCGGATCTGGATCCCCCCTACACTGGCTTCCGCCATTACCGGTCCCGTCGCCACCTGTATCTTTTCCCTGAAGATGAACGGAGCCGCCGTGGCTTCCGGCATGGGCACCTGCGGGCTTGTAGGACAGATCGGCATCTACACCGGCTGGCTCAATGACATTGCCGCCGGAGCCAAAACAGCCATCACGGCGTTTGACTGGCTCGGCCTTATCGTCGTCTGCTTCCTTCTTCCCGGCCTCCTGAGCTGGGCGTTTGGCCTGCTGCTGCGCAGGATCGGCTGGATCCGGGAAGGCGATCTGACACTGGATCTGTAATGTTTGATATTTTCGTATAAATTGCATAAATTTTTTATAAATTCCTCTCTTTTGTTTGCAAATTTCACAAATATACAATATACTGTTTAACGATAAGGGGCATGCATACTTATTTATCAAAAAGAAAGAGAGGGAGTTTATGAGTAATCAACCGAAAGAGAAAAAACTGCTATGGTACAACCTGGCGTTTATGGCGTTCTCCACCGTGTGGGGATTTAACAACGTGATAAACGGCTTTTCCGAGTACGGAGGTCTGCGGGCCATTCTTGCATGGCTGCTGATCTTTGCCGTATATTTTGTACCTTATACCCTGATGGTAGGCGAGCTGGGCAGCGCCTTCAAGGAGGAAGGCGGCGGCGTCAGCGCGTGGGTGGCAAAGACCATCGGCCCCAATGTAGCTTACATGGCAGGCTGGACATACTGGGTAGTGCATATGCCTTACATCTCCCAGAAGCCCAACAGCACCGTGATCGCCGCAAGCTGGGCCATCTTCCAGAACAACAGCGTCAGCCAGATGAACACCCGGCTTATGGCTCTTGTCTGCCTGGCACTGTTCCTCATCGCCGTGCTCATCGCGTCCAGAGGCATGAGCATCCTGAAAAAACTGTCATCGTTCGCAGGCATCAGCGTGTTCATCATGTCCATGCTGTACATTGTCATGATGCTGGCCGCGCCGGCCATTACCGGAGCAAAGACGCTGGACATCAAATGGTCCGTGGAAACGTTTCTTCCCACCTTTGACTCCAGATTTTTCCTGAACCTGTCCATCCTCGTACTGGCTGTAGGCGGATGTGAGAAGGTTTCTCCCTACGTAAACAAGATGAAAGATCCTGCCAAGGATTTCTCCAAGGGCATGATCACCCTGGCTGCCATGGTAGCCGCCTGCGCCGTGCTGGGCACCATCGCCATGGGCATGATGTTCGACTCCAACAACATCCCCAAGGACCTGATGACAAACGGCGCTTACTACGCGTTCCAGCAGGTAGGCGAGTATTATCATATCGGCAACACCCTCGTGATCGTTTACGCCATCGTCAATGTGATCTCCCAGTTTGCCGTAATGGTGCTGTCCATCGACGCGCCTCTGCGCATCCTTCTTGGTACTGCTGATGAGACCCGCATTCCCAAAGCACTTTACAAGCAGAACAAGTACGGCGCCTACACAAACGGCAACATCCTTATCACCGTGATCGTTTCCATCCTTATCGTGCTGCCGGTGCTGGGCATCCAGAACATCGACAATCTCGTAAGATGGCTTGTGAAGATCAATTCCGTGTGCATGCCTCTGCGTTACCTTTGGGTGTTCACCGCGTATATCGCCCTGAAGAAAGCCGGAGAGAAATTCTCCGCCGAATACCGCTTTACAAAGAACAAAGGACTTGGCATGTTCTTTGGCGGATGGTGCTTCTTTGTCACTGCGTTTGCCTGCGTTATGGGTATCTATTCCAGTGATCCCTTCGAGCTGACACTGAACATCATCACCCCCATCGCTCTGGTCGGCCTTGGCTTTATCATGCCGGTCTTTGCAAAACGCAGCCTGAAAAAACAGGGCTGATCCAGCATTTTAACACTGCGGGGCCGCATTTGCGGCCCCGTAATAAATATACAGGCGGCTTTTCGCCTATACTATGAAGGGAGAATACTATGAGCTTCAAAAAAACATCCCAGGATCTTCTGGATTTTCTGGGCAAATGTCCTACCTGTTTCCAGGCTGTGGACGTCATGAAAAACATCCTGCTGAAAAAAGGATTTACAGAATTGAAGGAAAATGAGAAATGGCAGATCACACCCGGAGGCGACTACTTTGTCATCCGCAACGGTTCCGCCATCATCGCCTTTACCATCCCCAAAAATCCCGTGAGCGGCTACCGCATCATTGCCAGCCACAGCGATTCTCCCTCCTTCAAGATCAAGGAAAACCCGGAGATGGAGGCTGACAAAAAATACATCAAGCTCAACGTGGAGCGCTACGGCGGCATGCTCTGCGCGCCCTGGTTTGACCGTCCTCTTTCCGTAGCGGGCAGAGTCATTGTGAAGGAAAAGGAGGAATTTGTTTCCAAACTGGTAGACGTGGACCGCGACTTCGTGATGATCGTCAATCTTGCCATCCATATGGACAGGGACGTAAATGACGGGCACAAGTACAACGCCCAGAAGGATATGCTTCCCATCTACGGCAGCATCAGCGCGAAGGGCACCTTCATGGCAAAGATCGCCGAGGCCGCCGGAGTCAAAGAAGAAGACATCCTGGGCCACGACCTGTTTCTGTACAACCGCCAGCCGGGATCCATCTGGGGCGCGGACAACGAATATATCTCCTGCAGCCGTCTGGATGACCTCCAGTGCGCATACGGCTCTCTCCAGGGCTTTTTAAAGGGCAAAAAGAAACAGCACATCGCCCTCCACTGCGTATTTGACAACGAGGAAGTGGGAAGCGGCACCAAACAGGGCGCGGCATCCACGTTCCTGTACGATACCCTTACCCGCATCAACAGCAGCCTTGGCCATACTCCCGAGGATTATCTCATCAATCTGGCCGACAGCTTCATGATCTCCGCCGACAATGCCCACGCCATCCATCCCAACTACGAGGAGAAGGCCGATCCGGTGAACCGGCCGGAGGTAAACGGCGGTATCGTCATCAAATACAACGCCAACCAGAAATACTGCACCGACGGCGTATCCGCCGCCATGTTCAAGGACGTGTGCAGAGAAGCCGGCGTGCCGGTGCAGGCGTTCGTGAACCGCTCCGACGTACTGGGCGGCTCCACCCTGGGCAACATTTCCAACACCAAGGTTGCCATGAACACCGTGGACATCGGACTGCCCCAGCTGGCCATGCACTCTCCCTATGAGACAGCCGGCATCAAAGATACGGAGTATCTCATCAAGGCAGCCACCGCATTTTTCAAATAAGTGATATGTAAATAACTGATCGTGTGGATTAAAATGCATTTTTTGTGAAACACTTTTCCATTCGGTCATAAACTATAGGGAACCGAATTTTTTCAGGAGAAGATATATCATGAGTTCCCATACAAAAAAACAGATCATCTCCATGATCGTGGCGCTGGTCATCGTCGCAGCAGGCGTCATCGTGGGGTATGTACAGAATGCGTTTCAGTCTTCTACGGAACCTGCCGCTACTGCCGCTCCTTCCGAGACCGGACAGGCGGATCCGACACAGCAGCCCGCCGGGGATCCCGTCCCCGTAACGCTCAATGAAGTGGCTCACTCGATCTTTTACGCTCCCATGTACGCTGCCATTGAGCTGGGATATTTTGAGGAAAAAGGCATCGTGCTGACTCTTGTAAACGGCGCGGGCGCGGACAATGTGATGACCGCCCTTGTATCCGGCGACGCGGACATTGGCTTTATGGGCTCCGAGGCTTCCATTTACGTGTACAAGGAAGGCATGGAGGATTACGTGCAGAACTTTGCCCAGCTGACCCAGCGGGCCGGCAATTTCCTTGTGGCCCGCGAGGCGGACGACGACTTTCAGTGGGAAGACATCAAGGGCAAGAACGTGCTGGCCGGCAGAGCAGGCGGCATGCCCCAGATGGTATTTGAGTACATTCTGAAAAAAGAAGGCATCGATCCCCAAAAAGATCTGACCATGGATCAGAGCGTAGCCTTCGGCAACACAGCCGCCGCCTTCACCGGAAGCGACCAGTACGATTACACCGTAGAGTTTGAACCGTTCGCCACCTCCCTTGAAATGGCAGATCAGGGAGCCATCGTGGCTTCTCTCGGCGTAGATTCCGGCTATGTGCCTTACACGGCCTACAGCGCGAAAAAAAGCTATATCGAAGAACATCCCGACGTGATCCAGGCGTTTACCGACGCACTGCAGATGGGCATGGACTATGTGCAGAACCACACGCCCGCCGAGATCGCCAAGGTCATCGCGCCCCAGTTCCCGGAGACGGATCTGGAGCACCTTACCACCATCGTCACCCGGTATTACGATCAGGACACCTGGAAAGCGGATCTGATCTTTGAGCAGGACAGCTTTGAACTGCTGGAGGATATTCTCATGGACGCGGGGGAACTGGACGCCCAGGTGCCCTATGAGGATCTGGTCACAACCGAATTTGCCGAAAAAGCGGTCAAATAACCGACCGGACACATGCGGATCATAAAAAGAGGGAACAATTCCGACAGGACCTTTGTTCCCTCTTATCTGCCGCTCAGCCGGCTTCTCCGCCACCGGGCGCCGCAAGCCGCTCCGCGTCTGTGCCCGGCGGCATATCATATTCCTTTCGCAGTATGAGAAAATCTTCCTTTCCGGCATCTGCATCGTATATCTGCCATCTGCATTCCGGGCTTTGCCCGCCGCTGCCGTCCTCCCCGATGTCAATACACTTTATGCCGAACCTTCCATCGTCATATACCATGATTTCGGATGTATAGCGCCAGCCCCAGGGCCGCGCTCCCTCTGATCTCCCCAGGAAGCGGGGATCCTTGCTGTCAGACAGATCATACAGGCACAGCGCGTCTCTC